>CAZGOT010000179.1:0-6251 GCA_964527495.1 uncultured Haliscomenobacter sp.
CTGAAAAAATTTTATTCTGCCGCTGAAGGCGGCAGAACACTAATGAGACAGCCTCAAAGTTTTGAACGAATACTGTTTGAAATTGTGTAAAAAGATGGAGTTGTGTAAAAAGTATTCCGCCGCCTAAAGCGGCAAAATAAAATTTGGCGACGTAAGCCGCCAAAGGAGAACCTCTAGCCTTTTTACACACCCCCACACGCTTTACAACCAAAAAATATTTTTCCATGTCGGAAAGCAAATACCAAAATCCTGAAGAAATAGATATTGCTGCATTTGACTATGAGCTCCCGGAGGACCGCATCGCCAAATTTCCGCTGGCAGAACGGGATGCCTCACGTCTCCTGATTCACCAAAATGGGGAAATAACCGAGGGGATTTTCCGGGATCTGCCCTCGCTAATAGGCCCGGATACCGTACTCGTATTCAACAATACCCGTGTAATCCATGCACGGCTGCGCTTTCCGACAGAGCGTGGGGACGAAGTCGAGGTGTTCTGTCTGGAACCGTTAATCCCTACAGAATATCAGCAGAATTTCTCCGCCCTGCATACTGTTACCTGGAAAACCCTGATTGGTAACAACAGAAAGTGGAAAACCGGGCCGTTACAAATTTCCGTCCAAACGCCCGGGGGCAGCGTCTCGCTACAAGCAGAACGCCTGGGACGCATAGAAGATGCCTTCGAAGTGCGGTTTTCCTGGGATAGCCACCTGGCTTTTGGAGAAATCCTCCACTTTGCAGGAATAATTCCGCTACCTCCCTATCTGCATCGGGAAAGTACCGATCTGGACGAAGACCGCTACCAGACTGTTTATGCCGCAGAAGAGGGATCTGTAGCAGCACCCACCGCCGGGCTGCATTTCACCGACAGGGTCCTGCAGGCACTCGGGCAAAAAGGCGTGCAAATGCTTTACCTTACTCTCCATGTGGGTGCCGGCACCTTCAAACCCGTAAGCAATGGCCCTCTGCGCAATCACCACATGCACCAGGAACAATGGTATATTGGCCGGGATACCCTCCAGGCCCTGGCGGATGCCCTGCGGACGGGCAAAACTATCATTTCCGTAGGTACGACCAGTATGCGTGTACTCGAATCCCTGTACTGGGCAGGTATCCACTGTGCTGAACATACCCCTGCTACCTTGTCCCGCCATATTACCGTTGATCAATGGGCGCCTTATCAACAGGGATTGCCCGATCTATCTCCTGTCCAGGCACTCGAATCCCTCCTGAACGCCCTCGATACTGCTGGCTACCATACCCTCGAAGGGCATACCCAACTGCTCATCGCCCCCGGCTATTCCCTCAAAATCGCGGATGGCCTCATTACCAATTTCCACCAGCCTAAAAGCACCCTGCTACTACTGATTGCGGCAATTATCGGGGAAAGGTGGAAAGAGGTGTACCAATATGCCCTTCAAAAGGATTTCCGCTTCCTCAGCTATGGCGATAGCAGCCTCCTCTTGCCCTGATTTTCGAATTTCCGTGCAAGCAGCACTTGTACCGCACCGCTGAGCCAATTATTTTTCCCGGGTTATTGTGATTCAACCACCTCCGACGGCAAAGTATCAAAACTGTTGATATAGCAGTCCTGCGTTGCCCGGTTCTCAAACCCCGGAAAGATGTACATCTTCCTGCTCTCTGCCATACTACTCGCCCCCATACCCTCTGCAGTACCTTTTTTCTCTGCTTCGAGGCAACTGTTCTCCACAAAAGTGTACCAGCCACCTAATGCCGACATCACTCAGTTCTATGGCCTGGTTTTCGACGAAGGTATTACCCTGCATTGGATTACCGTCTCGGAATGGGGGAATATACGATTCCGGCTCGAGCGCAGCCATGACGGCCATACTTTCCGCCCGCTTGGTCATGTGGAAGCAGCCGGGCACAGCATGCTTCCCAGACAATATTCCTTTACCGACCACTACCCCCTGCCGGGCAACAATTATTACCGGCTGAGCGCACAAGGTCCAGAGGGAAAGGTTTTCGACTCCATTTCCCTACAACTCTACTCCTATAATACCTATACTCCTGGAATCCGGGTTTTCCCCAATCCCTTTCAGCGTGAAGTCCTGGTACAGCTTCCAAGGCAACTCGACCCAGGTGCGCAGTTTATCCTGCTTGGAATCCAGGGAGAGATGCTACTCCAATGGCCGGCCCCTGCCGGGCAGCGTATGGCGCTCGTGTTGCTGCCCGATCTGCCCGCCGGCACCTATTTTCTTTTGCTGCAAAACGGAAAACAGTCCCATTTAGCACGGCTTTTACGTGCTATCCCGCCATAAATCCCACCCCCGCCCTTTTTTGGTCTGCGAAAATTCAGCCAAATAATCTTCGTCGCTCCACAACTACAATAAAATTTTCTATAACAGAGCTGCCCGGAGAGTTCTGAAATAAGTACAAAATTTGTAGATTGAGCCCGGCTTAATAAGCACGGTGCATAAAATGCCCGTGGGAATATTTCACAGCTAAAACCAAACTAACATGAGTTTTGCACTTTTGTCACTGATTATTGGGTGGGCTTTTGTACTCCTATGGGTACCTCTGACCGTTTTATCCCAGAGAAAAATGCATCCAGCCGCCTTATTTACCCTCTTTTTTGCTGAGATGTGGGAGCGGTTTTCCTTTTATGGTATGCGGGCCTTTCTCGTCCTCTACATCTCCAAGGAAATCTTTGAAAGTATGGGTGAAAGCGGTGCCCAGGAACGCTCCGTTGGTATTTATGGCGCGTTCAATGCCCTGTTGTACGCCGCACCCATTATTGGGGGCATGCTTGCCGACCGGATGCTTGGATTCCGCAAGGCGGTTATTATCGGCGCTATATTAATGGCTGCAGGGCAATTCACCATGGCGTTTAATGCTGCAACCAGCGACAATAACATGCTGCTGTTTATGGGCTTGTCTATACTTGCTATTGGCAACGGATTTTTCAAACCCAATATTTCCAGTTTCCTCGGTACATTTTATGACCGAAACGACCGCAGGAAAGATGGGGCGTTCACCATTTTTTATATGGGCATCAACGTAGGGGCTTTCCTTGCCCCCCTCACCTGTGGATACCTTGCCGAAACGTACGACTATTCCCTGGGCTTTGCTGCTGCTGGTACGGGTATGCTCCTCGGTCTTTTCGTTTTCTGGAGAAATATGCGCAATTATGAAGATAAAGGCAACCCACCGACGCCAGATGCGCTTACCAAACCTGGTATTCTGGGTATCTCTCAGCAGTGGCTCGTTCTTATCGGCATCCTGATTACCGTGCCGATTTTTTCTTTATTAATCGAAAATGAAGGCATTACAAATTACATTCTCATTGCAGCAGGCATTGGTGTCATTGGCTATATCCTGATTTCGTCCTTGTTCTTTGCCGAAGACAAAACCGAAGGCCAGCGTCTTGTTGTTTTTATATTTCTATTTTTCTTCCACATGATTTTCTGGACCTTGTTCGAACAGGCAGGGGGGTCACTTAATTTCCTGACAGACAAATATGTTCAGAAGCATGGTATTGAAACTTCGCAGTTTCAGGCGTTAAATGCTTTGTTTATCATCTTGCTTGCGCCGGTATTTTCCTGGATTTGGAATACGCTGAGCAATCGGAATGCAGAGCCGCGCACGCCATTGAAGTTTACCTATGCCCTGTTGCAGATGGCCTTGGGGTATTTTATTATCGTGACCGGTGCACGCAGCGTTCTTGGAACAGTCAATGATGGGGCATTGATTCCGGTATTTTTCCTTGTATTCATGTACCTTTTCCATACTACGGGCGAATTGAGCCTTTCTCCTGTTGGCCTGTCGGTTGTGACAAAGCTGTCCCCGGCCAAAACAGTAGGTTTCGTCATGGGTACCTGGTTCCTTTCTATCTCTTTTGCCCATAAAATTGCTGGCTACCTGGGGCAGCAGATTGCTTCTCCCGGAGAGGGGGCTTCGCCAGCCCAGGCGCTGAGCGCTTATATTGACGTATATGTCACCTGGGGGGTATATATCACATTAGGTGCTGCGGCATTACTTTTTGTGCTTTCGCCCTGGCTAAAAAAATGGATGCACGGAGTTCAATAAAATAATCGAACCATGGAAAGTGAAAACCAATTCAAGCCCTACATCTCCGCACGCGATTTTATTCCGGAATTTACGCCCAAGGCTATTTTGCTGGGTGCATTTTTCGGAGTGATTTTTGGGGCGGCCACCGTTTACCTGGGCCTAAAGGTCGGTCTTACCGTAAGTGCCTCTATCCCCATTGCCGTGCTGGCAATTTCCATCTTTAAAAAGCTGGGAAAGGCGACTATTCTGGAGAGCAATATTGTTCAGACGATAGGCTCCGCCGGGGAGTCGGTAGCAGCAGGGGTGGTATTTACGGTACCTGCACTGTTGTTTCTGGAAGGGGGTAAAGATTATTTTGAATATTTTCAGATTTTCGTCCTCGCCCTCGTCGGTGGATTTTTAGGCGTATTTTTTATGATTCCCCTCCGGCGCTCGTTGATTGTCAAGGAACACGGCAACCTGCCTTATCCTGAGGGGACAGCGTGTGCGGACGTACTCATAGCAGGAGAAAAGGGAGGTACCCTGGCCCAAAAGGTCTATTACGGTCTGGGTATTGCTTTTTTATATAAGCTATTGATGTCGGTATTAGGTTTTTGGAAGGATACCCCGACCTACATTTTTAAAAAGGCCTCTGCATTGCCCAATGGATCTATCAGTGGAGAAATTACGCCGGAGCTGCTGGGAGTCGGGTATATCATTGGTCCACGGATTTCAGGAATTATGGTAGCTGGCGGTGTACTGTCGTGGCTCGTCCTCATTCCCTTGATTACGGTAATCGGGAGTGGCCTGTCAGTACCTTTTCCTCCTGAAACAACCCGTCTCATCTCCGAGATGTCCCCTTCGGAGATCTGGAGTAGGTACATCCGCTATATCGGAGCGGGTGCAGTGACTTTTGGTGGGATTATCACCCTGCTCAAGACGTTTCCGACTATTATCAGTGCATTCCGGGACTCCATGGCAGATTTCAGGAAAAGCCGCAGCGGAGAGGGGGGGAGCCAAAGCCGTACAGAGCAGGATATCCCACTCGTATGGGTACTGGCGGGAAGTGCCGCACTGGTCATCATCATGGCCGTGCTACCGAATATGCCGATGAACCTGCTCTCTGCCATACTGGTCCTCGTTTTTGGTTTCTTTTTCGTAACGGTGGCGTCCCGGATTGTCGGGCTGATCGGCAGTTCTTCCAGCCCTGTTTCCGGCATGACGATCGCTACGCTGATGGCAACCTCTCTGATTTTTCTTGGGCTTGGCTGGAATGACGACAGCTACCAGCCCATAGCGCTCGTAGTAGGTGCAGTGGTCTGTATCGCGGCAGCGAATGCCGGTGCGACCTCTCAGGACCTGAAGACAGGTTTTCTTGTTGGGGCAACCCCACTTCGGCAGCAATTGGGATTGATGATTGGGGTTGTATCCTCGGCCATCGTCATCGGATTTACGGTATTGCTGCTGGAGCGCACCCTTGGCATTGGAGAAGCTACTGTGCAGCATCCCAATCCTCTGCCTGCTCCCCAGGCCACACTAATGGCTACGGTCATCAAAGGCCTGTTGAGCCAGAACCTGCCTTGGGCACTGGTTATCACCGGCATGGGCCTGGCAGCGGTTGTGGAGTTATGTGGTGTAAGCTCCCTGGCATTTGCCGTAGGCGCATACTTACCTTTATCCACTACCTCCCCGATTTTCATCGGCGGCCTGGTGAAGTGGCTGATTGAAAGAAAAGACAAATCGCGGAAAGAAGAATCAGAAATTGGCCCTGGCGCTTTGTTCAGTTCCGGACTTATTGCGGGAGGTGCCGTCACAGGGATTCTTATTGCAGCAATGATAGGATATACCGTCGGTTACGATGCGAATGGCTCCCCCATCAGCCTCCTCAGCCGCATGAGGCTTCTCGACCCGGAAGGAATGGGTACCGTGGGTGACCTGGCCGGGTTGGCTGCTTTTGCAGCACTTGCTTTTGTATTGTGGCGTTTTGCGAAGTCCATTTCGCCGCCTTCGGCGACGAAAGAATGTTTTAGACAGACGTTGTTTTCATTGATTTTGCTTCGCAAAATCAATGAAAACAACGTCTGTCTAAAACATTCTTTGGCGGCTTCCACCGCCAAAGAATGTTTTTTAAAACGCCTGTTTTGTTCATTTTGCTTCGCAAAATGAACAAAACAGGCGTTTTAAAAATTTTATGGAGTTAGCCGCCAAATAATATTTTGAACGAACACTGTTTTCTCTGATTT
>CAZGOT010000180.1:0-6241 GCA_964527495.1 uncultured Haliscomenobacter sp.
CGGTAGGCTTATCCTTTGGAGACCGCACGCCACAGTCAGGCAGTCCGATGTTGTATCAGAACATACCGAACCCGTTTGCGGGTGAGACGGTAATTGGCTTTAACCTGCCACAGGCTGGAGAGGCAACGCTGACGGTTAGTGACGTCCAGGGCCGGGTACTGCGGGTAATTCGCGGGGAGTACGGAGCTGGATATCAGCAGGTGCGGTTGCGGAGTGAGGAGCTGTCAACAGGTGTACTGCAGTACACGCTGACGAGTGGATCGTTTACGGCTACACGCCGTATGATCGTTGGGAAGTAATGGGGTTGTGTAAAAAGTCTGGGGGTCGTGTAGAAAGTATTCCGCCGCCTTCGGCTGCGAAAGAAAATTTTGAAGAGACATCATTTTCAATCATTTCGCGAAGCGAAATGATTGAAAATGATGTCTCTTCAAAATAATTATTGGCGGCGCAAGCCGCCAAATAACAGGCCAGGGGCTTTTACACAACCCCAGAAAATTTTGAGCGGACATCGTTTTTCCTCATTTTACTTCGCAAAATGAGGAAAAACGATATCCGCTCAAAATAATTATTGGCGGAGCCAAGGAGCTGTCCAAAAAGTCCTTTGGCGACACGGACAGTAGAATAATATTCGGACATTATCCTTATACAACCAAAGAATATTCTTTCCGTATCGCATTTTGACCAATTTTTCAAAATAAAATTGGTCAAAATGACTATATGAAAATTTTTACTTTACTAACGAACATGGCAAAAGTCTTTTCACAATGGTTCGTAACGATTTAAGCGGCGATTTTGCCGAATTCAAATAGTGTTTTATAGGCTGGATTATTTTTTGCTTGATGTGGATTTATTCCATATGCTGAAAAAAATCGTTCGAGCATGAGTTCATTGAAATATTGAGTTTTGATGTCGGCCATGGAGAAAGGCCCCCGCTGTTTAGCTGGTAGGCTAAGCCAATGGAGTGCCTTGGCGATGGACACGGCAGACAAAGCGGCGTTGAAATGAAAGTCCAGGGCTTCTGCGTGCCGGCTTTGACAGTGCTCTAATCCGGTAAACTGTTTAGCATCGCGAAAGAGGAACTCGGATTGAAACCGGGCTTGATAATACAGCCACAAATCAGCCCCGGTCAGGGTTGTAAGGGTAGAAGCATACACTTTTGTGCTTTTGATTTGACCCTTGGTATCATACCGGTGTACTACGACCACTTTGGCCCAGCATTTCCAGGAATTGATATATACTTTGGCCTCAAAGGCTTTTTCGCCTTCGCCGCCCACCTCACAAGGGGTAAAGTGCTGCTCATCCAGTTGGCGTACGTTGACCTTGCCGCCAAATGTCTTATCCCGTCCCCGACCTTCTTTTTGAGCGCCCAAATAAGGATAGCGCATGACGGCGCCATCACGCAGGCGTGTAATCAGGTGCAAGCCACTTTGGCACACTTTTTCAACAAAGGGGTTGCGGGAGAAATAAGCATCACAGACGAGGAAATCACTAACTTTTTTCAAGTCCGCGGCCTTTTCAAGCACTAAATCCCCATAATAGGCCAGCATGGAACCGCTTTTTTGGGTCTTCTCTGGTAGGGTTTGATCGGCAACCCGATGCAAAGCCGTGTGATTGACGATGTCAACAACCGAAAAGGCGCCAATCTCCAAACCCCATTTCGGTGCTCCGGAACAACCAGACCAATAGCGGCCCACCCCAGGAGTAGACTTTCCACTCTTCTTCAAGTAACTGAGGTCGAATACGACAATCCTTTCCGGCAGGGTATAGGACCTGATCAGTTCAAAGTTAAAAGCCAGCCAGTTGAGGGCCGCTTAAAATTTTGCCGATATGTCAGTTCGTTGTAACACCCTTGGCGTTCCATACTTAAAATATTGAACTTGCCCCGAAAACTCAGGGCCAAACGAGACAAGTGTCGCAAAAAATCCCGCTTCCACTTGCATACGTCCGACATCTTACTGAATATTGTGTCTGTGAGTATTTCGATGCTCATAGGGCAAAAGTTGGTTTGTGGTTGGTACAACAAACTTAAACTTTTGCCTTTTTTTATTATAGCTTTAACCCAATCTGTGGGGCCAGCCGAAAATCGTTACGAACCATTGTTTTTACAAACCCTCTAGAAAGCCCCTTTGAAAAAGTAAATGTACTGTATCGCTTTTTCCTGTTTAGTTTAGCCTGGTTGCTGGTCGAAGAATGGTAGGGGAGCCACTGATATTGGGGCTAATTGTTTGCACTACTTCTGTATGAGGAAGGATTTTTCTGGAAGCGTTTTTTGAATGCGGTTGCAAAATAACCCGGATTACTCATCCCTACGGCATAAGCTACCTCGCTTACGGACATGTCGAATTGGTTTTCAAGCAGTTGGAGTGCATTGTTCAAGCGGATTTCCTGAATGAGTTGATTAGGGGATAAGCCAGTTGATTCCTTAATGATGCGAAAAAGTTGACGCTTGCTGACGGCCATATTCTTTGCTAGTAAGGGGATGTTCAATTGCTCGTTTTGGAGATTGTCTTCTATTAATCGCAAGAGTTGGGACATCCAAGGTTTTTTATTATCAGGAATTGTTTGGAGGAATTTTTGGCTAAATGGAACGCTCATTTCAGGCACAAAGGGATAGGAGGTCGTTACCTCTTTAGAATACCATTTAGTGCGCCTTAAAATATTTAGTATTCGTAACCGTAGTTCATTAACACTAAAAGGTATCGCCAGATAGTCATCCACTCCATTATAAAGTGCTTTGTCCCGGATATTTGGATGTGGGTTAGTGCTGAAGGCTATAACTGGAACATTCTGCAGGATGGCGTTGCCCCTGATGGTATGCAGTAGTTCAAAGCCATCTGCATCGGGCAGCAAAAGGTTAAAAAGAATAACATCAATTTCAATTTGTTCTTTAGCGGCATTTTGCGCAGCAAATTGAAAAAATATGGAAGCAGAAGGATAAGTATGAATGTTAAAATAGCCTTTCAGGCAGACTTTGAGCCACTCGCCCATTTCATAATCAGCTTCCACGATATGAAGTGTTCCTACAGGCTCACTGGGTAGGGGGATGTGAAACTCATCATAATCTGGCATTGTCAAATTTGGTAATTTATTGAGATCCGTCTTGGCACAATGGAGGGAGAGGGTAAAAGCTGCACCATAGGATGAATCTGGCTGGACGATATTGAGGCTGCCTCCTATCGAATCAGTTATTTCAATAGCCAGCCTTAAGCTTGCGCCAGCTGAGCCACTTTGCTGACTTTGCACCACACGATAGCCCCAGTTTTCTGGGCGTAACAAATTAGAAGTTGCGATTGCAAGCCCACTATCAGAAACTTTACACAAGAGATTAATTTGTCCTCGCTGTAATTGACGGGTTTGCAGATTCAAGCTGATGGAACCACCTTTAGGTGTGGAGAAAGAGGCGTTGATAAGCAGGTTAAGGACGATTTTTTCTAGTCTTAATCGGTCAATCGGGACATATTCCGTATGCGGTTCGAAGTCTAGCGTGTAACAGAACTGGATATTCCGCGATTTAGCCATGGGATTAAAGGCGTCTAAAATTTCAGCCGTAAAGGAAGGTAGGTGTAGCGGGGCATATTGCATTTGCACGGAATCCCCTGCAACGTGTATTTCTTTTAGGAAAGACTCCGCCCGCCCGAGATTATGATGAATCGCAAGGAGCATTTGCTGATCTTCTTGGGAGTAGTTACTACCTCGTGCGTGAGACAGGAGGATCTCTGATGGAATACGTGACATTGTAAGAGGTAAGCTTACGCCTGCGGCAACTCTGGGGACCCTACTGGCATTATGCAAAACATCCCTGCTCACAGATCCAGAGCCATTTGAAAGAGCGGTAAGCATACTCAGGCGTTTACGCCATGATCCATGATAGATTAAAAGCGATATGGCCGATAGTACAAATAACCATCCTGGGTTCATAAGGGGAAAGTTGGTTAGGTTAACAGTGCTTAGTGGTTTAAATATCCATCATTTACAGGGCCTTTATGTCTTATTTCAAGTTCAAGCTCGCTTTGAGCCACAACTTATCAAAAATAGTCCCATTCAAGGGGTCTAATAGGTTCGGCGATATTTCGTCCAGGGTCTCCTGCATTGCCGTATCCAAGGGGTTTAAAAAATACTAAGGGCGCTATCTTGTACAGCTCCTCGAATTATATCGGACTTGGTGCGACAGGTCAGCGTGATGGGAAAAGTGCGCTTTTTTCGTCCAAACAACGGCTTATTTGAGAGAAAATAGCTGGGCTATATGACCCCAAAAAGGCAGTATGTGGGCAGAAAACAGCCATTTTTAACATAGGATGATCCTGTCGCAGTAAGCTATTGTCTTTGCTTGCCGGGAAAAACTTTTATTTACAGCATAAAGGTACGGATAACAAAAATTTGTGGAAATACTCATAAATGCGTATATTCAACTACAAATCCATTTATTTTTTCCCAATAAGCGTTAGCTCGGCAATTCCCGCTTTGGCCTAAAAGCCCTGAAAATCAAGGAAATCGCATTTTTACAGAAAAAAGATGGCAGAAACAGGAAATCTTGAGTTTGACGAGTTTTACAGGATGTGTCAGCTAATGCCAGCGATTCCCGCTTTGGCCTAAGCTCCTGATATTGAATGGCCTTTTGCGAGTTGGAACAGCCAATCGTCAAAAGATTTCAATTCGATAAATCTAAAAACCGCTCTAAATTCGTCCCACAACCGCTTTTTGGTTTTCGTCGCCTCCAGAATCCTGGTGAATTTTAGATTACCAAGCTCCTGAATTTGGTCTATCAAAAATACCAGCATTATGATCACAGCTAACAGGTTCGACAGGTTTTTCTGGCCATAGCCGTAATTATGTTCGAAATTATACCCCTGATTTTTCAACGTATTGAACGTTTCGTTTTCTATTTTCCAACGTGCCCTTCAACAGAAGGTCATTTCAACAACATTCTTTTTGTTAATTTTTACATTGTTACCCAGGAAAATGTCTTGGCTTTTCCTGGGCCATCTTTCACCTGTAACAGCACAAAATTCACCCTTACGTCCCCTGCGCTATCGTTCAGCGCAAGGTTGTTATGCCAAAAAAGACGCCATTGTTCCTTCCCCTGGACCACTTCCAGGCTTTTGTAGGCGGAACGCCGTTTGTTAAAGTGCTCAAAAAGTGCGGTATGGCTATCGGGCTTCACGTTCAGCAAAAAATGCTGCCCTGCACCAATAATCTCCCTGGCCATCGGCCCATTCGCATAAAGCGCATCCCCGGAATGCAGTATCTTCAAACCCTTGTGCCGCTCCCACAACTTCGCCCAGAGCCGCTTTCCGGCGTTCAGCTCGTGATCGTTCTTGCTGGAGCCGTCTTTTCTGCTGATTGACTCACAGCCCATTGGCAGAACGGTTTTCACGCCAGGTTTTACTACAACTGCTGCCAGCACAGAATGGGCGTAATGTCTCGGGCCTTCCTCTCCTCGACCTTTGCGCACCTGGCAACAGTCTCAGTGCACCTTCGTCGAAGAAAAAAATTCTACCCCGTCCATTACTGTCAAAAGATACCCGCCCAAAACCGTAAACTTGTTCAAGCTCCCGTTGAGCCCCAACCTATCGAATATGGCCCCGTACAGCGGATCTAATTGGTCTGGCGATATTTCGTCCAGGGTCTCCCGCATCGCTGTGTCCGAAGGGATTTTCCCGATACCGAATACGCCAGGCAAATTTTTATCTTCCGCCTTTGTAAGCCCTTTGTCGAGTGCCAAAAGGGAGGGGTATTTCAACTGGAAAATGGCCATTGCCGATAAAAAATAATCTGCTAGCCCTATGGAGGAGTTGCGAGAACGAGGGTCTTTAAGCCGTGAAAAAAATGACCGACATATTCTATACAACTCGTCAAACTCCAGATTTCCCGTTTTTGCCATCTATTTTTTCTGCAAAAATACGATTTCCTTCATTTTCAAGGCTTTTTAAGCCAAAGCGGGAATCGCTTTCGAAGGATAATTTTTTATGAGGCTGTCCTGTAAGTCATGGAGTTGTGTAAAAAGTATTCCGCCGCCTTCGGCGACGAAAGAAAATGATGTCTATTCAAAATAATTATTGGCGGCGCCAGCTGCCAAACGCCTTATCAGACAATATCAAAATTCTGCATGCCATACCCCAAAATATCTACCCCTTCAACCCCTTCCCGGAAAGCGGTTGAAAACGATTTTCAAAATCAGCAAAAGGAGTAGGAAAAGGGCACTCGCCGGCCATATAAAATAATATAACCAGAAGGCGGCACC
>CAZGOT010000181.1:0-3391 GCA_964527495.1 uncultured Haliscomenobacter sp.
CCAAAACGGTTGCTGTACACGGCAAGGCCGTTGTCAGCTTTGATTCTGACAGTCAAAACGCCTTTGCGTTGCGCATTTTTTAACATGACAGGGGTGAGTGGGATTTCGATACGCTCTCCGTAGGTGCCTGCTTCCCGGAGTTTTTTATCCTGAAGCTGGTAGTGCCAGGAAAGTATTCCGCGATGATCGGCAGGATCATCGGCGAGGGTTTTTTCGCTTATTTTTTTGCCGTCCACCCATATTTCGATATGGCTTGGGTTCTGTTGCAGGTCGGTCATGGGATAGGCATTCGGGTTCTTGTGCGGGGAAACCCTGTCACCGAGCATATAGTTTTGTTCTCCGAGTGTAGAGCCTTCCCGGTCTTTATCGAGGAGGGGTTTGGAAGATAATTCTGCTACGAAAGCGACTTTTTTCAAACCCGATATGGACAGTCCGTCCACGGGAATAGTGTATTCAAAATACCCTTTTCCCGCTCCATTGGCCTTCAGGCTATCCAGTACATGCCAGGTTTTGAGGCTCCAGGATGCACTGGAGTAACTGGTTGGTGCAACACTCCGGACAACGGTTTTATCCGGGGTTTTATCGGAATCAATAATCACACAGAAAAAATTCCGGTGCAAAACGTTTTCGCGGGAATCTTTGAGCACCCAGGTGATGCGCATCAGTCCGCCATAAGGCATGGCGGTTAGTATTTCTGGTTCGAGGGCTTTTTGTGAGTAAGGAGTAAAAGGGATTTTCCGCGTTCTTTTTTCCAGCAATTTTTCCGTACCGGTTTTATCCTGTCCGTAAAGGGTGGTTTCCAGGATTAAATAGCCGTCTTCTATGGATTTTCCACCCATATCGGAAAGGAAAAGGGGGATTTGGAGGATTTCTCCGGGCTGTGTAGTCTTGCTAATCTCATTTCCGGTGGAGAGGTAAATCGGGGAATGGAAATCGCGGTCGCTCATGCCTGGTGCCAGCTCTTCCAGTCCGCTGAATTTAGGGCTTCTGTCGAAGCGCCAGTAGCCGTTCCACTCATTGATTACGTCATGGTGTTCGGTATATAGCCAGCCGGCGATCTTGGGATATTTGCGGAAGGTATTCATCATGCGGTGGTAATCCCAGCTCCAGTCCACATCGCCGGTGCTGCCGGAATAACCCCATACGTTGCCGCATTCGGAATTGATATTGGGTTGCTTGCCCTGGTAAAACCCTTTTTCAAAGTGATGGCTGCTGCCAGGATAAGTTTCTTTGTCTATGGCAGCAAGTTTGCGCTCCCATTCCCAGCCTGGAAGGTATTCGTGCCAGGAATTGATATCCGTTTCGGTATGTCCACCGCCGCAGCAGATGGAATTGTCTTCCACCAGGCGGGTTTGGTCCAGGGACTTGGCGAGGTAGTACATTGAGGCTACCCAATTTTGGGTAGCAGGCAGGTAAACGTGCTGACTATTCGTAGTGCCTTCCACAGGTACACGGGTATGTAGTCCCCAGGATTCATTAAACACAACCCAGCTAAAAATGGATGGGTGGTTGTAATCGCGCTGTATCATTGCCCGAAGGGTCCTTTCGGATTCTGCCTGCATGGCTGCATCAGGTTCACCCCAGGAATTGGGCAGGTCAGACATTACCAGCAGCCCCAGTTTGTCGGCCCAATACAATTTTCTGGGAATATCCACTTTTATATGGGTGCGGATACCATTGAGCCCCAGGTCTTTGGTGCGTTGGATTTCCGCACGCATAAACGCATCGGAAGGGAATGTATAGTAGCCTTCCGGATGATAAGACTGATCCAGCGTGAGTTGCAGGTATAGGGGCTTATTATTGAGCGTGACATAGGGAAACGAAGTCCCCGGGAGGTCGGCCACGCTGATTTTTCGCATGCCAAAATACGTTTTTACCTGGTCATCTCCCAGGCGCAGGGTAACCTCGTACAAATAGGGGTCTTCCAGGTCCCAAAGGCGGGGATTGGGGATGGGAATGGTGTGCATACCCTTTTTTTCCCGGGATTTGATGGGGAGGGAATGGCGGATTACGCCTTCCGGGGTAGATATTTCCACTTCGATCTGCCGTTCTTCCAGACTAGCTTTATCCGCAAAGGCTTCCACCACGACTTGTTTGCGGTCAATATCGGGGGTAAACCTAAAAGATTCCAGGTAGTCTGAGCCTCTGGCCTCCAGGTACACCGTTTGCCAGATACCGCGGGCGTTGCCATAGCCTTGTTTGCCATAGAGGGCAAACATCCTGCGCGTATCGTCAACGCGAATGGCGAGATGCTGGATTTCCCCGAATGCAATAAATGGGGTCAGTTCGAAAGCAAAAGGGGTATATCCCCCCTGGTGGCTACCTACGGGCTTGCCGTTGATCCAAACCTGTGTTTCCCAGTCGGACGCCCCGATATGCAAAAAGATGCGTTTGCCTTTCCACTTGGGATTCACGGTAAAGGTGCGTTGGTACCAGCCTATATCGGCGAGGTCGGGGACTCCGGATAGGGGAGCGCCCCAGGGGAAAGGCACTACTATTTTCAACGGAAAAGTGGCCCGAGGTAAATACCATTGGTCGCGAATCCCGGAATCCGTAGAGTCAAAGGCAAATTGCCATCTGCCGTTGAGGTTTTGCCACTCTGTGCGCTCAAAATCCGGACGTGGGTGCTCGGGCAAGGGTATATCCTGGGCGCTGAGGTGGAGGATAAAGAAGAAAAAAATTATTAAAGTGGCGCAGCATGTAGATGTTTTCATCAGGTCCGTTCGGTGTATCGTGAGCAATGGAATAATCGTGTATTGTTCAGGGTAAAAATAACACAATTTCCCACGATGCCGACCCCTTAAAGCGAGGCAATTTTTTTGATTTTAAAGTGCCGGATGTATTTTTCTAATTCAACAGCATGAAAAACCACTAAAGATGCTCCCAGACAGATGCCAAGTTCGCTGAGCGACAACGGCGAGGTTTGGAAAATTTTGTTGCAGAAAGGCAGATAAATCAGGCAAAGTTGCAGCAGGAGGGTAAGAACAACGGTGCCAATCAGGGGCAGGTTGGAGAAAATCCCCACGCGGAACAGGAAAGTATTTTCACTCCTGACGGCCAGCACATGGCCCAATTGGGAAAAGGCGAGTACCGTAAAAACCATTGTTTGCCAATGGGCCAGATGGTGGTGCAGCGACCATGCCTGTATGCCCAGGGTAACACCGGCCATCAGCAACCCTACCCAGAGGATATGATAACCAAGGCCTTTGGAAAACAGACTTTCTCCTGCCGGGCGGGGCGGGCGCTGCATGATATCGGGTTCCGCTTTTTCATTGGCAATAGCGAGTGCAGGCAAGCCATCGGTGACCAGGTTGATCCAGAGGATGTGGATCGGGAGCAGTGGAGCAGGCAGGCCAAGGAACGGCGCGAGGAAAATCGTCCAGATTTCAGC
>CAZGOT010000181.1:3401-6199 GCA_964527495.1 uncultured Haliscomenobacter sp.
GGATATTATCAAAAATCCGGCGCCCTTCTTTAACCGCATGCACAATGGTGGCAAAATTATCGTCCAGCAGCACCAGATCCGCCGCCTCTTTGCTGACATCGGTGCCATTGATACCCATAGCGACACCAATATTGGCGACTTTTAGCGAAGGCGCATCATTGACCCCGTCGCCAGTCATAGCGGCAAAATGGCCCTTAGCTTGCAGTGTCTGTACGATGCGGAGTTTTTGTTCAGGTGCCACCCGTGCGTACACGGCGACATGTTCGACCTGGGCCATGAAATCCTGGTCGGAGAGTTGCTTGAGTTGTGTCCCTGTGAGGACAATATCGCCAGGTTCCAGGATGCCGATTGCGCTCGCTATGGCACTTGCTGTGGCTGGATGGTCGCCAGTGATCATGACAGGTTTGATACCGGCGGCCCTGCAGTCCGCAATTGCAGATTTTACCTCCTCCCGTGGAGGGTCAATGAGTGCGACGATTCCGGCAAGGGTCAGGTCCCTTTCCACGGCTTCGTAGGTGAAAGGCTCGGGGAGGCGGTCGGCAATATGAAAAGCAAAGGCCAACACCCGCTTGCCTTCACTGGCCCAGGCTTCCGAAGTTTCCCGGAGGATATTTTTTTCTGTTTCCAGGCGGAGGGCAGCAGCTATGGATTCGCTTGCGCCTTTCACCGTAATAAGAAAACGCCCGTCGAAGTGGTGTACGGTAGTCATACATTTCCGATCGGGGTCGAAGGGCAATTCTGCCACCCTGGGGTGTTCTCTGCATACCTGGGAATATCCGGAAGGCGCCAGGTCCCGCAATACCTCTTGTACCAGGGCCAGTTCAGTAGATTCTCCGAAAGGAACTCCATTTTCATCAAATCGTATATCCTGGTTCAAAGCCATACACAGGCGGAGCATATCGGCAGGTTTGTCAGGCATACCGTTGGAAAAAGTCAATTTATGGACTACCTGCATTTTATTCTGCGTAAGGGTGCCGGTTTTGTCGCTGCAGATAAAGGTTACAGAGCCCAGGGTTTCAACTGCTGGCAATTTTCGCACCAGGGCTTTGTTTTTTGCCAATCGTGCTGCACCCCTGGACAGTGCAATAGTAATGAGGGCGGGGAGCGCTTCCGGTATAGCTGCTACTGCCAGGCTCACGGAAAGCAGCAGCAGGTTGAAGGGGTCTTCGCCGCGGAGGAACCCTGACACGAATAAGATAAGGCAGATGAACAAGATGAGGTAAGAAAGGCGCTTGCCAAAATGCTCCATGCGGACCTGCAAGGGGGTTTTAACTTCCTGTATCTGGAGCATACTGGCAATTTTGCCCAATTCGGTCTGCATCCCCGTAGCTGCTACCAAGCCTTTTGCCCTTCCATTGGTGACCATTGTACCTTTAAAAGCCATATTGCGCTGATCGCCGAGGGGGATATTTTCTTCGCTGCATTCGGAGCAGTCTTTATCTACCGGCACGGACTCCCCGGTGAGCGAGGATTCGTCAATGCGCAGGCTATGGGCTTCCAGCAGGCGCATATCGGCAGGTACTATATTTCCTGCCTCCATCCATACTACATCGCCGGGTACAAGCTCTGTAGAAGAAATCACGGTAGGTTTGCCATCGCGGATGACCTGGGCATGGGTAATAGCCATTTTTTTGAGCGCTTCCATGGCCTTTTCTGCGCGGTACTCCTGCACAAAGCCCATAATGGCATTGAGGAAGATAATGACCAGGATGATGGACATATCCGTCATATCCCCCATAATCCCCGATACTACTGCTGCTGCAATGAGTATGAGGATCATAAAATCCTTAAACTGTCCGAAAAACAATGCCCATGCGGGTTTTTTCTTTTTTTCCTGGAGGGCGTTTTCTCCGAAGGTACTTAATCGGGATTGGGCTTCCGTTGTGCTCAACCCATCCGTCCCGGCATGGAGGTTTTGTAACAATTCCGAAATGCGCAGGCGGTAAAAGTCCATCGGTGAAGATTAAAATCCGTTCGTTGAATAATAAAATGACAAAAATAAAACAACGCTTCGACAAAGTGGTTGGTTCCGGTGGCAAAGGCTTGGAACTTTTTTTCGAAGAATATACGCAAAGTCAGCTTGGTGGTCAAAAATAGGTCATTTCATATCGTATTGATTTTTAAGTCCGTGCCCTAATTTGAAATAGGGGAAATGCGGGATCCCCTAATTGTTCTTTGTCACATGGGAGGAAATGATTAATTGCAGAGGGTATTAAGGCGATTTGCTGTCCGCCCGGGCTAAAATGAGTACGGCTGGTCACAGAAATGCGCAGAACGAAATTCCAGGCTATTCCTCCAAAAGTAGGTTCTAAAAACAATTAGTTATGCGTTTGAATAAACTGCATCCGCTACCACGCGGATACACTGCCATGTATTGCGTTGCATTTTGGATAATCCCGCAGGTTTTCTTTGCACAAGCTGCGGTTTCAGCCTCTGGCAATCACATTAAAAGCACTGGTGGGGCCCTCAGCTTCACCGTAGGCCAGGTGGTGTTTACGTCAAAACAAGGCAGCACCTACCAAATTCATGAAGGGGTCCAACAGGTTTACCGTTCCAGGGTTACCCCGGTAGTTGAACTGGTGCACTTGAGGGAGGTTAGCGTTTTTCCTAACCCAACCGACGATTTGCTGACTATCAAAATATCTGCAGCGGAGCTTGAAACAATCTCTTTTCAGGTCCTGGATAATGCGGGTAAAAAGATAACATCAGGCATATTCCAAGCTCCCCAGACCGACATTTCTCTCCGTGGGCTTCCTGCAGGCACCTATCATATATTACTAAAGACTAAGCAGGAATTG
>CAZGOT010000182.1:0-6174 GCA_964527495.1 uncultured Haliscomenobacter sp.
TGAACGAACACTGTTTTCATTGATTTTGCGAAGCAAAATCAATGAAAACAGTGTTAGTTCAAAATATTCTTACGCCGCCGAAGGCAGCATAATACTTTTTAGACAGCCTCTTCAAAATAATTAGAGGCTATCCGAAAAGTCTTTTGGCGGTTTGCCCCGCCAATAATCATTTTGAATGGACATCGTTTTACCTCATTTGGCGAAGCAAAATGAGGCAAAACGATGTCCATTCAAAATTTTCTTTCGCCGCCGAAGGCGGCGGAATAGCCCCATGGCAATATTGGAGCTTTTCACACAATCCCAAATTTACAATACCTTACCTCCGTGCGATAAGCGTTGTAGGATACACCACAACGCTTTCGTTCCCATCTTTCCCCACTGCAGCAACGCCGAAGAGGAAATTGTCAATAACGACATTCTGGAGGGTGAAATCAGTAACGGATTTATCCACAAAACGCGCATATTGCCATTGGGGGGCGGTAGTTTCCCGCCAGTATATTTTGTAGCCAGCAAGATTAGGGTCATTCACAGCATCCCACTTAAGGCGGGTGCTTGGCTGGACTATTCCGCCGATCTGCACATTTGAAGGGGCGGGAGGGGCCCATGCCAGGGCAGCCATGGTAATGGCGTTTACTCCGGTAAGCTTAGCGGCATAGGGGAAATTGACCCCTTCGATCACATCGCCATAAGCTACGCCATCTTCCACGCGCAGGTCCTGATGCTGGCGGCGATAGTTTTCATGGGTTTCCATAATACGTACGCCGGCAAATCCTTCGTCGTTGAAGGGCCGATGATGGCCACCGCGCCCGAAACGGTCCAGGCGATATACCATCATCGCATCGAGGTTGGTGCAGTATTGTTCGGTAAGCCGGTCAATATACCGGGCGAGTTGTCGGGAAGGGCCGTCAACCTCACCTCCATACACCCGGCGCCAGGTATGCTCGCGTTCGCCTTCGGTAGGAGGGGTGGGTTCGGAAAATACCCGGAAGGTGCGGTTGTCTATTTCCCCGTTGATACCTTCAATATTGCCAATCATATCGTTGTTGAGCACGCCGACGATGTCCCAGCCCTGTTCTTTAGCAGTTTTGGCCATATACTGACCACCCCAGAGACCCTGTTCTTCCCCGGAGAGCCCGGTATAGACAATGCTGGAAGAAAATTTGTATTTCGTAAGAATCCTGGCGGCTTCAAGGACTCCAGCCATACCAGAGGCGTTGTCGTTGGCACCGGGGGAATCTTTAATCGCATCATTGGCATCGCTGACCCTGGAGTCAATATCCCCACTCATCAGGATGTAGCGATTGGGGTATTGGCTTCCTCGCTGAATGGCTACGACGTTCACCACCGTTACATCTTGTGGTATGCGGGGACTGCTTCCCCCTTTGAGCTCGCTGTACTGGTAAAAAACTTCCAGGCAGTTGCCGCAGGCTGTGGATATGCGGTCGAATTCTGCTTTGATCCAGCGCCGTGCCGCACCGATACCCCTGGTTGTAGAGATAGTATCGGAAAAAGTATTGCGGGTTCCGAAACTGACCAGTTTCCGGATATCTGCTTCCAGACGCTGAGGGGAAGCGGCTTCGGCAATTTGATATAGCCGGGAATCTGTCTCAGGAGGAGCCTGGGCGCTGACCGGACCCGAAGCAAGGGAGGTAATCAGCGTAGCGACAGCCATAACAGACTGGATGTATCTTCTCATTTTAATAATGTATTTTGTTGAAAAAAAGCATTTTACTGCTCACTTTCCCGGTGTAAGGGTAAGTGTCGAAAACAGCACAGCGCGTATTTTCTCTTCGCTGAAAAAGAGTGGGAAATATCCGTCCCGTGCCCAGAGTTCAAAGAGATTTTGGTAGTGCGGATGGTCCGGGTTGCCAGACTGTCCGGGTGAATTGATGGCGAGGCAGCGGTCCCAGTCCACCAGGTCACAGATAATCCGGAAGGTTGCCCCACTGGTTTGGTTATCGGCACTTCCCGTATTATTGACCGTATTGGAGTAGCCACCACGGGGCAGCGGACCAGGCTCAAATTTTTTTCTGAGGTCTTCCGACAGCGCATTGCTGAGCGGGTGGCGGATCAAGACGTGCTTATATTTTTCCTGGCCATACCGCCACTGGGAGATTTCCTTGCCCAACTTTGCACTAAGGGATTTTACGGATTCCTGCAAGGATACCACGAGCAGCGAATCCCGGCCTTTGATAGCATCCTTTCCCCATCGGCCGTCAGGGAAGGTGAGCAGGTCAATTGCGGTTTTCAATTGGAGATTTAGGTACGCGCGTGCCTCCTGGGGAATGACGAGGTTAGTGATACCCCGGCGGAGTTGTCCTTCCCATGCGTTGTAAATACCTGCGGGGATCGAGCCCTGGTCCATGCGAAAGTCCCAGTTGAGCAGTAGTTGGCGTGCTTGTTCAGATAGCGGGTCCTGGCATTTCAGGTGGCTGAGTAAAGGCACCAATTGCCGTGCAGGGATCGAGAGATAATCCGTCTGAAGCCTGGCCATGTCCAGCGGGGTAAATTTCCTGCCTGAAGCCAGATATTCTGCAGCCCGGTCGCCGCGGAAAGGGTCGGACCAATCAAACCCTATCGCTTCCTTGTAGGGGTAACCAATTGGGGTGACATTTTCGTTGGCAGTAGCCAGAAATCCTTGTGGAGGGTTCAGAAGGGCGGGCCTTTGGACGATGGGAAAGAATCCGTCCCACTCAAAGCGGCCATCACCGGGAACAGGCACCAGGCCGCTCCAGTTGCGGCGTACCGGGGTTATACCTACGGCCTGCCATCCGATATTGCCTTCGCGATCGGCCCAGATCATATTTTCTCCGGGAATATGGCTGTAATTGCAGGCTGCACGGAATTCGTCCCAGTTTTTGGCCTGGTTCATCCGCAGGCTGGCGAGATAAGGAGCTCCACCAGGTTGGAGCCATCCACAGCGGAGAGCAGCGGCACGGTGGCCGGCAGTATCTTCATAAAGAACAGGTCCGTGCCGGGTGAATTTGTGGAATTGGATATGTGGGGCTTGTCCTTTCACAGGAATCGTATCGGGGATAGTGGTCATTGCTTCCCAATGTCCCTGATAGCGGTATAAGTTGGGGTTGTCCGGTTGGGTTTCATACACATACATATCTTCGGCATCGGTGGCGAAGATCGTCAGGCCCCAGGCCCCGTATTCGTTATGACCTATGGAGATTCCCGGGATTACCGGCTCACCTGCGCCGATAACATTCCACCCTGGTGCTACCAGGTGGGCCATATAGCGCAGGGAAGGTGCCGAGAGGGCCCGGTGGGGATCATTGGCCATAATAGGATATCCGCTTTGGGTAAGGTCCCCGCTGACTATCCAGTTGTTGCTGCCGATGATTTCACTACCCTGTTTCTGATCTTGTTCCCATTGCGCAAGGACTTCAGCTTCAAGAGAACGGGACAGGTCGGTGGAGGAGTTACGTGCTTCGGCGATGAGGTCCTCAGGCCGAAACAGGAGGGGTCGTCGAAAGGCAGTATAGTATTCCAACAGGTCTTTGGAGAGGAGCTCCTGGGTAATGAGCGGATCAAGGGTGAGGTCGGGCGTATGGGGGTGGAACCAGCTCAGAGCTTGTACTTTTTCAGGGCCCAGGAGGGCAACCGCACGGGCAGTGGAGAGTTCCTCCCCAATATTTCCCAGAAGCCCCTGATGCCGGGACACGACGATTTCAGGGGTCCATTTACCCGGTTTTATGCCCAGAAGGCGGAACTCGGGGGAGAGTAGGGAAGGGTTTTTCTCGGTCAGCGCTATCCAGGCATTTACGCCATTAACGAAAGCGGTTATAATGGATTTTCCCCGGGGATGGTAATGTCGCAATTCAGTTTCCATGTCTCCGCGAAAACAGAAGAGTCGGGTGCCAATATCCCGTTTGAGCTCCCTGGGTCCCAGGATTTCTGCCACTGTCCCTGTCGCCTGTCGCCGCCACAATTCAAATTGGAAAGTTCGGTCTCGGGCCGCATAGAAACCTTGTGCAAAGAAGAGGTCTTCTTCATTTTGGGCATAAATGTGGGGCACACCCCATTGGTCGGTAACTACTTTCACGGGATTAGAAAGCCCAGGTATCGAGAGGGTTTCCTGTGCAGTTGCAGGAAGCAGGCAGCTCAGCCAGAGACAGGCGAGCAGGACCCAGGTAGGCCTTATCGGTTTGTTATGAGCATAGGGTGTGGTAGGATCAGACATATGCACATGTACTAAGCATGATAAAAAAAAGTTGCTTTTCTGGAGGCTATCGGAAAAGTATGCCGCCTTCGGCAGCAGAATAAAATTTTTTCAGGGGTTGTGTAAAAAGGCCGAAGGCCATCATTTGGCGGCGTCAGCCGAATTTTCTTTCACCGCCGAAGGCGGCGGAATACTTTTTACAACCCCCCCGGGATGCATAGCAGCGTCCCAAAAGGCGTGGTTCCATCAAAGCAAAGCTACTCAATCTCTACGATCAGTTCTATTTCTACAGCGATACCCAGGGGGAGGGAGTTCATCCCTACTGCTGAGCGGGCGTGCTTGCCTTTTTCGCCGAATACTTCCACCATGAGATCAGAGAAGCCGTTAATGACTTTGGGATGGTCGGTAAAATCGGGACCCGCATTTACCATACCGAGTACTTTGACGATGCGCTTTACCCTGTCGAGGTTGCCGATAGCTTCTTTGAGGGCAGCAAGCTGGCTAATCCCTGTGAGCCGGGCCGCCTGATACCCTTGTTCTATACTCAGATCAGAACCGACTTTTCCAGTGATATAGGTGCCGTCGTCGCGCTTAGGGCCTTTACCTGCAAGGAATATGAGGTTCCCCGTTTGCACGGCATTGACGTAATTGGCTACGGGGGCAGAAGAAGCGGGTAGGACAATCCCGAGTTCTTTCAGGCGGGTTTCAATGCGCGAAGTGGACTGAGCAAAGGTAGCCGTGGCCAAAAGCAGGCATACAGAGGATAGGATCAAAGAAATCAAATGATAGCGGGTAGGCATACTGGAAAGATTTAATGTGGGTGAAAAAGGGGATAATGCGGGCTGAGGTTGTATAAAAAGTATTTTGCCGCCTTCGGCGGCGAAAGAAAGTTTTGAATGGACATCGGGGTTGTGTAAAAAGTGTTCTGCCGCCTACGGTGGCGAAATAAAATTTTAAACAGACGTCATTTTCATTGATTTTGCGAAGCAAAATCAATGAAAATGACGTCTGTTTAAAATAACATTTGGCGGCGCAAGCCGCCAAATGAAAAGCCGGGGGCTTTTTCCACAACCCCAGTGTCCATTCAAAGACTTTTTCCACAACCTCAATCAAATATTCTCAAGCGCCATGGCACTGGTTTTCTCTACATCGAAGAAATAGAGCAGATCGGTGAGGGTTTGGCGAAGGTCTTTGCGATCCACGATAAGGTCCAGGAACCCATGTTCCAGGGTAAATTCGGAGGTTTGAAAACCTTCTGGAAGGTCTCGTTTTATAGTTTCTTTAATAACGCGCGGGCCAGCAAAACCGATCAGTGCTCCCGGCTCTGCCAGGTTGATATCGCCAAGCATGGCAAAAGAAGCCGTAACACCGCCGGTAGTGGGGTCGGTCATCAGGGAAAAGTAAGGTATTTTTGCCTTTGCAAGCTGGGTTAGCCGGGCAGAGGTTTTGGCAAGTTGCATGAGGGAGAAGGCTGCTTCCATCATCCGCGCCCCACCGGAGCGGGAAATGATGAGTAGAGGAGTATGGGTCTCTAAGCAATGCTCAATGGCCCTGGCAATGCGTTCGCCTACAACAGAACCCATGGAACCACCAATGAAGCGGAAGTCCATGGCAGCTACGACCAGGTTGCGGCCACCGACTTCACCCCTAGCCACCGTAATAGCATCAGTGACGGTATTTTTCTTGTAGGCTTCCTGCAAGCGGTCCGGATAGGGCTTAAGGTCAACGAATTGCAACATATCCTTTGACCGCAGTTCTTCGAACTGCAATTCGTACCCGGTATCGAAGATCAGGTTAAGATATTCGTAAGAGCCGATCCGTGTATGATAATTGCATTTGGGACACTTGAAATAGTTGTCCCTAAGTTCTTTGGTCGTGCTGGTTTCCCTGCATTTCTCACATCCATACCAAATCCCTTCAGGTGCCTCTTTCTTATTGCGCGTGGCAGTCTGTATCCCGTCTTTCAAACGCTTGAACCATCCCATAACGAAGTTTTTGCATCCTGC
>CAZGOT010000183.1:0-363 GCA_964527495.1 uncultured Haliscomenobacter sp.
AAGGCGGCGAAATACTTTTTACCTAACCCCATAAAAATCAGACCTTTGTCAAAAGGGCTGGTTTTTCCTTATGCAATTTTACGATAAGTTCACCGAAAAGGGTATTCGCCCAGGCAAACCATTTGCGGGTAAAATCAGCTGGGTCGTCCATATCAAAAGCCTCGTGCATGAAGCCTGTGTTCGCGTGCGTGCGGTTGAGCATGCGCAGGCACTGGACGATTTCGGCATCATCGGTGCTGGTCATGGCACGCAGGATAATACCCATGGGCCAGATTCTACGGCGACCGCTATGCGGGCTGGCCTGGCCTTCAGCTGCTTTTCCACGGAAAAAATAGGGGTTATTGTCGCTCAGCAGGAAGCGCC
>CAZGOT010000183.1:373-4708 GCA_964527495.1 uncultured Haliscomenobacter sp.
GATGGTGCGTGGACGCCCAGGTATGCCAGAGACATCAGGCTGGGCACATTGGCATCGTCCTGGAAAAGGGCATTGCCATAACCATCTACCTCATAGGCATAAATTTTGCCAAAATCGAGGTGTTTCACTATGGCATATTTTTCAATGGCCATCTGTACTTCATCGGCAAAAGCTGTACAGGAAGCGGCAAAAGCCGGATCCCGCAAGACCTGTCCATATATCTCTGCCAGTTGGCGGAGCGACTGAACGGCAAAAAGGTTGGACGGGATAAGGAAAGGGAGCACTGTCGAATCATCGGAAGGGCGGAACATAGATGCGATCAGTCCCACCGGACGGATCAGATGGCCTTTTCCACTGAAAGGTGGCGCATCAATCATCCACGTTGTCATCCGGGTAAAATAATAGGGGCTTTCCCCATTTTTGCGCTGCTCGGTACGGAAAGTATCTACAATCAAGCGCATAGCCTGGTCCCAGGTTTTATCAAAAATAGTCGTATCCCCACTCTCTTTCCAATATCCATGAGCAAGTCGGACCACATAGCACAGGGAATCAATTTCCCATTTGCGCTCGTGTACGCCAGGCAGAAGCACAGGGCGATCGTCCTTCCACTCCGATTCGCGGGAGCCATCCTTATAAAAAGCATTGGCATAGGGATCCAGGAGCACGCAACGCACCTGCCGGTTCACCAGCCCCTGAACCAGGAGGCGCAGTGGTTCGTCCTCTTTCAGCAGAGGCAGGTAAGGCCATACCTGGGCACAGGAATCGCGCAACCACATAGCATCAATATCCCCGGTGATAACAAAAGTATCGGGCTTACCGTCCAGTTCGCTATGATCCACCGTAGTATCCAGGGTATTGGGATAACAATTTTCGAACATCCATGCCAGTTCCGCGTCGGGAATATCTTTTTTTATCCTGGCTATTTGCCGCTCCAATGCTTCACTCACAAATTTCCGTTCGCCCGGAGCAGGGCGTTGGGAAACGAACTGCGGGACTGCCGCACCAAAAAGGTTTCCCGGGCGCAGCATGCTCGCTGCAGTGACAGTACCACTCAGGTAGAGAAATTTTCGTCTTTGCATAGCTTGTAATTTATATGGCCCTTTTTTCCCGATGGCCGCTTTGCAATGATACAAATTTCGAACGGAAGTGCATATCCGGAAAATGGACGTTATTTAAATTAATATCTTTGATTGGCTAAAGTCATCTAATTACTAACGAATACCTACTATGGGCAACGCAACCCTGGGCGGCCTCTTATTTAAAGAGTTGGAAAAAATCCGCCAGCGGGAAGGCCTGGCCCCACTAAATCAGGTGGAAGCTGCATATCAGTTGCTCAACCTGGTGTATATCGAAGCTACCAAAGAAGAACGGCTCCGCTTTAATACCCTTTTTGCGCGGATCGCTTATGCTTCCCAGAAATACCGGCTGCCCCGGCCTTTGCAATTTTATGTGCACAATTTCCGCAAACAGGCTTCCGATGCTTTATTTACCCAGTCGCTTCCAGCAGACAAAAGCTACCTCCCTGAGCTTGGGTACAAGGTCCTTTTCGATAGCATTTTACGGATGTATGGCACTACAGCACCTGATTCCCTGCAAGACCTCTCCGGAAGCAACTGGCCTTTCCCCCTCCGTCCTGCCAACATCAAAGGGTTCAAACCCCAGGCTCGTGTGGTCGCCCTGGAGCATTTTCCCCTGGAAAAACAAATACTCCTTAAAGATGACGATATGCCGGAACCTGAAATCCCGATGCAATATGACCTGCCCGACCACAACGAACAATTCTCTGCCAGTATCAAAATCCTCACGGGCAATATCGGCTTTCCCGTTTCCCTGGGACTAGTGGATATTGAAATTGACGATGCAGGTATTTACAGGCCGCGTGCCATTGTAATCGAACCTGATTACCTAACCGACGTTACAGCCATCGCAGATTGTTTTAAAGAATATGGGCCGGTTCCGGAGGTTTATCTACTCAAAAAGTTTTTGCCCTTTAATTCCAGCATCCCCCTGCTCCAGGGAAATATCGCCAATTTTTTTCTCGATGAACTCATGATTAACCCGGATGCTGATTTTCAGACTACCCTCAAAAAATTGTTCCAGGCTTATCCCCTCAACTTTTCTGCCCTTGAAGATGTCGAACTAAAAAAACTCCTGGACGCATCCAGGTTGCATTTTACCCACTTGCGCAAGGTAATTCTCCAGGATTTTCCAGAATTGGGCATACAGGCTCAAGAGTGTTATCTGGAACCTTCCTTCTATGCCTCCATGTATGGCATTCAAGGGCGACTTGATGCGTTTTATCACAAAGGAAAAAAATCCGCCATCGTAGAACTCAAAAGTGGCAAGGTATTTCGGCCAAATATATACGGCATCAACCACAGCCATTTCATCCAGACCCTTTTATACGACCTCATCATCCGCTCTGTTTTTGGGAAAGAGGTAGATCCCGTGAATTACATCCTGTATTCCGGGATCGAAGACCGCCAGCTCCGCTTCGGGCCAGTGGCAAAAACCCAGCAATTTGAAGCCCTTCAGGTGCGCAACTGCCTGCTGGAAATCGAATATGACCTGGCTGCGCTCGGCTGTAATGAAGCCCTTGGGAAAAAGGACTTACTGGCGCAGGGAAGCCGGTGGCTCCGCCGCCTTGGCCCCACCCACTCAACGCGTAGGACCGACGCTTTTGTAGAGCGCGATACCGAAAACTTCCTACGCATTCTCCGACAGGGGGACGAAACTGAGCAGCGTTACTTCTATGCCTTCTCCGGCTTCATCGCCAGAGAACACAAACTCTCCAAAATTGGTATCGAGGAACTGGAAAATGTCAATGGGCAGGCTGCATTATGGCGATCCAGGTTGGAAGAAAAAGAATCCAACTTTGAAATCCTCGGTTTCCTTACCATTCAGGAAAACCTTGCTGCAACAGAAGCAGCGACTATCCGTTTTGCCAAAACAGAACGCACCAACCCCCTGGCCAACTTTCGTCTTGGCGATATTGCTATACTCTACCCCCTTCCCGATGCAGGCAAGACACCCTTGTCTAACCAACTCTTCAAATGCACCATCGTAGCACTTGATGCCAAGGAGGTGACGGTCCAGCTCCGTGCCCGGCAATTCAACGACCGCATTTTCCGCTCTTTTCCCTTCTGGAACCTGGAGCACGACCTCATGGATAATTCCTTTACCAATATGTACCGGGGGCTTTTCGAATTTCTCAGCAGCCCCGGCCATTTGCGTAAGCTGTTGTTAGGACGCACACCTCCAGGACAGCCCGTACCCGTTTATCCACAAGCTCCGGCAGAAATGACGGAAGAACAAGCTGGTATTTTCCAAAAAATCCTTTCATCCAGGGACTACTTCCTGCTTTGGGGACCACCCGGAACAGGAAAAACCAGCGTCATGCTCAAATACCTGTTGGGATACTGGTTTACCCATACCCGGGAAAACATCCTTCTGCTCGCATATACCAATAGGGCCGTAGATGAGATCTGCGCTGCCATTGAATCCCTTGATCCCAATCTGCGCAGCCAGTACCTGCGGGTAGGTGCCCGTTTTTCGACAGCTCCGGAATATCAGGACAGGCTCCTTCAGGTCCGGTGCGAGACATTATCTTCGCGGCAGGAAATCCGGGCGCTACTGGATGGATGCCGGGTATTCGTGGGAACCGTCGCCTCCGTAATCGGAAAAAATGACTTGCTGGAACTCAAATCTTTTGACCGGGTCATCCTTGACGAAGCCTCCCAAATACCGGAGCCATTGCTCACGGGGTTTTTGCCACGTTTCGGGCATGCGCTCCTCATTGGTGACCATAAGCAGCTCCCGGCTGTTGTTCGTCAGGATGTGGAAGCTTCTGCTGTGGAGGATGCCACCTTAAATGCACTGGGGTTCAGCAACCTGCGCAATTCCTTATTTGAGCGGCTCTACAAACGCTGTCAGTCGCAGGGATGGGACTGGGCATATGCGCAGCTCAGCCACCAGGGAAGGATGCACCAGGAGGTAATGACCTTTTCCAACCAGCAATTTTACGAGGGCAAGCTCAAGATCCTTCCAGAAGGCGTTCCAGGATATTTGTTCCAGGTACAAGGGGACTGGCTGCAGCTTTCCGGGCATGCCAACGCCATATACAAAGCCTTGGCCAGTAACCGAATGGTTTATTTTCCTACCCCCCTTGACGAGGGGAGTACGCAGCAAAAAATCAACCGCTACGAGGCAGAACGCGTAAAAGACCTGGTCGCTGCGTATGCTGATTTATACAAAGGGATGGGAAAACCCTTTCACGGAGGAACGCTGGGGAGAATGACCCCATATCGGGCGCAAATAACGCAAATCCGTTTCACC
>CAZGOT010000183.1:4745-5156 GCA_964527495.1 uncultured Haliscomenobacter sp.
TGGATTTGCCGGTAACCATTGATACCGTAGAGCGCTATCAGGGAGGTGCGCGGGATATCATCCTGATTTCTCTTTGCACCAATTCTTCCCGCCAGATGCGCTCACTCGTATCTTTGTCGGAAGAAGGTATTGACCGCAAGCTCAATGTGGCCCTCACCCGGGCGCGGGAAGCTGTCGTTCTGCTCGGCAACCCGGATTTACTGCTCGGTAATCCGGCTTATGGCGCTTTGCTGCGACAGTGCTACTGGGCCAACCCCTATTCAAAATTATCTGAGGTTGTGTAAAAAGGCCCTGGCATTTCATTTGGCGGCGCAAGTCGCCAAATATTGTTTTGAATTAACGACGTTTTGCCTCATTTTGCTTTGCAAAATGAGGCAAAACGTCGTTAATTCAAAATCTTCTTTCGCCGCC
>CAZGOT010000183.1:5167-6139 GCA_964527495.1 uncultured Haliscomenobacter sp.
GAATACTTTTCACACAACCCCAGGACTTTTTAGTTTAGGTCGCGGGCACACCGAAACCCTGTATGATTAAACCCGGAATCCTCACTGGATTTCATACGCCGGGAAACGCGATAGCCAGAGCAATAGCTTTCATCACAAAGAAAAGAACCACCCCGGGTCACCCTTTTAGGCATGCCTGGTTCGTCGGGGTCGAAAGAAGTCTCTGGGCCTGGAGGGTTAGACAAGACTTTTTCGCTACGGGAAAGGCTGTAGGCCTGGTAGTGGTATTTATCCTGGCACCATTCCCATACATTTCCGGCCATATCGAAAAGGCCATAGCCATTTTGAGGAAAGGAACCTACTGGTGCAGTACCCGTAAAACCATCCGATGCCAGATCTTTATAAGGAAAAAGCCCCTGATAATAATTCGCCATCTTGTTCGCCTCGCTTGCCGGAAGGTTGCCCCAGGGATATTTGGGATCCTGCTGTCCCCCACGTGCCGCCCATTCCCATTCCGCCTCAGTAGGCAGCCGTTTTCCAGCCCATTTAGCATAAGCCGTAGCATCCAGCCACGAGATATGAACCACTGGATGGTCCATGCGCCTCTCGATTGTGCTGCCCGGACCCTCGGGATTACGCCAGTTGGCACCGCTCGTCCACGCCCACCATTGGGAATAATCCCGAAGATCTACCGCCCCAGTGGTTGGGCTAAAAACCAGGGAACCCGGTTGCAGGAGTTCGGGAGCCGGTTTGGGCGTATCTGGAGGGAGCTGTAGCCGCATCTGCTCCCAGTCTATCGGCTGCTCAGCTGTCGTCACATACCCTGTGGCCTGCACAAACTTCAAAAACTCCCGGTTCGTCACTTCATGGGCATCCAGGTAAAAACCCGATATCCGGATGCGCCGTACCGGAAATTCATCAGGATCCGCGTGTCCGGCCGCTCCGCCCATGGAGAATTCGCCGGCAGGAAGAAAGACCATGCTGGCTGGCGGT
>CAZGOT010000184.1:0-6133 GCA_964527495.1 uncultured Haliscomenobacter sp.
ATTATTTGGTGGCGTAAGCCGCCAAAGGACGGCCTCCGGCCTTTTTACACAACCCCAGGAGATTTTGAATGGACGCCGGTTTATCTCATTTCGCTTTGTAAAATGAGATAAACCGGCGTCCATTCAAAATAAAATTTGGCGGCGTAAGCCGCCAAATGAAAAGCTGTGGGCTTTTTATACAGCCCATAATTATTCGTGGCGCCAGCCGCGGAATACTTTTTTTGCTACAGAAATTAGCTCGCCGCCTATGTCGCTAAAATACAAACGCATTCTGCTCAAAATGAGTGGGGAATCGCTCATGGGCGATCAGAAGTTCGGGATTTCTGCCTCCATGCTCCATCATTATGCGGCCCAAATTAAAGAAGTAGTGGATGAGGGCGTACAAATTGCGATTGTTATAGGTGGTGGCAATATCTTTCGAGGCCTGCAGGCGGAAAAATCGGGTATCGAACGCGTGCAAGGGGATTATATGGGTATGATGGCGACCGTAATCAACGGTATGGCCCTGCAGAGCGCACTTGAGGGCCTCGGGGTATATACCCGCCTCATCTCCGCTATTGAGATGAAACAAATAGCCGAACCCTATATCCGGCGTAGAGCAATCCGCCACCTGGAAAAGGGCCGGGTCGTTATTTTTTCTTCCGGTACCGGCAGTCCGTATTTCACCACTGACTCTGCCGCAGCCTTGCGTGCCAGCGAAATCAACGCAGATGTTATATTGAAAGGTACTCGGGTAGATGGCATTTACAGCGCGGACCCTGAGAAAGATCCCACTGCTACCCGCTTCGACAGGCTCACCTTTGCCAAAGTCATCAGTATGGGATTGAGTGTGATGGATATGACCGCATTTACCCTCTGCCAGGAGAACAATGTGCCGATTATCGTTTTTGACCTCAATGATTCCAACAATCTGAAGCGCATTATCCACGGCGAGCCCGTCGGTACACTCGTGAAAGGCTAAGTTGCCAATTTCCTTATTCTTCCTCTGCTGAAAATTCTCTATTTTTGGCCAAAAGCCGAAATTATGAGATTTGCGCATTTATTTGCCCTGCTGCTCCTCTCCTTGCCGCTGTTGGCACAACCTTTCCAGGATAAAGAAATTACCGCGTGGAAAGCCCGTGCACAAAATGTTACAATTATCCGCGACAAGTGGGGGGTACCGCATATTTATGGAAAAACGGATGCCGATGCGGTATTCGGATTGCTCTATGCGCAATGTGAAGATGATTTTTACCGGGTAGAGCAGAATTATATCGAAGCCATAGGCCGACTTGCGGAAGTAGAAGGAGAAAACGCCCTCTTCCACGATGTTCGCGCCCGTTTATTTCTCGATACCCTGGAAGCCATCCAGCTTTATGAAAAAAGTCCCCTTTGGATGAAGCTGCTCCTGGATGCATTTGCCGATGGCGTCAACTTTTATCTATACACCCACCCGCAGGTTAAGCCTCGCCTCCTCACCAGATTCCGTCCCTGGATGCCCCTGACCTTCAGCGAGGGCAGTATCGGTGGGGATATCGGAACGGTGCCCCTGTCCGGACTAAAAGCCTTCTACAGTGCAGGAAGCCCTGGTACTGCCCTGCTTGATGAGCCACCACTGCCAGAATGGGAGAGGGAACCCACAGGATCCAACGGATTTGCTATCGCCCCTTCCAAGAGTGCCAGTGGCAATGCGCTGCTGCTGATCAACCCACACACGTCATTTTACTTCCGCGGAGAAGTGCACATGGTCAGTGAAGAAGGACTCCAGGCATACGGAGCGGTTACCTGGGGGCAATTTTTCATCTACCAGGGTTTTAACGAAAATTGTGGCTGGATGCATACCTCCAGCAGTGCCGATTCGATGGACGATTATCTGGAAACTGTAATCGAAAAAGACGGTACATGGTGGTACCGCCATGGCAATAAACTCCGGCCAGTAGAATCCCGCAAAGTCATGCAGCGCTATAAGGACGGCGATACTTTCAGCCAGAAGGAATTTACCCTCTTCTGGACCCACCACGGCCCGGTTATCGCGGCAAAAGACGGCAAATGGATTACCCGCAAAATGATGAACAATCCACTTGATGCCCTCACGCAATCCTATCTGCGCACCAAAGCTAACGGATACCGGCAGTTCCAAAAAACCATGGAAATCCGTACAAACTCCTCCAACAATACGGTGTTTGCCGATCGCCAGGGGAATATTGCTTACTGGCACGGCAATTTCATTCCCCGCCGGAATCCCGCCTTTGACTGGTCCAGGCCGGTGGATGGCAGCAACCCTGCAACAGCATGGAAAGGCCTGCATCCCGTATCTGAAATCGTACAGTTGCGCAATCCCGCCACTGGCTGGCTGCAAAATTGTAACTCTACCCCTTTCACTGCTGCGGCAGATGCCAGCCCCAAACGCGGAGATTATCCTTCCTACATGGCCCCTGATGCCGAAAATTATCGGGGGATCAACGCGGTGAGGGTTCTGGGACGACGAGATTCCTACACGCTTGCAAGCCTCATCGAGACCGCCTACGATCCTTACCTTGCCGCTTTCGAAACACTCATTCCCGCCCTGGTCAAAGCATACGACGAGGCGGCCGCAAGCCAGGACCCATCTGCCCTTGCACTGCGCGATCCGATCGAAGTACTTCGCGCCTGGAATTTTGAGTGTGGCATAACTTCCATACCCACCACATTGGCCATTTTATGGGCAGAAAAATTGACCGCTCTCATCCGGCCCCGGCTTCAGGCAGGCCAGCCTTCCGACTTCCTTTCACTCAACGCCTTCATGCTCAGCGGGAGTAGTGGGGCAGAAAAACTGGGCCTGCTGGCCGAAACTGTCCGGGAACTAGAAACCGGATTTGGCACCTGGAAAACCTCCTGGGGGGAAATCAACCGCTTTCAACGGCTCACCGGGAAAATACAGGAGACCTATGACGACCTCCTGCCAAGCCTGCCCGTCGGTTTTACCGCTTCTACGTGGGGTTCCCTCGCTGCTTTTGGCGCAAGACCGGGTAATAATACCCAGCGGCGCTACGGCTATGTCGGCAATAGCTTTGTAGCCGTAGTCGAATTTGGTCCTGTACTCAAGGCAAAGTCCATCCTGGCCGGAGGTCAGAACAGTGACCCCCAGTCGCCTCATTTCCGGGACCAGGCCGCATTATACGCCCGCCAGCAGTTTAAAGAGGTACTGTTCTACCGCGAAGAAGTTGAAAAAAATGCCGAGAAGACTTATCGCCCGGGAGAATAGATTAAGCTGTGGCTTCTTGTTTTTCCGACAGGAAATTCCGGATAGCCTTCACTGCATTCTCTATCCGGGCATAGTCCACGCTGTAGTGGATAAACTTGCCCTCCCGCTCTGCCCTGACCAGGTCAGCTTGGCGGAGTACGCGAAGGTGCTGCGAAACAATAGACTGCTCCAGGCTTAGAGAAGTATATATCTGGTTGACATTGATAGACTTATGACTATCAATAAACGCCAGGATTTTCAATCGCAGCGGATGGGCCAGTGCACGAAGCAAGGTGGAGGATACTTCGAGTTTGTCCAATGGGATGTTCACTTGTGTTTTTCTCATAGAGGGATTTTTAACGAGATAAACAAATATACGTTTTTTTACATATTTAAAGAAATCTTAAAAAAACCATGGTCACATCAGCAACTCTTCTACCAGGGAAGAAATCTGTGCGATCCGGTCTTTATTGAGCGAATACAGGATAAATTTCCCGTTGCGCTCCGTTTTGACCACCCCGGCCCTTCGCAGTATTGCGAGGTGCTGGGAAGCAACCGACTGCTCCAGCCTGAGTTTGATATAGATGTCGGTGACCGTCATCCCTTCCTCGGTTTCTTCCAGCAGATGGATAACGCGCTGCCGGAGTTTGTGATTTACGGCCCGCAATACCAGCACTGCTTTGCGCAGTTCACCGTAGTCCAGTTGTACGTTCTTGTTTCCCTTTTTCAAAAGGATAGTCTCATTCCTTTGCTTTCCCATAAAGTTCGTGTCTGTTTGATAAATTTATTGATTCCCATAGCCCGCCCAGGCTTAAGTAGAAACGGGTGCGTTTGCCGGCAAAACTTCCCCTACCTACCCTGAACGTCCATCACTGTCTTCATATATAATCCAAACATCATACCAAAATCAAAACCAGATAGAATTTTTTTATATAAATGCTCTTTTCCTGCGACTGTAAAGGCCTTTTTTACCTTTTGTACTGTGGTGGAGAACAGAAGCCCTACCCGCCACGGTCAACTTTTTGCTCTTCACAGCAGCGCTTTTGATTGCGTGATGTTGGGGGGTTTTAGATATAGCGGTCCACAATAAGCCGTATCGGCAAAATTTCCCTTCCGGAATTTATCTTCGGCCAGTGCGGGGAACATTTCCGCAGAAGCTGCACGGGGAATAAAGACCGCATCTGGCCGTACGTGTATATTTTTAAATTTTTCCACAGCATTGCCGGTAAAAACGATAGTTTTTCCCTTGGCATACCAGGAGTCGAACATTTCCCCCGTCAAAATCCCTGCAACAGGCTCCGTTAGCGCTTCACCTGTTTCAGAATAGAGGGCATAGTACGCCTCCATCCTCCGGGCGTCGAGCATGGCACAGCATACCGCTCCCGGATGACCAGCTGCTGCGATGCCCTGTATCGCCAGAGCCTGCAGCGTATCCACCTCAATTATGGGAATCCCCAGGGCATAAGCTATGCCCTTGGCACTGCTATACCCAATCCTCAGCGACGTATAAGATCCGGGGCCATGGCTGACCGCAACGGCATCCAGCGCACTTATCTCTTTACCGGCCTGTGCCAAACAGGATTCAATCACCGTAGTTAGCCGGGCGGCATGGTCCAGAGAACCTTCCGACCCAACCAGCGCACAGAGTATCCCATTTTCGCCAAGTCCTACAGAGCAAACCTCTGTAGCCGTTTCGAGACATAATATTAAAGCCATGGCCTAATCCTTCTCTTCTTTAACCTGTCTTTCGTACCCGGTAGTACCTGTAGCTTTCTTAAGCACACAGAAGTGACCGGGACAGATACTAAAATACTGTACCGTTCCTATGGGTTTTGCCAACGACACTCTTGCCATTGGACAAAACACCCTGGCAAAAGCATTTCCCGGGAACAAAGCAAGGGAACGCTTTTCCAGTCGTCTTTTTCAGGTCTTCTTTAGAGGATTTGTTATCGCAGGTTTTTTACCGGCTTATTATAGGTCCTGCTGGAACTTTTGTAGGTCTCTTATTTGTGGAGTAAAAGTTCCTATGAAAAGATTTACAAATATAAAAATACAATTCGATATAGTGTACATCTTTTTAGCTAAATAAATATAATACTTTTAGGCAGTGTCAAACATCAATCTATTGTAAATCAATCAAATTCGTTTTTAGACTATATAAAATTTTTTTTCTGGAACTATTTAATCGGGCTATTTTCCGCTTTATCGCAAAAAATTTTCTGGTTTTTTCCCCTTCTATCTGCTTCCAAATACAAAAAACTGCCTCCTGATTTTGTCTTTAGGGGGTTGCAATATCCCGTTCCTACAACAAGTCGCTCCCACTCATAAATAGTTAGTACCTTTGCAGCAGGTAAAAAAAAACAATATGCTGGACAAACTGCAGGCCATCTACGAGCGCTTCCTCCATCTGGAAGAACAGATTGCCGATCCCGATGTGATTCTGGACATGAACCGTTATAAAAAAGTAAATAAGGAGTATAAAGACCTCAAGCCCATTATTGAAGCATACCAGGATTATGAAAACGTGCTGAGCAACCTGCAAACGGCGCGGCAAGCCTTGCAGGAAAACGATCCAGAGCTACAGGAACTCGCAAAAGAAGAAATCTCTCTGCTCGAACCCCGTAAAGAGGAACTGGAAGAAGCAATCCGGATGATGCTGGTACCCAAAGACCCCGACGACTCCAAAGATGTTATTTTTGAAATCCGCTCCGGGACCGGAGGGGATGAGGCCAGCCTCTTTGCCGGTGACCTTTACCGGATGTACAGCAGATATTTTGATTCCCAGGGATGGAAAGTAGAAGCCCTCGAAGTAAATGAAGGTAGCGTAGGGGGATTCAATAAAATCGTCCTGGAAGTCCAGGGAGAAGATGTTTACGGAAAATTGAAATTCGAGTCCGGAACATTGGCTTTATTAATTAAAATTGAAGATGA
>CAZGOT010000185.1:0-2768 GCA_964527495.1 uncultured Haliscomenobacter sp.
AGAAGGATTTACTATGGATGAATATATCGGATTCACCGGTGGCGGCGGTGGTGGCGGTAGGTCTGGCGGCGGTGGCTCGATGATGCGCGTCATGAACTTTAGCGGCGGCAGCGGTGGTGGTGGATTTGGTGGGGGCAACACTTCCGGTATCCCCATCGCAGGCGGGCCAAGTACGGGTTTTATCGAAACCTATGCAGCTGGCCTCAACTTCAACCGTAGCCTTGGAGGGAAAACAGATCTGCAGAGCAGTTACTTTTTCTCACTGGCAGATCGCAATTTCAACCGCAGCAGTAACCAGGAAACCTTCCTGACCAACGGGAGCTTTTTTACCAATAATGCCAGCGACCAGACGACCGTTACTGGTAGTCACCGCCTAAACCTCACCCTGGAACATAAAATTGACTCCACCCAGAACCTGCGGATTGTCACAAGAGGTAGCTTTTCCAACAGCGACTATTCCTTGAAGAGTACTTCGGAAAGCCTCAACAATTTGCAGAAGCTGACCAATGAAAGTATCCGGGACAATACCTCCGACGGAGAAAACTTCAGCATCAACTCCAACTTGCTTTATCGCAAACGCTTTGGCAAGCGCGGTAGAAATTTTTCTGCCAACCTCACCCTTGCCTCAGGCAATGACAATTCCGACGGGTTCAATAATTCTTTCAATGGCTTTTATTCCGGCAGACCCCAATTGGATACCCTTAACCAGAATTTTCTCCAACAAAACAACCGCTTTAATTATGGAGGCCGCTTTTCCTATGTAGAACCCGCAGGCGGTAGCCATTTCCTGGAATTCGTGTATAACTACCAGCTCAACAAAAACGACGTTGATCGCGAAGTTTATGATATCTACGGATTCTTGGAACCCAAACTCAATGTCGGCCTCACCAACCAATACGAAGTCGCCTTCAGCTACCACCAGGGCGGTCTGAGCTGGCGCTTCGCCAATGAAAAACTCAATGCCTCCCTCGGGGCTAACTATCAGCAGAGCCTGCTCGACGGCACACTGCTCCTCAGCGAAACGGAAATCCGCCGGGAGTTCTCCGCCCTGCTGCCCAACTTCCGCTTGCGCTGGCAGTTCAAACCCTCCAAATTCGTCAATATGAACTACCGGACCAACATCCAGGAGCCGTCTATCCAACAACTCCAGCCTGTTGCCGACAATACCAATCCCGTGAGCATCTATGAAGGGAACCCCGAATTGAAACCAGAATATTCCCATTCCGCTATGCTCAACATCGGCTCCTTTAACCAGTTCTCCTTTACGAATATCTTTGGTTTTCTGAATTTTACCTATACCAAAGACCGCATCCGGAATGCCCAGACTATTGACCAAAACCTCGTGACGACCACCCGTCCTGTCAACGTGGATAACGACTACAGGCTCAATAGCAGCCTTTCTTTTGGCACGCGCATCCGGCCCATTAAAATGAATATCAATCTGGATCTGGGATATAACTGGAACCGGGGGATTACCTTTATCAATGGAGTGTCCAACTGGACTATCAACAGCATCCCCAATGTTGGCCTCCGCCTTGAAAATTACCGAAAAGAAATCGTGGACTGGTCTGTGGCCGCACGCCTCCGTTTAACGCACAACACCTATTCCGTCTCGACCGAACAAAACCGCGATTTCATCAACCATACCTACACGGCCAATGTAATGGTGCCCGTGGTGAAAAACCGTTTCAATATTGGGACTAATCTCAATTATGCCGTGTACACTGGTATAACCGACGATTTCAATACCGATATTCCTATCTGGAACGCCTACATGAACCTTTTTGTAATGAAAAACCAAAAAGGCCAGGTGCGCCTCTCGATATATGATATCCTCAACCGCAACCAGGGCATCAATATCGTCAACGAACTGAATTATTCCCTGAACGAGCGTACGCTCTCTTTGGGCCGATACGTCACCATGGGCTTTACCTACACCTTCCGCAACCTCGCAGGTGCGGGTGGTGGCGGGAATAATATGGGCGGTGGTATGCCGAGATAATGAACAACCTATGACCAAGGTTTGGGAATCCCTTTATCCCAGGCAGGGACAGGCATATCAGAGACAGCGGTATGCCCGGATTGGAAAGGCCTTTAGCCAGCACTTTCCGGGCATACCCTGGCAATTTTTCAGCGTACCGGGCAGGACCGAATTGGGGGGGAACCATACCGACCACAATCAGGGAAAAGTACTGGCGGGCAGCATACACCTCGATGCCGTCGCAGCTTCTGGTCCTTCCGGTGACATGATCGTGACCGTGTATTCAGAAGGATACCCTGGCCCATACCGGGTAAAACTCGACAACCTCGACCCGGAACCTTCTGAAAAGGGCAGCACTTCCGCTCTGATCCGCGGGGTCGCGTCCCGTTTCCGCGCGCTTGGTTATGCCATTGGCGGTTTCAATGCCTGGATCCACAGCGAAGTACTCAGTGGATCAGGCCTAAGTTCCTCCGCCTCGGTGGAGGTACTCTTCGGCGCTATCTTCAACCACTTATTCAATAATGGGCAAATTTCCCCGGAGAAAATTGCAGAAATAGGCCAATACGCAGAAAATGTCTATTTCGGCAAGCCTTGCGGCTTGATGGACCAGACAGCCTGTGCAATGGGGGGGATTATCCGCATTGATTTCGAAGACCCTCAAAAAGCTCGCATTCACCCTGTTCCGTTTGATTTCGCCTCCACAGGCTACTGCTTGATGGTGGTAAATACGGGTGGCAATCATGCTGACCTTACGCCGGACTATGCCGCTATTCCGGACGAAATGAAA
>CAZGOT010000185.1:2778-3921 GCA_964527495.1 uncultured Haliscomenobacter sp.
CCATACCTTCGGGAAGTCTTGTCTGCGAGAAGTATCTGAAGAAGAAATGCGGAGGGCACTCCCTACGCTTCGGCAGCGCTGTAGTGATCGGGCCATTCTCCGGGCTTTACACTTTTTTGCAGAAAACAGAAGGGTGGACTTGCAGGCAGCAGCGCTGGAAAAAGGCGATTTTAGTGCATTTTTAACGCAGGTTAAAGCCTCAGGTGCTTCTTCCCTTTGTTGGCTGCAAAATGGCTTTTCCCCTCAAAATCCAGACGAACAAGGCATCCCATTGGCCCTTGCACTCAGTGAATCCTATCTGAATGACATTGGAGAGGGCGTATGCAGGGTGCATGGTGGCGGGTTTGCCGGCACCATGCAAACTTTTTTACCTGTAGCGGCAGCAGAGGGGTACGCATCCTCAATGGCCTCTGTTTTTGGAGAAGCAGCCCCTACCCTCCTCTCCATCCGAAATACCGGCATTGCTGTTTTTCCCGCCTCTATCCTGTAAGCTGGCTAAAAACCCGGTAAAATACTCAGATAAACCGGCTCAGCAGATTTTCGAATAATTCCTGTTTGCCACTTTGCTGGATGGGTTCGCCCTTTGTGGCAGCCATGCGGTATAAATCTTCCAGACGCAACTGTCCTTGCTCAAAGGCAAGGCCGACCCCTGCATCAAAAGACTGGTAACGGGCATTGCGCATTTCCAGATAAGGCGATTCCCTCAGGATAGCCTCGGCTGCGAGCAAGGCGCGGGCGAAGGCATCCATACCCCCGATATGCGCATAAAACAAATCTACCGGATCGGTAGAATTGCGCCGAACCTTGGCATCAAAATTAATCCCGCCCCCCTGGAATCCACCCGCCTGGAGGATTACAAGCATCGCTTCTGTGAGTTCATACACATTAACCGGGAACTGGTCCGTATCCCAGCCATTCTGGTAGTCGCCGCGGTTTGCATCAATACTACCGAGCATATTGGCATTAGCCGCCACCTGCAGCTCATGCTGAAAGGTGTGTAAAGCAAGCGTAGCATGATTCACCTCGATATTGAGCTTGAAATCATCCTGAAGCCCATATTCCCGCAGAAAGCCGATTACCGTAGCCGCATCGAAGTCGTATTGATGCTTGGAAGGCTCCATCGGCTTAGGCTCGATGAAAAAG
>CAZGOT010000185.1:3931-6052 GCA_964527495.1 uncultured Haliscomenobacter sp.
CTTTGAACCCCTGGGCACGGGCATAATCTTTTGCCATGTGCAGGAACCTCGCCATGTGGTCCTGTTCCCGCCGCATGTCGGTATTAAGCAGGGAGAGGTACCCTTCGCGGCCTCCCCAGAACACATAATTTTCCCCTCCGAGCTTGATTGTGGCATCAAGGGCATTTTTAACCTGTGCCCCCGCAAAGGCTACCACATCGAAATCCGGGTTGGTAGCGGCTCCGTTCATATACCGGGGATGCGTAAACAAAGAGGCCGTGCCCCAAAGTACTTTCACCCCGCTTGCCCGCTGTTTTTCCAGGGCATAATCGGTAACGAGTTCCAGGCGCCGGGTGCTCTCCCCTATCGTTTCGCCTTCCGCCACCAGGTCGAAATCGTGGAAGCAATAATAGGGAATTCCCATCTTGGTGATAAACTCGAACCCTGCATCTATGCGCTGGCGTGCCTGTTCGATGGGATCCTGCACCTCTGACCAGGGAAATTTCCGGGTCGGGGCACCAAAGGGATCGCTGCCATTTCCGCAAAAAGAATGCCACCAGGCCACAGCAAAGCGCAGATGTTCCCGCATCGTTTTGTCGCCAACCCGACGGTTTTCGTCGTACCAGCGAAACGCCAGGGGATTATCGCTCCCAGGGCCTTCGAAAGGTATTTTTCCAATTCCGGAGAAATATGCTTTCTCTCCCAGGACAACAGGCATATTGGCAGCATCAGACATATTATAATATTTTATTATGTTTTTTAAACAAATTTACCCCAATTCCAATATGGAAACCTCAAAAAAGCGGACTCTCACGGGATTATTGCCCCAGGACTTTCCCCAGGGCAGTTTTCCATGCAGCATACGCTTCCTCCACTGGTGCTGAACCTCTGGACGAAAATCCCTGGACGGCGCTGAGGGTGCCCATTGCTTCTTCAAGGGAGGCAAAAGCTCCGGTCCCTACCGCAGCGGCACGGGCAGCACCAAAAGCACCTGTCGTATCAAATACCTCGATACGGCTCCCCGTACAATCTGACAAGGTTTGGGAAAAAACCGCCGAGCGGAACAAGTTATCGTTGCCAACGCGAAGGATATCGGGTTGCAAGCCCATTTCCCGGAACACCTGCATACCATAGGCCATTGCAAAAGCGACTCCCTCCAGGCCGGCACGCACCAGATGCGCCTTGGAATGCCGGTTGAACTGCAGTCCAAACAAATGGGCCCCTACATCCAGATTGCACAGCATGCGTTCTGCCCCATTTCCAAAGGGAAGCATCGAGAGTCCGTCACAACCCGGCGATATGGTTGCGGCGAGATTTTCCAGACCATTATAGGTTTCCTTTTCGCCTGTCATCTGTCTGATCCAGCGATACAGAATACCTGCCCCGTTGAGGCAAAGCAGGATACCAATGCGCGGGGCGGCAGGTGCGTGGTTAACATGCAGGAAGGCATTGACCCTTGAAGCCGGGTCAAAAACCGGATCGGCTGAAACCCCATACACTACACCGGACGTACCCCCTGTAGCAGCCGCCTCGCCCGGATGAAGAACGTTGAGCGACAAGGCATTATTAGGCTGATCCCCTGCGCGGTAAGTGAGCGGTATACCTGCGGGCAGCCCGAGTTCAGAGGAGGCTTTTGAGGTAATACGCCCCTGCAATTCAAAATTTTCGACCAGGTCAGGGATCAAGGACTGGTCAATAGCATAGTGTTCAAGAAGCATTTCCGCTGGCCCATTGACTGCATAATCCCACAGAATCCCTTCCGACAAACCTCCCGGGGTAGTATGGATTTCTCCGCACATCCGCATTGCCAGATAATCTCCGGGCAACATAAATTTGTATATCTTCTGGTACAGGTCGGGTTCGTTTTCCTGCACCCAGCGGAGTTTGGAAGCAGTAAAATTGCCAGGTGCATTGAGTAGGTTCGACAAGCAACGCGCTGTACCTATAGCATCGAGCGCCTTTTCTCCGATGCCAACTGCTCGGCTGTCGCACCATATAATAGCAGGGCGCAGCGGATTGCCCGCCTTGTCAACCGCTACAAGCCCGTGCATCTGATACGATAAGCCCACCCCGGCCACATCTGTTCCGGAGACTCCGGTGACTTGGAGAAGTTGGCGCGTAGCCAGACAAAGATGGTGCCAC
>CAZGOT010000186.1:0-6023 GCA_964527495.1 uncultured Haliscomenobacter sp.
GGTTCCAAGGATGGGTCAGTAGAGTATATCCAAAGTCTGGGAGCAAGGGTTCAGCAGTTTATTTCTGAAAAGGATAAGGGAATATATCATGCGATGAATAAGGGCGTTGCGCTTAGTAAAGGCTCCTATCTGCTGTTTATGAATTCTGGGGATCAATTTGTGCCGGGTATTCTGACGAATACATTGATTGACAACCTGCAGGCAGATGTGGAATATGGGGACTGTATAGTGGAAACCGCAAATGGGCTACAGATAGAAAAACAACCATCTGTACTTTCTTTTCAGAGCTTTTACGCCGGCTGTATTTGCCATCAGGCAACTTTCGTTAGGCGGGAACTACAGATTCGCTTTCCATTTGATGAGTCCATGAGACTTGCTTCCTGCAGAAGATTCTTCATGGATGCTGTAATATTTGGCCGTGCTTCTGTACATTATTTAGGGCGGCCGATTGCTATTTACGATACGAGTGGGGTTAGTACCCGTTATAAAGAACAATTACTACAAGAAGTAGAAACTTTTGTGGAGAGCTATCTTCCACCCCTGGTTCTTCTGGATATGCAGCGACTGAAGGATTATGACCGTATTGCAAGAAATACCCGCCTATATGGGTTATTGCAGCGCATACATCCTTATCAAGGTAGGCGGCGATTATTTGAATGGTTGGTTTTACGACTTGCAAAGTTGATTTTCCCAAATGCGTATGGATCCATTAGTGACGATTGTAGTACCCGTGTTTAATCGTTTTTTAGAGGCAGAGCGGGCAATCCGCTCAGTCCTGGCACAGACCTGGAAGACCTGGGAACTTATTGTAATAGATGATGCCAGTAGTACTCCGTTTACGCTGCCCGAAGCGTGTATGGCATATAGCCAACAAGTGATGCTTTTGCGGAATCCGGCCAACCTTGGTCCTGGCAAAAGCCGTCAGCGAGGGGTAGATCTGGCTAGGGGTACATATTTATGCTTCCTGGATTCGGATGATTTTTACCATCCGGATTTTCTTGCCCTTTCGGTTCAAGCCCATAGTGCGCACCCGGAAATTGCTGCAACCTATACCACAGCTAAATATGTGCAAACCGATACCATACGAGAAGGGAGCGAAAAAGCCTATTCGTGCATCATGCCCACCCTATTTACCGAAAGACGCCCCTGGCCTACCTGTGGATGGATGTGGAAGCGCGCGGCAATTGCCCGGTGGAAGCCCCTGCGCACCAATCAGGATTCCTTGTTCGAGTTGGATAATTCCTTTATAAACAATACGATTGTACATATTCCGCAGGTACTTTGCTTTATTGATAAAGGGACGGGCAATAATACCACTGATTTAGTGGCCGAAAAAGACTGGAATAGGGACAGGAATTTTGTGGCACGTCATGCATTACAAAATTGGCGTAAGATACAGACGGGGGAAAATAATTGCCCAGAGGTTTTACCAGCTATTATCAGGCGCATAACCTATGTGTCTTCCAAGTTGGCAGCGCATGGAGACTGGGTATTGATTATGGGCAATGGAATAAAATGTATGCGCTATAACCCGCTGGTTGCTTTAATATTGATACTATTGGCCCCATGGGTTATTTTGCCTGTACCGGGTATACGTGGACAGGTAAAAAGGGTACTGGATAGGTCGAGTACGTCCAAGTTGCCAGGATAAGCATTAAATATAGAACGATCCCTTTTTCAAAAAATGCAAAATCAAGTCATCCGGCAGTTTGCACATGATAGTAAGGCGACGGTGGAGATAGAGTGGGGAGCAGAAAGGCGGGAGGATTACGGAAGTCATTTTCCTCCTGGGGTCGAGTATATTATGACAAATGTTCACCCTGAAAAAGGAATACTAAAGGAGGATATTACCGCACTTACCCATTCATCGGATTCTGTAGAATGTGCATTGTGTGCCTTGGCGTTGCAACACGTATTCGAACCCGACAAAGTCATAGCTGAGATTATCTGCGTTTTGAAACCAGGGGGGCAATATCTGGTTACTAACGGTTATATGTTTCCGGTTTGTATAGAGGAGGACTATTGTCGCCTCACTCCTTCATATTGGTATCGGCGCTTGCAGGACGAACCTGTAAATACGGAAGTGATTTATTAGGAAGTAAATATGATGCCATCGACAGCCTGCTGGTGCTGGGCAATAGATTTAAACTATCCTGATACTTATTTTCAGCGTTTTTTAAGGTATTTGCATTCGTGAGGATTGGAATAGTACTGAATAAATATCCGGTACCATCAGAAACCTTTATCCGGTCTTTTCTGGGGCATCTGGATGCTCACGAAGTCGTCGTGTTTTCAAGGTTATTGGATAGAAACGCCCTGCACGGCAACCAGCGTTCTAAGCCGTATCTCAATCGTTTGCCTCCCTGGTATCAGACAATAGGGTTTCTGCGCTCCTGGCTGGCGATTATTTGGTACTGGCGCCGGCTGTTTTTCCTAATCAAAAAACAATTACCCCTAAAACAAATTCTGGCAGACGCAAATATCTGGACCACTTATCGGCTCGATGTTTTGCATTACGCATTTGCTGCGCAGGCATTTGGCAGAGAGTACTATGCGCAGCTCCTTGGTGCACGTATGACCCTCAGCTTTCGGGGCTCAGATATTAATGTGTACCCTATTTTCCACCAATGTTCGTATGCAACCCTATGGGATAAAGTGGATAAAGTGCACTGCAACTCTAAGGAATTAGCAGAAAAATTGAAAGAACACCAAATACCGGAAAGTATCCCCGTCCAGATAATCTATCCTGCCCTGCGAAAAGAGCTGGCAGAAGCAGATTACACGTGTGTGAGTAACCCCGGCACTTTACGCATCCTGACCATCGGACGCCTGCATTGGATCAAAGATTATCCCCTGGCGCTCCGCACGATGGCAGTGCTGAAAAAGGCAGGTACGGCATTTACCTATACCATTATCGGCGAGGGACCTGACCGGGAGCAGTTGATGTTCCTGATCCATGCCCTGGAGCTTGGGGATCGTGTGCGTCTGCTCGGCGCACAGGGGGCAGCAACTATCCGCTCTGAGCTCGAATCCTCCGATCTCTACCTCCAGACCTCTCTCGAAGAAGGTTTTTCCAATGCCTGCCTGGAAGCACAGGCATTTGGGCTACCTTGTATAGTCCCTGCAATCAGTGGTATGGAGGAAGCCATTGAAGATGGGCAAACCGGGATTATCGTGCGCGAGCGGTCGCCTGAGGCTTTCAGCAATGCCATTCTTGCCTGGAATGGCCTTCCCCTTGAGGAAAAAACTGCCAGGTCGGTTTACATGGCACATCGCGTGCGGGAGCAGTTTTCGCTCGAGCAGCAGCGGGAGGCGTGGATAAATTTTTTTAATTTTTAGATACATGTTGCGGCGCTTTATTGAAATTACCGCTTTTTCCCCTAAAATCGAATGGCTTTGGGCCAATGAGAACCTGGAACAATGGGCCGACCTGGATGCCTGTGTACAATGGCTATGGGAAACGCTGCCACCGTATGCACCCCTTGCCCCGGCCTATAAACCGCAAATCCTGGTAGCTGAGGACCTGCCAGAGGAGTTGCGGCTGATGGAGCAGCAAGAGCTTATGCAGTTTGATAATATCTGGCTACAAAGTATGGTTGAGGAGGATAATTCGCTTCGGGAAAAAATGGCTTTGTTCTGGCACCATCATATCCCGAGTTCCAGCGGACGAAGGCCCGACCACGGAAGGTTATTAATCGAGGAATATCGAAAATATGGGTTGGGTAAGCTGGAAGACCTGCTAAATGCTGTACTCTCGTCTTCGGCGATGATGTGGCATTTAGACCTTTTTGGTTCGCATAAAAATAACCCGAACGAAAACTTTGCCCGGGAGTTTATGGAGTTATTCACACTGGGCGAGGGCCATTATTCTCTAAAGGATGTCAAGGAAGCTGCACGGGCGTTGACAGGGCGCTATTTTGATAAAAAAAATTATCCGTATCGGGCATATCTGGATCCAGGCATATACGATGATGGGGTCAAGACGATTTTAGGCAAGACGGGAAATTTTGATGGAGAAGATGTAATAGGTATAATTCTTGGACAAGAACAGACTGCCAGGCATATTACCGGTTCCTTTCTACGCTTTTTCTTTTCAGATAACCCACCAGACCACATGGTCGAGTCGTGTGCAAAAGCCTACTTTGACAGCGGATATGAAATGCGCGTGCTGTGAGAAAGTATGTTCAGGCACGAAGTATTTTTGAACCCGGAATACCACAAAAGCAAGGTGAAGACGCCTGTGGAATTACTGGTCGGTTTTCAGCGCCAAACCGGTTTGCGGACAGTAGGGATGAAGACGGCTTTTCAGTTCCTGTCGAAATGCGGTCAGGTTCTTTTTTACCCACCTACTGTCGCAGGTTGGCCGGGTGGGGAAGACTGGCTCCAGGGCGAGCGTTTGCTGCACCGCCTTTTTTTACCTGGGGCCTTAATTGCCATTGCAAATCGCCAAGTACCCAAAAACAGCCTGACCTATAAACTGGCCAGCAGGATTTTTGAGCCGTCGAAGCGGGGTTTTCGCTATGTTGCCGATGCGAAATGGGATAAAGGGCGGTTTTATGCTGCGTTAAACCGGCATGAGATTCCCGTCTCCCAATGGATTTTAGGGGAAACTCAGGTGCAAACTGGTTTGGAAGACTGCCTGCAGCACCCGGCATATCAATATTGTTGATGGACAGGAGAAAATTTTTCAAAACGTCTGCTTTAGCTGGTATGGCTTTGGGCTCCGGCATAACCGGGAGTTCCTGCGAAGGTCCGGAAGCTTATCTGCCTTTTAATGGAAAACGTTTGGTCCTGGTCAAACTTTCCGGCGGGAACGATGGTCTTTTTGCCCTTAGCCCCCGGGAGCACGATGTGATTGATGCTGCCCGCCCTACCCTGTCCAAAGCGGCAAAGTCTAACGGTATCGGGGTATTTGAAGGATGGCTCCTCCACAACACCCTGAGGGAGCTTGAACCTTTGCTCGCCAGGGGCGAACTGGCTCTCTTACCCTTTGTTGGATATCCTGCTCCGAATACCTCACACTTTAAATCTTCCGAAATCTGGGATGCCGGATTTCTCCCTGGCGAACAATTTGAAAAGACTGGCTGGATTGGCCGTCTGTTGGATGCTGGAACGCTGGCGATCCCCGGCAATGGGGCCCCTGCGATATCTCTTGCCGAGTCGGAAGCTCTTGTTATTAAAGGGCTATAAAAACAAGGAATAAGCTGGAACGGCAACGAGCCGCTGGAATGGTATGAAGCAGACGTCCGGCACTGGCTGGCACATCATCGAAAAAGTAGTCTTGCCGGGCAGGTATTCAAAACCTATTCCACGCTATACAACCTGTCTGACATTGTACCACAATCCAGCTTCCCCGCTTCGTCTCTAGGCGATCAATTGGCCAGGGTTGCTTCGATGATCCAGAAAGATAAGCCCTACAAAGTTTTTTATACGGTACAAAGCGGATATGATACCCATCACAGTGCAGAAGGTCGCCTGAAGAATCTATACTCAGACCTGGGTGCCTCTCTCGCCGCATTTTCCCGTGTCCTGAAAGCCAGTGGTCACTGGAAAGAGACGCTGGTACTGGCCTATTCGGAATTCGGGCGTACCATTGATGAAAACGCAAATTTGGGTACCGACCACGGCACGGCAGGACTTTGTTTTCTTTTAGGGGATAATCCTATCGTGCGGCAATATACTGGGATAGTACCTCAGATCAGGTTCACGGAAATTGCCGGGGAACTGTTTTTAGGCCATGATACGGATTACAGGGCAATCTATGAAGTGCTGAAGACTAAGTGGTTAGTTTGAGTAGATGTATTGGGTTGTATAAAAAGTTTTTCGTAGCCATTGTCGGTAAAAGCATCTTTTTGCACAACCGCGTTTTAGCCCTGCAATAATTTCTGCACAATGCGCCTAAAAAAAGCAGAAAAAGCATATTTGTCGAAGTATAAGCACATAACCAAGTATTAATTTTGTTTCAATTCCTTCTTTACCTAAGGCCCAACTGGTATTATCGGCTCGTGGATAAGTCCGATGCG
>CAZGOT010000187.1:0-5860 GCA_964527495.1 uncultured Haliscomenobacter sp.
AAACTTTCTTTCGCTGCCGCAGGCAGCGGAATACTTTTCACCCGACAGCTTATAACAAGCAGTAAATGTATAAGTACCCATCCGATTTCCAAAATTCCGGATAACGGAATTTTGGAAATGAGACATATTGCGTTAAATTACAGCAGCATTTCTGCTCAGAACCTGGGGAAAATCCTGATATATTATGATGCAAACTCCGACAACAGAACGCAAAGCGGGATTGGGTACTGCCATTTCGCTGGTGGTGGGTAACACAATTGGTTCCGGGGTATTCCTGCTGCCTTCTGCCTTGGCGGTCTATGGAGGAATCAGTCTTTTAGGCTGGCTTTTTTCTTTTTTAGGGGCAATCAGTATTGCGCTTGTTTTTATGCGGCTTAGTCGGGAGCATCCCGGGGCAGGTGGCCCTTATGCTTTTTCAAGGGATGCATTCGGGGATTTTATCGGGTTTCAGGTTGCCTGGGGGTATTGGGTATCGGTTTGGGTGGGCAATGCTGCTATCGTTACTTCGGCGGTGAGCTACCTGGGCGTTTTTTTCCCTACGCTGAATGAAAATCCGTGGGCGGGGGCTTGCACCGGCTTGTTTATCCTCTGGGTACTGACCTGGGTAAATACCCGTGGCATCCACGACACTGGCATCGTACAACGGGTAACCACTGTACTCAAGCTCCTGCCTCTCCTAGTGGTGCCACTTTTCGGCTTGTTTTATATGGATACTTCCCACTTCCAGCCGTTTAATCTCAGTGGAACATCGTGGTTCAGTGCCGTTACGGCCACTGCTTCTTTGACGCTGTGGGCATTTCTCGGCATTGAATCCGCAACTGTACCGGCTAATCAGCTACGCGATCCGCAAAAGACGATTCCCCGGGCCACCCTCTGGGGCACCCTGATTGTTGCCTTGGTATATGTGGGGGGTACCGTTGCGATTATGGGGTTGATTCCTCCCGATGTGCTGAGGCATGCTGAGGCGCCCTATGCAGATGCGGCAAAGCGGTTATGGGGCCCTGCCGGGAGCTACCTCGTGGCGGCAGGTGCGGTAATTGCCTCAGCAGGCGCATTGAATGGCTGGATACTCATTCAGGGCCAGGTTCCGATGGCAGCAGCGGCAGACCGCATTTTTCCTGCTTTTTTTCAGAAAACAAACCGCAGGGGAGCCCCTGCAGCGGGGATTATCCTGTCCAGCCTCCTGGTTTCGGGGTTGATGGTCATGAACTACCACAAAAGCCTGGTGGAAACCTTTCAATTCATGCTTTTGCTCGCAACCGCCTCTGTCCTTGTTCCGTATTTGTTTTGCGCACTGGCCTACCTTTCGAAAGCCCTGTCCGGGCCTGGCGGCAGGATTGTAATGCGACCCGGTGCCTACATTGGTTTTATTGCTTTTTTATTTTCTTTATGGGCCATTGCAGGATCAGGAGAAGAAGCCGTGTATTGGGGGTTTCTGCTACTCAGTGCTGGTTCACCAGTATATATATGGATGAAGCGGACCGGATGAACCCGTATCGGCCTTTTTCGGGAAAAAAGTCAGATTACTTTTAGCACCTGCTCCAGAGGCAAGCGCTTTCTTTCGCCATAAATACCCGAACTTGTACCTTTCCCCACAGCTACGATCATACAGATTTCTGCATCGCGGGGTAGTCCGAGTGCTTTAGCGACCCGTACGCGGTCAAAACCTTCCATGGGGCAGGTATCATAACCTTCTGCAGTTATGGAAAGCATAAACGTTTGCGCAGCGAGGGCACAGGACTTGTGGAGGATGACCCGTTGGTCGGACGAACCGCCCAGGCGCATCATGGGGCGCAGTAGACCGACGCAAAAAGAGGTTAGCAGTCGGAAAAGGGTAAATAAACCAAAGGGGTCGCGGCGGTAGGCGAGGGGCATGAGTTTGCCGTAATATTGCCGCAGCAGTTGCAGGCGCTTTGGGCTATCGGCATTTAACGGTTCATTGGAGGATTGCTCCAGGTTCCACTGGGCATGTTGGCGCCACCAGGCACGACGGGTGAGAAAAACCACCAGGTGGGAGGCGGTTTTAGCAGCATTCTGTCCCATACAAAGAGGGACAAGAGCCTGGCGCTGTTCGGCAGAGCGGACCCAGACGAATTGCCAGAGCTGCATGTTGCTACTGTTGGGCGCCAGGATAGCCCGTTCCAGGCTCCGCTGAACGACCGCATCAGGCACAGGGTGTTCCAGGTCAAATTTGCGGTTAGATCTGCGGGCTTGGACGATTTGGTCAAAAACTGTAGCGGCAGAATGCACGGCGAATGTTTTAGGGTAAAAAAGCAAATCGTTTTCTGCATGCAGGGAAAATCCGGAGCTTTATAATCTCACCATCCATCTTGCTGAAATTCCTTTGCTGCATGTTCTCAGAATAACATCAGTTTTCGCTCAAAGTTGTGATAAAAACTGGGAAAGGCTGACTTCTGTATTCGTGATGCCCAGTTTTTTCCTCACCCTGGTGCGCATAATCTCTATTGCTCTCGTACTTTGCCCTGTGATGGCAGAAATCTCCTTACTGCTCATATCCAGGCGTAGGAAAGCACATATCCTTCTTTCTCCCTGGGTGAGATCGGGGCAAAGCTCGGCCAGTTTATCATAAAATCGTTGGTCTACTTGTTTAAAGCGGATATCGAATTCTTTCCATGCATCCTCTTCCAGGGAATCACTTAGGTTTCTTACTGCAGATTTCAGGATGTTGCCCACATCGGAATGGGCATTGCGGCTGTACTTTTGAAGTTGGGCCACTGTAGTGCTGATTAAATCATTTCGCTGGATTTTGCGCATGATCTCAGCAGTGAGGGCTTTGTTGGATGCCTCAAGTTCGGTTTCCAGCATCTTTTTTTCCAGTGTAAGCTTTTGCGAACTGAATTCAATTTCTAGCCGTTGCAGTGCAGCGCTGCGGTATTTTTTGCGCATGATGAACAACAGGGCAAAACCAAGGAATGCAAGGCCCAAGGTAAGTCCTGTAAACCACAGAATAGTTTGGAGACGCTTTTTGTTTTGTTGAAGAATTTCTTGTTCCCAGATCCTAAACTGCTCTTTGAGCTCTGCTTTTTTAAGGTTCAAGGCTATTTCAGCAACCTTTTCCTTGGAGGCACTTTCCTCCGCGATTCTGCTGAACCTGAGGGCAGCTTCGGGATTATTGGTTAGTTCATAAAGCTTGGACAAGTTCGTCGCACTGCTTCGGATTAAGGAGTGATTTTCCAAAACTTTGCACTGTTCATAGACCTTTTGGTAATATTCAATTGCCGATGCCACGTTATCCCTCGATTCATACCATTGTGCCATGATGTAGTGGAGTATGGGGGACATTGCCATGTAACCCATATCGTTAACAATACCCATTCCGCGCGCATATTGCTGGAAAAATTCGCGTTCCTTTCCTTGGAGTTGTAGCACCTCTGCATAGCTGGTGATAATGCGAACCCCCAAAGGAGTATTCACTGTGGTTTTTTCCAACAATTCGAGGGCTTTTAGCAAGTAGGATTCTGCCATTTTCAGATCTCCTTCTTTTTTGTATTCGCTGCCGATATTCCCATAAATTGCTGCCGTATTTTGCTGGAAGGCAGAATCAGCTTCCAGGACAGGATCACTGGAGGCTATTTTCTTGAACAGTGCCAGGGCTTTTTTAAATAACTCCCTTGCCTCCGGGGTGTAGGGTTCATTAGGGAGTATCGATTTTATTGCGGCAAGATCATTGTAGGCAAATGCTTTGTTGATATCCGTGCCATAGAGCTGAGCGAGTTCTGCATACTCTTCTATATAGGCCGCTGCTTCCCCTATATACCCTGCATAAAAATAGCATTTCCCGGTAGTACTCAACGCCTCCATGAGATGGGTTTTAGAACCCGACCTGCGGGCAAATACGAGGGCTTTGGCAGCATATTTAAGACCGGCTTTTGGGTCTTTTTGATGCAGCACCTCAGCAAACGAAAGGAGATAGTCTACCTTCGCTGTATCCTTACTTAGTGCTTCCAGCTTCTCTTCTGAAAATGGCTTGAAGAGGTTACTTTGAGCTTGTCCAAATAATAGTACGGAACATATCCAAAAGGGTAAAATGAATGTGTTTCTTAGCATAATCTGGAAAAAATAAGGCGCAGTAAAAAGGAATCTGGGCTTTATAGCAAACAATGTATAACCAGTGAACAATTGCGAAATTTAATGGCGTATTATGGGATTAATTTGTCTTTTGCGTTGCTACACGCTGCAGTATATAGGGTTCAACATTAAAGTAAGGGCAATTTAATATTTTATTACAATCCTTTGAAGTTATCAGGTAACCAGGTTTATTTATTTTTTTTAAAAGTATATGACAATCAAATATATATGAAAATTTAAGCAGTATTTGTGATAGCCTTTTTATTTGTTGATAGGGATTTGAGCTACTGTAGAATTAACTGAACAGGAGATTGGTACGTACTTTTAACTTACCATTTTTCCAGGAATACAATTCGACTTTCACTAAAGTCTTGCATCTCGTGAAGAAAGAATATTTACTACTTAAGTCCCTTCCACGAGAAGGGGGTAGTATTTTTCGAACTGCCTAATTTCACCTACGTCGGGCGTGCTGCAATACATGCTGACGATAGGGACACTTACTACAATGCTGCGAATGGTAGCGGGTAAATAGAGTGAATTAGATAGAAAAAATATTGAGACTGATATTTCGAAGCGGGGCCAAATGGTCCCGCTTCTTTTTTGGACAAGACGTTTTATGGACTTTCTGTCATAAGTAATAATATATTGATTTGCAATAATTTATGATTTTTTAAGCAGGTTTTAATATAGGTTTTTTTTTTATTTGTTATGGTTTTGTGCAAGTGGAGAAATCAATTACCCACGATCGGAAGGTTAGTTTCGTTTATGTATTTTTTATAAATATTATTCAAACAACCAATTTCGATGGAAACACTTTACGACCACATCAGTCATTTTCCGAGCAGGGGAAGATCAGACTGGACTTCCTCCAATACTTTCACTTCCTGCCTTTTTAGTATTCCTTAAACTATACGGATCCAAGCCGCTATAAGGAGAAGGATTAAGCTTTCAGCAAAAGAGCACGCGCACGCTGTAGTTTCGATTGATTGCAATGTAAGGCGATCTGGTAATGGATTGCTCCTTGTCTTTGTATGCAAGGGGAATTGCAGGAACGAATTACTTATGAAGTTCAAGTTCAATGGACGTTTTTTTAATCCTCGTTTTTCAAATCATTCATGAAAAAAGTTCGACATGTTTAGAAAACCATTACTTTTTTATGCCTGGACAATAATGTTTTTATTGTTCCTGGCCGGGCAGGTGATTTCCCAAACGCCCTCCAATCCGGAGGATCCCGAGCTCAAGGAGCGATCGGAAAAAATGCTAAAATCTGTCAGACATCAACTGCTTTTTGAAGAAAACAAGGGGCAGTTTGATGCCCAGTACAAATTCAAAGCAGTTGACCGGCAGGCTTCCTACTACTTTCTGGATGGAGAAGTCCAAACGGTAGTAGAAAAAGCAGATGGAAGGAGCGTTTTACGTATGCCCTGAAATTTATCGGTGCGAACAAAGCTCCTGTAATAAAAGGCTCCGAGCTTGCGAAAGAACCGCCACAAGGCCGTTCAAACTACCTTACGGCCAAGGGTATGCTATCCGATGTTCCAAAATATGAGGAGCTTAGTTATCAGAACCTCTGGGACAAGGTAGATGCCGAGTTTGATGAATCCCGGGAAGGGATGAAATACGACTTCGTTGTACAGCCAGGGGGCGATCCCTCTGTTGTCCGTTTTACCCTTGAGGGGGTCAGTAACCTTAGGGTAACCCCGGAAGGCGAATTGGCGTTTACAACTCCGCTGGGAGAACTGAAAAAAGGAAAGCCTTTCACCTATCAACG
>CAZGOT010000188.1:0-5817 GCA_964527495.1 uncultured Haliscomenobacter sp.
AACGTCAGTATCCCCAACGGGGTATTGAACAACCCGCCAGTATTCCGTATCCGGGGGATCAACTCCATCAACCTGAGTTCTTTCCCGCTGGTCGTAATAGATGGGGTTCCTACTTTTGCTGGTGACCTCTCTGCCAACTCTGCGGCAAACAACATCCTATCCAACCTTAACCCTTCGGACATCCAGTCTATCGAAATTCTCAAGGACGCTTCTGCTGCTGCCATCTACGGATCGCGTGCAAGTGCCGGCGTGGTACTGATTACGACAAAGCGTGGTAAGCAAGGCCGCACGAAAGTGACCTATGATGCCTGGGGTAGCTGGGCAAAGGTCAACCGTTTGCCGGAGCTACTCAATGCCGAGCAATATCTCGAAGTGAAGAACGAGGCAGCAAAAAATGCCAATCTTCCACAGCAGTTTTTCCCACAGGTCATCAATGGTCAAACAGTAGATACCCGCTGGTACGATTATATATACCGCACTGGTTTCTCTCAGAACCACAACCTCAGCTTTTCCGGGGGTAGCGATAAGACCACCTATTTCCTTTCCATGGGATTTACCAACCAGGAAGGGATGATCGTGGCCAACTCCTTCGAGCGCAAATCCGCGCGTTTGAACCTCGATCATAAGGTAAGCAAGGCCTTCAGCCTTGGTGCTTCCGTTGGCTATTCCGACAACTTCAACAGTGCTCCGAATACGGGCTCCCTACCTGGCCAGGCCTTCAATACTGCAGGTCTCGGTCGTATTCCTTTGATTACCGCTCCTATTGTTGGGCCTTTTAATCCTGATGGCTCTTATAATATCGCTTCCAATAACCAGATTGGCCGTGGGGCGAACCTACAGCAGACCGGCTTCTACAATCCGGTACCGATTATTGACCTGAATACCTTTACTTCGGAAGCCAGCCAGATTCAGGCCTCCGTTTTTGCCAACATCACTCCGGTAAAGGGCCTCACCCTACGCACGCAGTATGGTATTGATAACGTCCTCACGGAAAATATTAGCTTCCAGACACCTGTTCATGGCGATGGTTTCGGCTCCAATGGTTCGGCAACAAACTCGTTCGCAAACCGCCAGCGCTGGAACTGGCAGAACACGGTACAGTATGATATAACTTTTGCTGACAAGCATAACTTCTCCCTGTTGGGTGGTAACGAACAGCAGTACACCAAGGCAGACGGCTGGGGAGCAAACCGGACGGTAATTGCCGATCCTTTCTTCACCACCTTCCAGGGTAACTTTACTACCATTGTACCTTCCGGGAACTTCCAGGGCGAAAATTTCCTGCTGTCCTACTTCGGGCGCTTGAACTATGACTTCAACAAAAAATACCTGGTGACCTTCAACCTTCGCCAGGATGAATATTCTGCTTTTGCTCCGGGCAAAAAGCGGGGTATTTTCTGGGGTACGTCTGCTGGGTGGACCATTTCAGAAGAAGCATTCTGGAAAAATTCTTTGGGCAACGTGGTTAATTTCCTGCGTCTGCGTGGGAGTTATGGTGAAGTGGGTAACAACAATGGTATAGGAGACTTTGCCTCCTTGGGGCTCTACGGCTCCGGCCTCTATGCACCTGATCCCACCCTGGCCTTTTCCCAGGCCGGTAACCCGGACCTTTCCTGGGAAACCAGTAAGAAAACAGATGTGGGTATCAACTTTGGTCTCTTCAACGACCGTATCACGGGTGAAATCACATACTTCCAAAACCTCATTGACGGCCTGATCCTCAATGCACCACTTTCTCCTTCAAAAGGCGTACCTGGCAACTCAATCGCTACCAACATCGGTTCGATGCAAAACGTCGGCTGGGAATTTGGTTTGAGCGGTACTGCGGTACGCAAAGGGAAGTTCTCCTGGAATACGAATTTCAACTTCACCTTTATGGAAAACGAGGTGAAGTCCCTTGCTGCCGGTAACGCGGATATCCTCTCTTCGACGGGTGGTTTGGAAACTTCGAATATCATTCGCGTAGGGGAGTCAGTAGGCAGCTTATTTGTGGTTGAAACCCGCGGTGTCAACCCTGCCAATGGCCGTCGTATCTTCGTAAACGGCAAAGGAGAAGAAGTTCAATACACCCACGTTGTAGGCGCAGGCCAGTCGCGTTGGACTTACCTCGATGGCCGCACAGCTACAGCGGTTAACCAGTCTGCTGATGGTAAAATCTACGGCCCGACCCTGCCAAAGTGGTTTGGTGCCTGGGATAATACGTTCCGCTACGGCAACCTGGACTTCAATTTCCAGTTGCAATATTCCGGTGGGAACTATATCTATAACGGTACCAAAGCAGGTCTGCGCGATGTACGCTTTTGGAATAGCCACACCGATGTACTGGACCGTTGGACGGAGACAAACACCGACGGGTCTATTCCACGGGTAGTTTTTGGCGACAATATTTCCAACGGTTCCGCGATTCCGATTTCCGAGAATGTAGAGAAAGGGGACTTCATGCGCTTGCGCAATGTAACCCTTGGCTACACTATTCCTGCATCTGTTTTCGGGAGCAAATTTAAGATTAACAGCCTTCGGGTATATGGCAATATCAACAATGCCTTGTTGATCACGAATTACACCGGTACGGACCCAGAGGTTTCGACTAACGGCAACTCGAACCTGTCTCCAGGCGTTGATCGCAACTCCGTTCCAATGGCACGCACCTTCCTGGTGGGTCTGAATGTCGGTTTCTAAATGCTCAAAAATTGAACAATATGAAAATGCATATAAAATTTTATCAAAAGGTAGCGGTAGCCGGCCTGCTTCTGACCGGCTTGTTCTCGACTTCCTGTAATGAGGATCTGCTCGATCCGGTTCCTTTGACGACCTTCTCTGAAGCGTCGGTATTCGATACCCCCGATAGAATCCTGCAGCAGGTGCGTGGGATTTACAGTGCGGTAAAAAGTGGTTCCTTTTATGGTGGCCGCTTCCTGGTATACCACGATATCCGGGGGGAAGAATTTTTAAATGAAACTACCAACGGGGTAACTGGTTTTTCTACCTGGACGCATACGATCGTTTCTTCCACCGGTGAGGTCAATACCTTGTGGAATGCCGCTTACTATGCCATCAACAGTGCTAACCTGTTTATTGCCGGGTTAGAGCAAAACAGGGCGGTTTTGAACAACGAGACATTGGCCAACAATTACATCGCCGAGGCACGTCTTTTGCGCGCACTGTGCTATCACAGCCTTCTGAGCCTGTATGCCCGGCCTTTCGCTGATGGCAACGGGTCCAAGCTGGGTGTTCCTTTGCGGCTCCTTCCTGAGAAAGGGGCAGCAAACAACGACTTGGCTCGGAGTACGGTGGCAGAGGTATATACCCAGATCCTTGCAGACCTGAACTATGCGGAGCAGAACCTTCCTGCGAGCTATGCCACGCCCTATCTCAATACGACGCGTGCACACCGGAATACCGCTATTGCACTCAAAACACGCGTTTATCTGGAAATGGGCCGTTATCAGGATGTTATCACTGAGGCGAATAAAATCGTTCCGACAGCTGCACCTTTCCGGGCCGCTTCTGGAGTCGCGCATGAACTCCAGGCTGATGTGAACAATACCTTCCGGACACCCTACACGACTACGGAAAGTATCTTCTCGATGCCGATGACGGATCTTAACCTTCCTGGCACGCAAAACGGCCTTGGCAGCTATTACAATCCAGGCCCAAGGGGGATTGGCGATTTCTCGCTGAATCCTACAGGTATTATTGGCAACACTACGGATTTTCCCGCTGCAGACAAGCGTCGTGCATGGGTATTCCGTGCAACCAACAACAAGCCTTATTTGAACAAGTTCCCTACAGGGCCTCAACACCTGGATTATGTGCCAGTCATCCGCTATGCAGAAGTATTGTTGAACCTTTCTGAAGCGATTGCCCGTACCACCGGTGTAGATGCGCGCGCAATCGCGTTGCTGAACGCCGTACATGGACGTTCCGATGCAGCGAAAGTTTACGCTCCTGCAGATTTCGCCAATGGTGCCGCCCTGGCCAATCAAATCCTGACGGAGCGTCGGATTGAATTGCTCGGCGAAGGCTTCCGCACGCGTGATCTGACCCGCTTGTTGCTGCCTATTCCGGGTAAAGCCAACGTGGCAGCGGTCAATCCTTCTCAGTCGGAATACATTTGGCCTATCCCGCAGGGAGAATTAAACGTGAATAAGTTGATCCAGCAAAATCCATAGATTTTGTTGAATCGAGGTAGTCTTAAAAGGTAGGCATCCTCCATATCAATTGTTGTGTAAAAAGACTATTTTGAATGGGGGTGTCTCATAAGTGTGAGGCTGTCCGAAAAGTCTTTTGGCGGCTTGCGCCGCCAAACAATATTTTGGACGAACACTGTTTTCATTGATTTGGCGAAGCAAAATCAATGAAAACAGTGTTCGTCCAAAACTTTCTTTCGCCGCCGAAGGCGGAAAATGCTTTTCGGACAGCCCCACAAATATTTTTTAAAACGCTGATTCTTTTGATTTTGCGAAGCAAAATCAAAAGAATCAGCGTTTTAAAAAATATTCTTTGGCGGTGCAAGCCTTTAAGGAGTAAAGTAAAAAAATGGAAATTGACCGTTTCCTTCAGCATTTGCAATATGAAAAGCGATTTTCGGAGCACACTTTAACGGCATACCGGAAAGACCTGGAGCAGTTTGCGGATTACCTCGCCCTGCAATATGCGGGGCTTGAAGAAAAGGCATTACATCATTTCCATTTTCGTTCCTGGGTAGTGCATTTGGTAGAAGGGGGCCTCAAACCATCCAGTATCCGCAGAAAGGTATCTTCGCTGAAGTCCTATTTTGCTTATATGCGTCGCAGCGGAAAAATAGACCGCAATCCCATGGAATATGTCTTTTCTCCTAAGATAGGCAAACGTTTGCCTGTAGTCGCACCGGAGCGGGAGCTGCTCAGGTCTTTACAGATGTTTTCTGTTCAGGCTGTAACTTTTCCAGAACTGCGCGACGCCCTTGTTATGGAATTGTTATATCAGACGGGGATGCGCCGCGCGGAGCTTATCCAACTTACCCTTGCCCAGACTGACCTCGACCGTTTGGAGCTCAGGGTGATGGGGAAGGGGAGGAAGGAACGCATCGTTCCCATCAGTAGGGAACTGGCTACATATATCTCCAGATATCTTGTGGAGCGCTCCCGGGCTTTCCCGTCCGTTACCTATAAGGAATTGCTATTGACCGACAAAGGAGAGCCTTTGTATGACCGCTGGGTGTACCGCCTGGTCCATAACAGGCTTTTAGCTGTACCCGGGCTGGAGAAGCGGAGCCCCCACGTCCTGCGCCACTCCTTTGCCACCCATCTTGTCAATCATGGTGCCGAACTGAACGCGGTGAAATCCCTTCTTGGCCATGCGAACCTTTCCGCCACGGAGATTTATACCCACCACACCTTGAACCGTCTGAAAAATATCTATGACCAGGCCCATCCCAACGCGAAAAAGGGTAATTAGTGTACTTCAACGCCCAACGCGAAAAAAAGCGATTTAAAGCAAATTTTATTTTGAAGTTCAAAATATAGGTTCTATCTTTGCATTCGCTTTGGGAAAAGTCCTTAAGATAGCTTTATTTACAGAGTATTTGACAAAAAACGAGCAATTTATGCCTATCGAAGTGATTTCGCTTTGGTCATAAATTATCTTTTGGGGTTGTCCGGATGTAATAATTTACCTTGGAGGGTACGGGCTAATCTAAGTTAGGCACAGCTACTTTGGTCGTGTTTGCTTGCTTGGATTGATTTGATTGGTAAAATGTGTAGGCACCGGATTCAATTCTTATAAAAGTTGCAAGCCAGCATAGCTCAGTTGGTAGAGCAGCTGATTTGTAATCAG
>CAZGOT010000189.1:0-5814 GCA_964527495.1 uncultured Haliscomenobacter sp.
GGATCTACCCGGCCATTTTTAATCAACCCTCCATAGAAAAAATCCTGCAGGCGCGGTTGCACCTTAGCTATCCCATAGGCAAAAAGCTGGAATTCCGCACCAGGATAGACTGGGGAATCACCGAAATACCGAACGACGGCCCGCAGCGGGGAGCCATGCTCCTACAGGATATACTGTACAGGCCTATCCAGTCGCCCTTGTCTTTCACCGCAAGGTTTGCCCTTTATGGCACCACAGGCTACGGAGTCCGCTTTTACCATTATGAAAATGATCTCCTCAACACCTTTTCCATTCCACCCTACTACGGCCACGGAACCCGGGTTTACTTCAACATCCGATTGCGTGCCCTTCCAGGCCTCACCCTGGAAGGCCGGTTTGCCCAAACCTTCCGGCATGACGGAGCAACTATCGGAACCGGACTGGAAGCCTTTCACGGAAACCGCCGTACGCAGATTGCCAGTCAAATAAAATGGATATTTTAATCCCTCGCCTTACCTTTACCCCCAAAACCGGAACTAAAAAACAATGGAAATATTCAAGGATTTCTCCTTCGATGCCGCACATTATCTCCCGCATGTACCTCCTGACCACAAGTGTGCCAGGATGCATGGGCACACCTACCGGGTGCGCATTGTGCTGGAAGGACCGCTACACCCTGTACTTGGCTGGGTACGCGATTTCGCTGATATTAAACAAGCATGGAAAAGCATAGAAGATCAGCTCGACCACCGCGTACTCAATGACCTGCCAGGCCTGGAAAACCCAACAGCAGAATGGATTGCCTGCTGGATATGGGACAAACTCAAGCCACAACTCGCCGAGCTCTCCAGAATTGAAGTTTACGAAACACCAGGCAGTGGCGTTTGCTACAAAGGAGAATAAAAACAATATCCTAAAGCAGCTCAAGCATATAATCTATTCAAGATGAACGATGTACAACAACAAAAAACCAAGCAGTTTGCCAAAGCAGTTCAACTTGCCGAGCAGCTGGGACTGCGCATTGTCACTATTGATGCCACCCGGCCCTGGGGAGGTTTCCTCGTTTTGGATGAGGCCCAGGCTGCCACTTTTGCCGCTCACTTTTTCCCTGAAGTACCCTCTGCCGAAATCCTCACCGGACGCAAGCTCAGCCCTAAAATTCTGCTCGTCGCTCCACAGCAACGACTCTCCTGGCAGTATCATTTCCGGCGGGCAGAAATCTGGAAAGTCGTACAGGGCCCGGTAGCTGTTTGTATTAGCCCGGACGACCAGGAAATTCCCGCACAAACTTTTGAAGAAGGTCAAATAATACGCCTCGCCCAGGGCGAACGCCATCGCCTTATCGGGCTGGAAGGCTGGGGAATAGTTGCGGAAATATGGCAACATACTGACCCGCAACACCCCTCCGACGAATCCGACATCGTACGTCTGCAGGATGATTACGGCAGATAATCCCGAAGCAGCCTATCTTTTAAACGATTATGCTTGGGATTTGTTAGATTTCTAATTGCAATTAGCGAATCTCGACCATGAACCAGCAAAAAAAAGTGCTTATTCCATCCTGGATATTCCGGGTACTACAACGCAAAAGGACTTATCTGTCCCTCGCCCTATTCGGCATAGTAGCCTGGGCATATCAGGCACTCGGAACCCGAATGAGCGACGAGCAGATTTTGAACCGCCTGGGCGATAACCCCTTTGGGCTGGAGGCCTCCATACAGTATGTCCAGACAGGAAACAGGAAGGTTCGCTATGTAGAAATCGGCTACGACAGCCTGCCCCTGATCGTTTTCATTCACGGAGCCCCAAGCTCCTCCTCCTTCTGGGAAGGCCTCTTGCGCGACACCCAACTGTTGGGACGGGCCAAGCTCCTGGCAGTGGACCGCCCTGGCTATGGCTATTCGGGATATGGGCAGGCGGTAGTTTCTGTACAAAAACAAGCAGCGCTCCTTGCTCCAATCCTGCGGAAAAAGCGCCAAATCCACCAAACAATCATCGTACATGGCTCCTCCTATGGGGGGACTGTGAGTGCGCGGTTGGCAATGGATTATCCAGACCTGGTGGACGGGATGCTCTTGCAGTCTTCTTCCAACAAGCCAGATGCAGAGGCCACCTACTGGATCTCTTACCCTACAAGTCACTGGTCGCTGCGCTGGCTGATCCCAGGGGCCCTGCGCGTTGCCAATGCGGAGAAACTTTCCCACTCGATACAATTAAAACAAATGGCCGAAGGCTGGAAGCGGATAACCAGTGCAGTCATCATCCTGCACGGCCTGAACGACCGCCTGATCCTGCCCGAAAATGCCCGTTATGCCCACACCCGGCTCATCAACGCTGCCTTCCTCAAAATTAAAATGGCAGCAGGAAGCCGGCATGACCTTCTCTGGACACAAAGGGAACTGCTTATCGGATCACTAAAAGAACTCCTTGCTGTAACCAAAAACCTGCACCATGGGCGAAGTACGTATAGAACCCTCCTGGAAAGAGGTGTTGGCCGGGGAATTTGAACAACCCTATTTTCAAGTCCTCGCCGACTTCCTGAAAAAGGAGCTTTCAGAAGGAAAAACCATTTATCCTCCCGGAAACCTCATTTTCAATGCTTTCAACTGTACCCCGTTTAACGAAGTCAAAGTAGTCATCCTGGGTCAGGATCCCTATCATAACCCCGGTGAAGCTATGGGCCTTTGCTTTTCAGTGCCTAAAGGCGTGCGCATACCTCCTTCCCTACAAAACATCTACAAAGAACTCCACGCAGACCTTGGTATTGCAGCCCCTGCGCACGGCGACCTCACTCAATGGGCCCATCATGGCGTTTTCCTGCTCAACGCTATGCTCACGGTCGAAAAAAACAGAGCAGGCTCCCATCAGCATATTGGATGGCAAACCTTCACCGATACCGTTATCCGGCACTTATCAGATCAACGGGAAGGACTGGTTTTTCTGCTCTGGGGTAATTTTGCCAGAAAAAAAGCTGCTTTGATCAATGGGGAAAAACATTGTATCCTGGAGGCTGCCCACCCATCCCCCCTCGCCCAGGGGGCATTCTTCGGCTGCCGGCACTTTTCCAAAGCCAATTCCTATCTGCAGACAAACGGCACCCCCCCTGTGGACTGGAGGCTTGATTGAAAGCATACAGCTGGTAGATTTTCCTGCCATTGCAATCACCAACAGATTTTTATAACTTCCCTAAATTAATATAAAAATATTTTATATATATCCGCTGGGCAGAACGCAGCCAAAAGAAAAATAGATCGCACCTATTCAGCAGTTTATGCGGTGTTTTCAAACCTGAAATATTGCTTAAAAGACACTTTTTTTTAACTAAAAATTAGGGGACTGCAATTATTTTCTTTAATCTTGTGCTTTGCAAAATCCTATGAATTTTAAAAAAATCCTTTGCCAATTTAACAAAAAGGTGGCTTCGGATGCAAGGTGAAAGTACTATACAAAATGAGAAAAATCACACTGCGCCTTTGTGGCATTTTCGGAATGACTGCCGTTGCATTCGGCGCTTTCGGAGCCCATTTACTCAAATCCCACCTTTCTGTTGAAGCGTATTCCAGCTATGAAACTGCTGTAAAATATCACCTCGTGCACACACTGGCACTCCTGGGTGTTGGAGTACTCTCCCATTTTGGGCGAAAAAAAGCACTCACCTATTCTGTTTGGCTATTCAGCCTGGGCATCATTGCTTTCTCTGGCTCACTGTATCTCATGGCGGCTGATGAACTGTTAGCACTTGGCCTAAGCTGGCTTGGCCCGGTAACTCCTGTGGGCGGGGCCTTATTGATCGCCGGATGGGGTGCCATCTCCTTATCCACATACGCGCATTTCGACAGGAGCTACAAAAGTCCTGAAAAGGATTAAAGTTGTCCCTCTTCCAGGTTTACTTGCGTTACCTGCGTTTTACTCTCCTTGCGCCTGTTTTTCCACCAGAAAAATCCAATTCCACCAATGAGCAGATAGGGGGTGGCAAGCATATACAAGATACCCAGATTCAGGCCCTTACCCTGTGAACCTCCATTCTTCAGATTGCTTTCTGCCGCTATTTTACACATTGGGCATTGCGCCGATAACTCGGGAACCAATAGCACGAAGGCAAGCAACGAAATACCAATAATTATAAACCTCTTTGTATTTGCCATTTTTTCCGGTTTTCAAATTACCCACCAGCAGGGAATTAGCCAGGTGGAAATAAACATTTCAGACTTGGATTTCCACAAAAAAACGTATTGCAGATTACCCCTAAAGTGTTGCTAGTTACTAAATGAAAAACAACGCAGGAAAAAAAAAGTTAGCAGAAAGCGCTTTCTATGCCAGGTCTAAGGTCAATAATATGGCAACAATAAAAAATAACATACCGGTCCGGTAACTGCAACATACAACCACACCGGCCATACCCAACGAGCCATTTTGCGATGCCGCTCAAACTGATTTGTATACGCCCGAATAAAGGTAAACAATATAAACGGCAACGATAATGCTGCCAAGGTTATATGACTTAGCAAAATAACAAGATAAACCGTTCTCCCAGTCCCAGCGGCTGACCTCTCCAACTCGCTCAGCACGCCATTGCCATCTACATCCCCGTAAATCGTTTCCGGAGTAGTAAAATGATATACTACATAAGAAAGCAAAAACAATATGGAAAGTACAACAGCTACATAAATGGATTTGCGGTGCGCCTCCACATTTTTCCTTCGGATAAAGTAATACGCAAAGAGTAGCACTACGGCAGTACAGGCATTCATCGTAGCGTGAAAAGGCGGAAGAAAATCAACAGAAACCCCCTCGGGCAGTGGTATTTTCACACGCCGCATCAATCCAACCAATAGCAGGACTGCGCCGGTAACAATCCAGGCAGCAATGTTCAACCGCTTTTCAAGCAAAGGATTTGCAGATTCAACAGACATATAATTGCTTTTGAAAAAAATTATTTCTCTTTCTCTCTTTGCAGGACCGCTTCCTCTCTATCGCGAAAGGGCATCAATATCGCGATATGCTCCACCGAACGCCGCACGCGGTTGCCATCCGTAAAATCGTAGTACTGCCGGATGGTCCCGGAACTGTCTGCCACAACTACCTGTGTGGCCATTTTACTGCCTTTAAGGCCAAGCCCGGAACCAGGCGCCTCCCCAGCTCTGCGCAGGATAGTATAGACCTGCCCAGGGTCAGCCAGTTTGTAGCGGGTTAAGAGCTGCTCCATCAGCAGGGAGTCCTTCTTATCGGCCCTCAGCAGGAAAAGCACATCCTCGCGCTCATCAAACTGCCGGTGGATTTTTTCCAGTTCGCCGAAAATAGCCTCCGTTGTACTTGCCGAAGCATCAGACACATCAAAAACCATCAGTAACTTTCCCCCCAGCTCAGTCTCGCCAATGGAATCCCCGTTCAACAACCTGTAGGGAAAAGGAGGTATTGTACCATATGCGCGGAGCTCCGCCCGCTTAGCCCTCTGGTAGGCCAGTCCCTGGCTCAAATACACCCAACTCATTGCAGGAAGGATGACGAGTAGAAAAAAGAGCCCAATGACGTTGATGATTTTCCTTTTCATGAATCAGGATAGAGAGATTATTGGCAATTTTAGGAGGATAACAATAAGGAAAAGGAAAAGTTGTCCTCAAGAGTAGAGAAGCTATCATTGGCTGTCTCAGAAGTCTTTTGGCGGCATTCGCCGCTAAAAACTATTCTTTTAAAGAGGCTTTCTAAAATTTATTGGGGTTGTGCAAAAAGTCTTTCGCCACCTTCGGCAGCGAAATAACATTTTGAATAGGGGTTATGTGAAAAGCCTGGCGGCGGCCCTTTGGCGGCTGACGCCGCCAAATAATGTTTTGAACA
>CAZGOT010000190.1:0-5778 GCA_964527495.1 uncultured Haliscomenobacter sp.
AGCAAAAATATTTCGACAATTGCCGTTCTCGCGGCTATCCAGAGTCCTTGACTCGGGAGGTATGGGCACAAATCGAGAGTTTTTCCGGTTATTCTTTTTGTAAAGCCCACTCGGCGAGCTTCGCCGTTGAAAGTTTTCAAAGCCTTTACCTCCGTGCCTATTTCCCGCTTGAGTTTATCACTGCCGTAATCAATAACTTTGGTGGCTTTTATGCCACAGAATACTATATCCACGAAGCACGGATGCTGGGAGCAACTGTACACCCTCCTTGTGTAAATAATAGCCACTATCTTACGACATTAAAAGAAAAAGCCCTCTATCTCGGCTTCATACACCTCTGCCAGATGGAACGCACTGCTGTACATCCTATCATCCTTCAGCGTACCCAAAACGGTCCTTTCACCAGCCTGGAAGATTTCATAAACCGGGTTGATATCCATCCGGCCCAACTGGAACTCCTGATCAGGATTGGCGCCTTCCGATTTACTGGAAAAAGCAAATATGAACTCCTCTGGGAAAAAAATGCTGTCCTAAACCCCAAAAGACGAGCAGCACCTCAACCTGGATTATTTGGAGAAGATGGTTTCGGACTACCCCTAACCGAAATGCACAGCGATTGTGTACAAACCACTTCGGCAATACCTCTGCTCCCAGATGGCCCCTTTGATCAGGCTTTCGACGAAATCGAGTTGATAGGATTCCCCCTCTGCTCCCCGTTTGAACTCCTGCAAGATACCTGGCGGTATCATTCCGGGATTGCTGCCCGCGATTTTCCCTATCACAGCGGCAGACTCGTGGAGATACTAGGTTATTATGTGTGCCAGAAGCCCGTCCGCACCGTCAATGGGCAGCGCATGGCTTTCGGTACCTGGCTCGACTCGCAGGGATATTTTTTCGATACCGTTCACTTTCCCAATTTCCTGGAACAACACCCTTTCAGAGGTAAAGGCATCTATATCCTGCAGGCTAAAGTTGCAGAAGAATACGGTTTTTACAGCCTCGAAGTCGTGCGCATGGAGCGCCTCCCATGGATACAGGATCAGCGGTTCACCTAGCCTGAAGGCCCTACTTTCCGAATATTAGGTAAAGGATAAGAAATGTCCTGCAGCGAAACACCTATAAGCGCCCTACTGCTTTTTCCCAACGCACCCGGGCCAACAAGTAATTATACCAGGCCGTCAGGGAGTTATTTTCTGCTTCGCGAAGGGTATATTCCACATTGAGCAGTTCGGAGTACAGCAGCTTCCCCCCCTCATAGCGCTCCTTTTCCAATTCAAACAAACGATTAGCCACGACAAGGGCATTTTGAGCCGTATTCCATTGTATAACAGCATTTTGCATGGCTGTAGATGCAGATGCGGTTTCATAAGCGATATCCTCCTTCCAGCGCTCCAGATTCTGGCGGGCGGACAAGGCCTCGATACGGGCGATTTCCTGGTTTCTGCGTTTCAATTGCCCGTCAAAAACGGGAATTTTGGTCTGAAGGCCAGCATAGACCAATGGAAACCAATTCTCCCATACTGCCAGATTATTGCTCAGATGCTGCACCGCAGCGTTGCCATAAAGATTGAGGCCAGGCTTGTACTGCTGTTCTATCTGCTGTACCTTTCGTTCGGCAATTACCATGCGCTGCTGTTGTTCGCTGATCTCCCAGCGCTGACCAGGAGCGGTTGCTTCCCAGGTCCCAGGTTTTTCCGGTATGGGAGCCCCTGCAACTTCCAGTATGGCATTCAGGGGTAATCCGACCCGATAAGCCAGGGTTTGGCGGCTCAAAATGAGTTGATTGACGGCTTGTTCAAATGCAGCAGCAGCATTATCCACGTCCAGTTGTGCACGCAACAACTCTACGGGAAGCACGGTTCCTGTTTCCTGCCGTACCTGAATAATTTCCAGCAGAGCCCTTAAGCGCATCAGTTTATCGCTAGCCAGACGTGCCTGCTCCTGGTGTAAAAATACGTTATACCAGGCTTCAGCAATAACCAACTTTTGTTGTTGTTTTTGCGCTTCATATAAAGTCCCCTGTAATAACCTCCCAGCTTCTGCAAGCTGGCGGTCTGCACTCAGGGTAGGATCTACCAGTGCATATTCCGCCTCCACCGACCCGATGATGTTGAATGTCGTACCGAAACGAATCTTGCGGTCGCCCTCATTCTGACCTTGATTGTTAAAAGCAGAGCCTGGGATAATCGTCACTGGTAGCACAATGTTTGTGCGTAAATCCCCACCTGCACTAATGACTGGCATTTTACGGGCATTGAGTTTATCCAGTTCGCTATCGGCTAAGTCAATGGCCAGTTGCTGGTTGCGCAGGGTATAATTGTGTGCTAAACCCTGTTCGACTGCTGCTTCGAGCGTCAGACGTACCGTATCCTGGGCCGATACCTTTGCTGCAGGAGCCAGAATAATACTCAGGACACCAACAAAAATATATCTCATATTCAGGTATTTATACTGCAAATTTGCAAGGCATTTTTGTGCCTCGCCCCAAGGTTAATGCGCTTGTGGCCTATAGTTATATAAAAAGGCTTTTCAATCCTCCTGATCTCCTCTGCCGAAAGTCTCCTATGCCCTGAAGATCGTAGAAGGCTCCAGCCCGGTAATGCGGCGTATGGCAAAAGTACTACCGGTGAATGCGATGAACAGGGTAATAAAAAAGAACCCCAGACGCATCCACAGAGGATAATCAAAAATAGTCCCTGCCTGTGCAATGCCATTGCGAAAACCCAGCACAAATACAAATCCGATAAAAAATCCGATAATAGAAACGATTAGCGCCTGGGTCAGGATTAATCGGCGAATAAACCCATTGGTAGCGCCGATAGCTTTCAATGTACCATAGTCCTTGAGGCGATCAATCGCCGCCGAATACAACGTGAGGCCGATAATCACGAATCCGGTAATCAGGGCAAAGATAATCAGTGTACCTACGGAAAATCCGATTCCGCTCGATTTGAGCACTTCGGATACCGTACTGCTGCTTAGATCCTCCTCCTTCCAGGCCCTCAAGCCCTCCAGGTTGCGGTTGATAAGGGTAATGATTTCTTCCCGGGATGCCGAGGGGCTCCATTCCAGTAAAAAAGCACTGGCCTTATCCGTCGGCACACTGCCCAGAAAACGTGCCCGTTCGAGGGAAGTAAACACATATACCCCCCCAAAAGAAGTCACCCCACGGGTATTTCCAGCGATAAAGACCTGCTTGCCATTAATTTCAAAAAAGTCACCAATCCGCGCATCGCCCAGGGCATCGCGATCGAAATATTCTGTAAATACCGCACCCTCTCGCAGCAGATCTTCCTTTTTACCCGCTGCAATATTCCATGGGCCCCCTGCAAATTCGGGATACTGGCTACCAATCATCAATACACCAGAAGTCTTGCCGTTCTGAAACCGTGCAGTACCCCCAGCCACTACCAGTGGATTTACCCTGCTAACCCCGGGAATGCTCGCCAGTTCCCGGGCTTTGCGCATATCCAGAGACGACAGTGCGTTCACGTTGGTAGCTTTGTCATCAATTACCCAGATGTACTGGCTATTATTTCTTGAAAGAGAACACATCGCATTGGTGAGAAAAATAAATATCCCGCTCTGTTGTCCGATCAGGAACACAGACAGGATCACCCCAGCCATAGCACCAATGGACTTGGCCTTATCGTACAACAAAAATCGCAGTGCAGTCCTCCACATATTGTCCCAGTATTTTTCCCGATATTAATCCAGGGAAATCACGCACTCCACCCGGCTACCAATCAGTATTTTGCTACTATCCTCCAGTTCGACACGTACTTCACGGACCCTTCTGTCTTCCAGGTTGTCCGACCGATCAGAAAACAGCGACTTTTTCTTTAGATATGGGCCTACAAAAACGACTTTTCCCCTCGAAAGTACCTCGCTACGGCCCTGTGGGCGGATATATGCGGGCAATCCCTCGCGCACCCGCATTGCAAACAACTCATCTACTTCTGTTACCGCTACCTGAGGCCCGTCCACTGCAAAGTCTCCCAAGGAGGCCGAAGCCGACAAATAGTTGCCAGGTTTTACTTCGCAGGACAAAAAACGACCGGCCAGGGGGGCACGCAGCGTTTTTTTCGCCCGTTCTACCTCGCGGTAGCGAAGTTCGGCAGCTAGTTCGCCTGCCTGTGCCTGTTGCTGGCGGATTTGAGCCTCCTGAGCCAGAATTTGCTTTTCCAGTTCTTCCTTTGCAAAACGGCTGTCTTCCAGCGCTTGCTGAGTACCTGCCTTGCCCTGCAGCAAGCGCAGTTCGCGTTCATAGGTATTCTTTGCTGCCATAAATTTGACCTGTAGAGCACTCAGTCTAGCCCGGGCACTCTCAATAGCTGCCTGCTGTACAACGATACGACTTTTCGCCTGCTGCACCTGTGCTTCTTCCAGTTCGGCATCGAGTACCACCAGGGACTGCCCCTTTTGCACCCGATCGTTTTCGACAAATAATACCTCCCGGACAAAGCCTGCAGTTTCAGCGTTCATCACAATAATCTTACCTGCTGGCTCGATTCGTGCAACACCTACGATTTCCCTTACATCCAGTACTGTCGTATCTGCCGTGTCTGCGTCGTCAGCTTTGCGGGCATTGCCCTCGGCTGTTTCTTTGCGCCCGCTACAGGAAACAACCAATAAGAAGAGCGCTAAAAATTTTAAAAACCCTAAGAAACGCATAGTTTTTGCTTTATGATGAAACGAGGGCAAAGGCTTGGCCCATAAAAAGTCAATGCCCCTGGTCAAAAGATTGAATTTCACTTACCGCTCCATTGTCCACTCCCACTATTCTGTGGGCATAGGGCTCGAGACGCGGATCATGGGTAACCACGCATACTGCTTTACCTTGGTTGGCCAGAATACGGAGTTCATCCATTACTACACCGATAGAATTTTTGTCTAATGCTGCAGTTGGTTCATCGCAAAGGATTAACCCTGGATTTGTGACCAAAGCACGTGCGATGGCAATGCGCTGCTGCTGCCCCCCCGACAACTCCTTGGGCAGTTGCCTGCGGTGGCCGGTCATACCAACCATCTCAAGTGCTTCTGCCGTACGAAGGCGCATCTCTTTATCAGATACCCCCATCAGGCGGAGCGGCATTTTTACGTTGTCTTCAGCAGAAAGTGGAGCTAATAGATTAAAATTCTGGAATACAAAACCGATGGTGTTCAGGCGTAACCTGGCGAGCTCCCGTTCTCTGAGCTGGTTGATTTCCTTCCCATCCACCCAAAGACGTCCACTGGATGGGTATAGTACGCAACCCAGTAACGATAACAGCGTCGTCTTTCCCGATCCAGAAGGGCCTATTATGAGCAATAACTCCCCTTGCCGGATTTCCATCGTAGTCGGTTGCAACGCCACAATTTCCTCGTTGCCTGTTTTATATACCTTGCTTACTTCTTCCAATCTCGCAATAGTCATTGCGCTTTATCTTTTATAATCCATTTAGTTATCCATCTTGCAGCAGGGAATTTTTTAGTGCCCGAACCACATGATATGTACCAAACCTGAAAAAGCCAAAAAGGTTAATACAGCTTCTCTTTTTTATGTATACCAGACACTAAATAGCTTTGTGTATTTTATCCGACCTGTCTTGAAAATTTACGTAAACCCTATTAGGCGGGTTGCGTAAAAAATATTCTGCCGCCTTCAGCTGCCAAATGTTATTTCAAATGGGTTGTGTGAAAATCCCCGGCTTTTCGTTTGGCGGCTTACGCAGCCAAATTTTATTTTGAATGGACACTGTTTTGTCTCATTTTGCTTCGCAAAATGAGACAAAACAG
>CAZGOT010000191.1:0-5753 GCA_964527495.1 uncultured Haliscomenobacter sp.
CGCTCACCGGAATGCAAACCCATGTATTCCAGGGATTTATCGAAGGATTGCGTATTTTCCCCCGCAGGTCCCGGTATGGCTTCAGTGATTTTGATACCCATACCCGGGTTGGTGCCAAAGGTAACCATGGGCTCAATATCTTCTGCGCGAAAATGGAATTCCTGATCAAAAACGGCATCGGCATCCGTGAACAGCGTTTGCCAATAGGCGAGGGATTTTGTCCATGCCTCTCCTGCCGGCGCAAAACGGCGCCCTGAGAGGTATTGGAAAGTTGTGTCATCCGGGGCGACAAGGCCCCCGCGGGCACCCATTTCGATGCTCATATTGCAAATCGTCATCCGGCCTTCCATAGAAAGGCTCTGGATAGCTGAGCCGGCATATTCGACAAAATAGCCCGTCCCGCCTGCGGCACTGAGCTTTGAAATGATATACAGGATGATATCTTTTGCCGATACCCCTTGTTGCAGCGTTCCATCTACCGTAATCCGCATCCGTTTAGGCCTGGATTGGATCAGGCATTGGCTGGCAAGCACTTGTTCGACCTGACTGGTTCCTATGCCGAAGGCGATACACCCAAAAGCGCCATGGGTAGAAGTATGACTGTCTCCACAGACGATGGTCATACCGGGCTGCGTAATACCGAGTTCCGGCCCAATAACATGCACAATACCCTGATATTTATGGCCTAACCCATAGAGTTCCAGTCCGAAATCGCGGCAATTTTCAACGAGTTTCTGGACCTGGAAACGAGAAAGCGGCTCCTGGATAGGCTTGTCCTGGTCTTTGGTAGGAACGTTGTGGTCTGCGGTCGCAATCGTTTGCGCGGGACGGAAAACCCCGATATTCCTGGCTTTTAGCCCGTCGAAGGCCTGTGGGCTGGTCACTTCGTGAATGAAATGCCGGTCAATATAAAGCACTTCCATACCGCCTTCAACGGGTGCTACGACGTGTGCATCCCAGATTTTATCGAAAATCGTTTTTCCCATGAATGTTTATGCTGCAGATGGTGAAGTGGCAGCAGCCTGTACTGCCTGATAAATGTTCAACAAATCACTGTCTCCAACCTCTTTGATACGGTCGGCCACCTCAAGGAAACGCCGGTACACCTCGTCGAGTTCATCTTTTGTGAGGTTGATGCCAGCTTCCTTATACCGATAAGCAATTGCGGCACGGCCACTTCTTGCGGTGAGTACGATTTTGGAGTGGTCCACGCCTACGTCGAGCGGGTTGATGATTTCGTATGTTTCGCGTTCCTTAATGACACCGTCCTGGTGGATACCGGAGGAATGGGCAAAAGCATTGGCGCCAACGATGGCTTTATTGGGTTGTACTACTACACCCATTCGTTCGCTCACGAGCTGGCTGAGCGGGTAGAGCATGCGGGTGTTAATATTAGTATGCAGGTTGAGGTAAGGGTGCTGGCGCATAATCATAACGACCTCTTCCAGGGAGGTGTTGCCAGCCCGTTCCCCAATGCCATTGATGGTGCATTCAATTTGCCGGGCACCGTTCTGTGCGCCTGCTATAGAATTAGCGGTAGCGAGGCCCAGGTCATTGTGGCAATGGGTGGATATAGTCGCTTTATGGATGCCGGTGACATTTTCCATCAGATAGCGGATTTTAGCGCCGTATTCCTCCGGTAGGCAGTAACCGGTCGTATCCGGGATATTGAGCACGGTCGCACCAGCTTTTAGTACCGCCTCGATTACCCGGGCGAGATAGTCGTTGTCGGTGCGACCAGCATCTTCGGCATAGAACTCAACGTCCTCCACAAAAGATTTAGCGTATTTCACCGCTGCTACAGCCCGTTCGATAATTTCTTCGCGGGTACTCTTAAATTTGTGCAGGATATGAGAATCTGATGTCCCGATACCTGTATGGATACGCGGCCGGCTTGCATAGCGGAGCGCTTCGGCGGCAACCTGGATATCCTTTTCCACTGCCCGGGATAGTCCGCAAATGACCGGGGTTTTGATGGCTTTACAAATCGCCTCAACGGATTGGAAATCGCCAGGGCTGGAGATAGGAAAACCGGCCTCGATAACATCAACCCCTAAGGCCTCCAGCTGGTGGGCAATTTCGATTTTCTGCGCTGTATTCAGTTTACAGCCTGGCACCTGCTCGCCGTCCCGGAGGGTGGTGTCAAAGATAAAAATGCGGTTTTCGCTCATTGTGCACAATTTTGTAGATTTACAGCCCATATCGGCCTAGGAGGCTTGGGTTCAACAGGAGAACCTCGCCAGCCCAAAATGTTTTTTGTCAACGTGCAAAGATAAATGGGCAAGAGGCTCTGCGAGGCATTAATTTGCTGGGTTTTGTCCAAAGTAATATTAAAAAAAATACACGTTAAGTTATTGTTTGTCAATAATTTATTTAATTTGAAACTACAATGCCTAAACAGAAAACAGATGATCTGGTCCAGTTGATCAATTCCCTGACGCGGGCAGAGAAGCGGCATTTTCGTTTGTTTGTCAAGCGAAACCAATCTTCGGAGGATATTTTGTTTTTGCAGTTGTTCGATTTTTTGGAGAAGCGGGGGGAATATGAGGAGGAGACTATTTTGCGCAGGTTGCCGGAAATTAAAAAGCAGCAGTTATCCAATTTGAAAGCGCATTTGTACAAACAACTTCTCACGAGCCTGCGCCTGCTAAGCGCCCGCGAGGTGCCGGATATTCAGATCCGGGAAATGGTAGATTATGCCCGGGTCCTGTATAACAAAGGGCTTTACCGCCAAAGTCTGGATATGCTCGTCAAGGCAAAAGAGCGCAGTAAACTGGCAGGTTACCACCCCCTCCACATGGAAATCCTGGAGTTTGAAAAGCATATTGAAGGCCAGTATATCACGCGGAGCATCGAGGGCCGTGCAGAGGCGCTGACTGATGAAACGCTGGAACTGAGCAGGGCAATGCAGCAAATGAACCTATTTTCGAACCTCTCCCTCCAGCTCTACGGCCTTTACCTGAAAGTGGGGTTCACACGCAACGAAAAGGACTATTTCTTTGTAAAGGAGTTTTTTTCTTCCAATATGCCCAAAATCCCCTGGCAGGAACTCGATTTTATGGGGAAAATCTACTTCTGTCAGGCCCATTTCTGGTTTTACCATATTATCCAGGACTTTGGCTTTTGTTATCGCTATTCCCAGCGCTGGGTGGATGTTTTCCGGGAGAACCCGTATATGATTGAAATTAATATGCCCCTCTACCTCAAGGGCCTGCACAACCTTCTGAACTCGCTGTTTAACCTCCTCCATGCCCCAAAATTCAACCAGGCACTGGACGAACTCCTTCGCCTGCCCCTTAGCCATCCGGAGCTGATCGCCAGTAAGAATAACGAAAGCCTGTTTTACTTATACAAATACATCCACCTCATAAAAAAGCATTTTCTGGAAGGGACCTTTACCGAGGGATTGCAACTCGTACCGGAATTGTTGGAAATTATGCAGGAAGACCGCTACAACTGGGACAGCCACCGCGAAATGGTTTTCTATTACCGCATCGCGAGTATGTATTTTGGGAGTGGGGACAGCAGCAGTGCCATCACGTACCTCAACTATATTATCAATGAAAAAGACCCCGACTACCGCGCAGATATTCAGGTTTTTGCCCGCCTGTTGAGCCTGATCGCCCATTATGAACTTGGCAATGCCCAATTGCTGGAATATCAGGTGAAGTCAGTTTACCGCTTCCTGGCTAAAAAGGAAGACCTCGGCCTCGCACTTAAGGAAATCTTCAAATTCCTGCGCCGGCTCACGCGGATACATCCCCGCTACCTGCAGGAATCCCTGGTAGCGCTGAAGCATAAACTGGAAAAAATTGCCCGTGACCCCTACGAACAGCGCCCTTTCCTGTATCTCGACATCCTCTCCTGGCTGGACAGTAAGATCCAAAACCGGCCAGTTCAGGATATTATCCGGGAAAAATCGCTGCGGCGACAACAAGAGCAGCGCTCAAATCTGTAGGCAGAGATATTTTTTTTCCAAAAACTCGTCCATGCCATATCTGGACCCTTCCCTTCCGAACCCACTTTCTTTCATGCCACCGAAAGGGGCAACGGCAGTGGAAATCATACCGGTGTTGATGCCGATAATCCCGTATTCCAGCGCTTCTGCAACACGGAAGGTCCTCGCAATGTCCTGGGTATAAAAATACGCTGCAAGGCCATACGGGGTATCGTTGGCCAACTGTATAGCTTCGCTTTCACTGGAAAAAGTAAATACTGGCGCTACAGGCCCGAAAATCTCTTCCTGCGCAAGGGCCATTTCTGGTGTTGCCCCAACTAAAACAGTGGGCTCGAAAAATGTACCGCCCAGGGGATGAACTTTCCCACCACAGAGCAAACGGGCACCTTTTGCCAGTGCGTCGTCGAGCAGCCGCTGTACTTTTTGGAGCGCGGTAGCGTTGATGAGCGGCCCTATACTTACTCCCGGGGTAGTACCCGCTCCCACTACTAATCCTTGAGTTGCCAGGCTGAGCTTATGGGCAAAGGCCTCAGCAATATTCGAATGGGCGAAAATCCGGTTGGCACAAACGCAGGTCTGACCGGCATTGCGGTATTTGGAGGCGATAGCGCCCTGTACGGCTGCGTCCAGATCGGCATCCTCAAAAACGATAAAAGGTGCATTGCCCCCCAGCTCCAGGGAAAGGCGCTTCACTGTCCCTGCACATTGGGCCATGAGGACTTTACCTACCCTTGTCGAGCCGGTGAAAGAAATTTTCCTGACGAGTGGACTGGAGGTTAGGGCTGTTCCTACAGGTGCCGGCTTGGAGGCTGTGACGACATTAAATACTCCGGCAGGAATTCCGGCCTCTTCGGCGAGTGCGGCCATTGCCAGAGCAGAATAAGGGGTGGCTTCGGCAGGCTTCACCACTACCGTACACCCGGCGGCGAGAGCCGGAGCTACTTTTCGGGAAATCATGGCGTTCGGGAAGTTCCAGGGGGTGATAATGCCCACTACTCCGACGGGCTGTCTAAGCACCAGCAGGCGCTTGTCGCCTTCATGGCCTGGAATGGTATCCCCATATACCCGCTTTGCCTCTTCGGCAAACCACTCCACAAACGATGCTCCATAGCGGATTTCTCCGATTGCCTCGGGCAGTGGTTTGCCTTGCTCGGCGGTGAGGATGCGCCCAAGGTCTTCCTGATGGGCCAGGAGCAAATCGTACCAACGGCGCAAAAGCGTTGCCCTTTCTCCAGCCGTCCGGGCCCGCCAATCAGGAAAGGCTGCATGTGCCGCAGCAATGGCTTGATGGGTCTCGGCCTCTCCCATATCCGGCAATACACCTAAAACTGTAGCGGATGCAGGGTCAACGACCGGAAAGGTAGCCCCGTTAGCAGCAGGGACCCACTGACCATTGATATAGGCCAGGCTGCGTAAAAGGGAGGGTTCACGTAGGTTTTCGAGCATGTGCTACCATTTTTTCTGTTCAGTTATGGCCATTGCCGCTAATCGTTATCTGCTTTTCTTAACCCGCTACCGAAACGCCAATCCATTTTCCAATGCCAAAGGTCACGGCGGCGGCGGCGAGTCCAAAAGTGACCTGTCGGAACCCGGAAAACCAGATACTTCTTCCGGTAAATAAGGTAATTGCGGCTCCTATAATAAACAACCCTGCTGCGCTAAGCATTGCGCTGAACAGAATACCCTTTACCCCACCAAAGAAAAAGAAGGGGATTACCGGGATGATGGCACCAATGGCAAAAAGGACAAAGGAAGTGATGGCAGCTTCCATTGCAGAGCCTTTCAGATCTTCGGG
>CAZGOT010000192.1:0-5416 GCA_964527495.1 uncultured Haliscomenobacter sp.
ACTTTATCGTTTATACGTTGCCACCCATTTTTTTGCACCGATTGAAAACCGGGCCTCTTTATGGGAGCAAAGGAATGTGTCCGGATTTTTCCGGGCACGCAAAGATACAAAAATCCCTTCTTTTTTCACGAAGGAGTTAATTTGGAAATTATGTTCCTACTTTTGCAGCCGGAAAACAAAATACAAATTTCTCTGTCATAATTATGCGCAAAAGTTAATCGCCACAAAAATATATGGCCTCCTGTAGAAAATACCCCGGGGAGTTACCAAGCCCAATACTAAGTTTTTATGCTGTATTCAGCAATGCGTTGCGATTAATACTCAGCTAATTAATGCACTGTAAAAATCAAATGAGTTCATGGAAAACCGGGAAGTGAAGCCCTATACGGCGCATGAAGGGAAAAAAGAACAGGTGTCGCGCATGTTCGACCGGATAGCCCCGTACTATGATTTTTTGAACAGGCTGCTCTCTGCAGGTATTGATGTGTACTGGAGAAAGCGTGCAGTGGCTATGATTCAGCGGCCGGAGGGGCGGCAAATACTGGATGTTGCAACCGGAACGGCCGATCTTGCCCTCGAAATCCGCAGGCAACTACCTGATGTACGCATTACCGGTGTCGATATTTCCAACGAAATGCTGGCTATCGGACGGGAAAAAATCCGGGCTAAAGGATGGGAAACATACATTGAGCTCCTGGAGGGCGACTCTGAACACCTTCCTTTTGCCGATAACACCTTTGATGCAGTAACTGTAGCTTTCGGAGTCCGCAATTTTGAGCGGCCTGTTGCGGGATTGGCTGAAATCTGCCGGGTATTAAAGCCAGGTGGCCGACTTGTTGTCCTCGAGTTTTCCCGGCCGCGGATTTTTCCTTTCGGGCAAATATTTACTGCCTACTTTAAATACCTACTACCAGCAATAGGACGTTTAACCTCTAAAGATCCCCGCGCCTACCGCTACCTGTATGAATCCGTACAGGCGTTCCCGGACGGCGAAAGATTTTTGCAAATGCTCAAACAGGCAGGTTTCCAAGAAGGTACCTGTACGCCATTAACGCTCGGAATATGCTCGATTTACGCAAGTTCAAAGTGATATTACCCCTGCTCCTGAGCAGCCTTGGCAGCGTTTGCCTGTTGGGACAAAAATACAATACCGGCAATTACAATTTCCAGGGATTCGACAGCAAGGCCTATTATTTCGGAATTACCCTGGGGGTCAATTCCTCCAATTTCAAGCCTTTTCGCTCCAAAGAGTTTCTTTTAAGCGATAGTATCCGCACGGTGGAGTCCCTACAGGGCCCTGGATTTAACCTGGGTGTCGTGACCAATCTCAAAATCGGGGATTATTTCGATTTTCGCTTTTTACCTACACTCTCTTTTGCCGAGCGAAATATCAACTACAGCAAAACCAGCCGCCTGCGACCGGTCAGCCAGCGAACAGTGGAGTCTGTTTTTGTGGAGCTCCCCTTTCAAGTACGCTATAAATCAGCTCCTTACCGCGACAAGCGCCTCTTTGTGATCGCCGGGGTGAAATATGGCTTTGATGTAGCCAGCGACTCCAGGTCTAAACAAGCAGAAACATTAGTCAAAATCGCCCCCAACGATTTTTCGGTTGAGTATGGTGCGGGTATCCAGATCTTCTTTCCCTTCTTTATCTTCTCCCCAGAGTTCAAAGTTTCTCAGGGTATAGGCAATACCCTCATTTTCAACGGTAATCTGGAGGAATCAACGGTACTGGAAAAAATCCTTTCCCGTACTTTTACAATCTCTTTACACTTTGAAGGGTAAGTGCGGGAATATCACTTTTCCTTATCTGCCCGATTGCCCTTGCCAGCCGTTGCGCAGGGTTCGTACCCCACACTTCATAGAAAGGAATATTCCAATCTGCTAATTCCGCTCGGAATTTTAACAAAAGGGCCTCCCTGTCATCGGGATTTTCTCTCAAAGGATCAGCCTCCCAGGGAATATCCGGGTGGCAGAGTAAGGTCAGGTGGTAAGGATTGCGTTGAAGGTGGTCCAGGATCCACGGATCTGTGGCCCCAAAACGATAGTCCGACCACACCTTGAGCGAAACCAGGTCTGTATCACAAAACAATATACCATTTGCCCGGCCAGCATCCCGTTGCTGCCATTGCAACTGCCCCTTCCCAATAATTGTCAAATCGGCAAAAATGTAGGGACGGCCCAGTGCCGGAAGGAAATACCGGGCGAATTCAGGAGTCCATATTGTATTAAAATAACGGGATAATTCCCTGCAAAGGGTAGTTTTGCCGCTGGACTCAGGACCAGTAACCGCAATCTTCCAAGCTGGCAGGATATTTTTTTTATCTTTCGCTGTTTTCAAAATAAGACCGGTATCGTAAAAAATCATGCCCATTAATTGGACTTTTTAAAAAACAATACGAACTTTCCTTAGTTCTAAAACGATAGCGAACGCAACAGGTATTTACAACGGTCGCCTGCCGACCCGGCAGATACCGCGTCCTGGAAAAGCACTAATCTGCTATGCACGATATTGAGCCATTTTATAACTGGAGAGAAGAATACATTGCTGCTGAAGACCACCTGTCGCCCTTCTACGGTAGGACGTACAACGAATTTTACTTTACCCAAAAGGTCTATAATTACTACATCCACCCCCAGTGGGACGATTTTGGATCCCCCACTCTCTATTTAAAGGTATTGTTTGCCGATTACGACGAAGGTTTTGTCGTAATTGAATTTATTGGAGAATGGAACGATTGTATCGGCAATGATATCATGTACCTGAAGCGCGAGGTCCTCGAGCCTATGATCGAGGAGGGGATTTACCGATTCATCCTCATCGGTGAAAATATTTTGAACTTTCACGGGAGCGACGACTGTTACTATGAGGAGTGGTATGAGGACATACGCGACGAGGATGGCTGGATATGTATGCTTAACCCTCTAACCCATGTAGAAGAGGAAATGCGCGACACCCGTCTGCAGGATTTCATCCATTTTGGCAAGGCTTTCAACGCAGTCAACTGGAGGCCCCTGGCCCCCCGGGCCCTGCATACCCTACTAGATAATATGGTCAATGGACGGATTAAACGCCTGTCCGGGGGCTAGCCCAATATACCCCGGTAAAGGGAATTGTCAGGACTTCTAAAAACAAGAAAAATGAATAAACGCCGCGGAGCATTGCTTGCCCTCTTGATACTGGCCATCACGCTCTATTTCGGATTCCGGCAGTTTGTAGCCGGAGGGGCAATTCCCCATCCAGGACGGGAATACGTTCTACTGATCCCCAGCAATTCCACCTTTGAAGAAGTCGTTGAAATCCTCAAAACACAGGGGGTCTTACGCAATGAATCTGCTTTCCGTAAAATTTCAACCCTCCTCAAATACGAACGGGACCCCATGCGCTCCGGGCGATTTATCGTGAAAGGCGGATGGACAGTCCTGCAGCTCGTGCGCCACCTGCGCGGCGGCCCGCAGGCCCCCGTCAATGTCGTCCTCAATAACGAAAGGTTAATTGAAGAAGTAGCAGGTAAAGTTGCCCGCTTTATAGAGCCGGATTCGGTGGAAATGCTGCAAGTCCTGCAGGACAAGCAACAACTGGAGGCCATTGGGTTCAACTCCGATGAACTCATGAGCCTATTTATCCCCAATACCTACCAATTTTTCTGGAATACCTCTCCAGAAAAATTTCTCGAACGCATGGTCCGCGAGCATGATACTTTCTGGAAAAAGGAAGGACGGCTGGCCAAAGCTAAAGCAATAGGCCTGGACCCTAAACAAGTCTATACCCTTGCCTCTATCGTAGAAAAAGAAACCCTGCGGAGCAAGGAAAAGCCCAGGATTGCAGGGGCATACCTCAACCGTCTGCGCATAGGTATGCCTCTGCAGGCCGATCCTACTGCGGTTTTCGCTACCCGGGATTTCGCTACCACCCGCGTAACGGGATACCACATTAAGTTCGATTCCCCTTTCAATACCTACAAGTACCCCGGACTCCCCCCTGGCCCTATAGCCATGGCTTCTATTACCAGCATTGACGCCGTACTGAACCCCGAGAAGCACAATTATGTCTATTTCTGTGCTATTGGGGATGAAAGCGGACTGCATGCTTTTGCGGAAAGCTATGACCAGCACCTGAATAACGTCGAGCGATTCCGGCAAAATCTCAGACGGCGGGGGTTGAGATAGAAGGATCGTCGCGGTCGTCCACTAAAAAGGTACAAACAGCCGCCAACAGGAAGGAAATTCCACCTGTTAACAGGGCATATATCGCTTCACCACCAAAAAATTTCTTCAACAGAAAGCCCAACAGGGAAGCCGCTACGATTTGTGGGATAACGATGAAAAAGTTGAAAACGCCCATGTAATACCCCATCTTCTGCGCCGGAAGTGTTCCCGTAAGAATCGCATAGGGCATAGACAGAATGCTCGACCAGGCAAATCCCACGCCTACCATGGAAAGCAACAACAAACCAGGTTCTTTTATGACATAAAAAGAGGCCAGGCCGGCAGCTCCCATAACCAGGCTCAAAGCGTGGGTAAATTTTCTGCTGGTCCGGCGTGCAATCAGCGGCAGCAAAAAAGCCACCAGGGCGGAAACACCGTTGTAAACTGAAAAACAAACCGTAACCCAGTCTGCGCCATCGTTATAGGCTGCGGATGTCGGATCATTGCTGCCAAAAATCCTGGTCGTGACAGCAGAAGTGGTATAAATCCACATCGCAAACAAGCCAAACCAGGAAAAGAACTGTACGACTGCCAATTGGCGCATGGTACGGGGCATAGTTTGTAGGTCGCTCATAATCGTGACGAAGCCGCTGCTGCCTGCACCGCCTCGCAGAAGCAATCCGGAAAGCCCCATCAGCAGGCCGAATAATACGAGCCCGGCCCCAAGGATATATACCTCCCCACTGGCCTGAATGCGGTATAGGAAAGCGCTGATCAACAAACCCAGCACCAAAGCCGACACACCCAGGACCAATTGCCTCCTACCCTGATCAGCACCTCCTACTTCTCCCCTACCGGATTCAGCGGTTTTTTCTGCTTCATTTTCAAAGGAAGCCAGCGTTTCCGGGTCATATTCTCTGGAGCGGAAAACGGTCCACATCACCGCTGACAGAAAGATGAGGGCTCCGATATAGAACGACCATTTTACTGAAGGCGGTATTACCCCCTCGGACGCTGTATTGGCAATACCCAACCAATTGGTAAATACCCATGGAAGTGCAGAAGCCACTACCGCCCCAATGCCGATGAAAAAACTCTGCATCGCAAACCCCATGGCCCGCTGTCCGGAAGGCAGGTTGTCCCCCACAAAAGCACGGAAAGGCTCCATGGAAATATTGATGGAAGAATCCATTATCCACAAAATCCCTACAGCAAAAAACAGGGATGGGGAATTGGGCATCAGGAACAAGCCGAGTGTGGAAAGGAT
>CAZGOT010000192.1:5426-5718 GCA_964527495.1 uncultured Haliscomenobacter sp.
CCCAAAGCAAAATATGGCCTCCGCCTTCCCCACCTCGGATGCCAGGTGCGATCGCTGAAATACCCTACAATCGGCTGAACGACTAACCCGGTAACTGGCGCTGCCAGCCAGTAAACCGCCAGTTTGTCGGTGGCCCCGCCAAGGGTTTCAAAAATCCGGCTCACATTGGCATTCTGCAATGCAAAGCCAAACTGGATACCCAGAAACCCGAAACTCATATTCCAGATTTCCCAAAAGGAAAGAGCAGGTTTGGTTTTCATACATAATGGATTTTAGGTGAATAAAGGCTCAA
>CAZGOT010000193.1:0-5716 GCA_964527495.1 uncultured Haliscomenobacter sp.
ATCTAAACTCGATACAGAACCGGCAACGACAGTTAGGTTCACCACACAGCTCCGGCCTCCTATTTCTATCAAAAAGGTAGCAGTCCCTGTTGTGGCGGGGGTACCTGAGACTGTATAAACCAGTGTGCTATCCCCATTTTTCAAGGCACCTCCCGGGAGGGTAGCTGTAAGCCCAGAAACTCCATTGGAAGGAACCGTCCGGCCGTTGAATTGGCCACCATTACCGCTGATATAGGAATTGGTGAAAGTTACGCCAGTTGCAGCAGCTCCAGCTACAAGTGTACCGGTTGAAGCTGTGTTACAAGTTATCCCGTTAATCGTTCCTTCATTCACCGTGCGGGTAATCGTACAGGTTTGTCCACCGATATTGATCGCGAAACTTGCCGTTCCTGTGGAGGCTGGTGTACCTGTAATGGTGTAGGTAAGGGAACCCGCTCCAGAGGCGAAGCTGCCTACTGCAAGGGTAGCTGTTAGGCCAAGTACACCTGTGGAGGTTGCTACCTGTCCGCCGTGGGTACCGCCATTTCCACCGGTGTAGCCAATCACCGTACTAACCCCTGAAGCAGCAAGGCCTGCAGTAAGGGTACCGTTATTGGTAGGTGAAGCACAATTCAGGGTAGTAAGTGCCCCGGCGGATACAGCTACCGTCAGGGTACAGGTTTGTCCACCGATATTGATTGCGAAATTCGCATTTCCGCTCCCTGAAGGTGTGCCGGTAATAGCATAAGTGAGGTTTGCCCCAGTAAAGGTGCCCGCTGTAAGGGTTGCGGTCAAACCAGTCACGCTTGTTGAGGTAACCGTTTGTCCGCTATGCGTACCACCGCCATTCCCCACAAAAGGAATAGCAATACTAACGCCAGATGCGGCAACCCCTGCAGTAAGCGTTCCGGTAAGAACAGCACTCGCACAGGTTATCGAGGTGATATTAGTGGTAAAAGTTTGTTGCCCCCCATAAGTGATTCCCAATGGACCGATCCAATAAGCGCGTGCGTAATAGTTTGTGCCCGGAGTCAATCCTGGGAGGGTGACGGTAAAATTGGCAAGATTTCCGGTTGCAAGAACTTTTGATCCGGAGACTGTTGGATTAGGAGTGGTGCCATACGCTACCCCAGATTCTACAATTGCCAGGTTTGACCCACTTACCACACCGGTCACCTGAGCAGAAACATTGGTAATGGATGCAGGAATACCCGTCGTTATAGTCTCCGTAGATAAATTGCCCCATAGAGGAAATCCGCTGCTGCCAACATAAAGTACTTGTCCGGGACTACCGGCAGCCAGGCGAATCCAGGTGGAACCATCCCACACCAGGATGCTTCCGGGAGTATTGCCAGTTTGAGGTAGGCCAACCTGGTTAATCCGGTTGGACAGGCTCAGCGTATCTACTTTTTTCAAATACGGCTGCAGCACTGTGGTAGTATCCGCAATATTCAGTTTGGTATTGATTCGGTCGGATAGGCTCAGCGTATCCACTTTTTTCAGATAGGGCTGCAACATAGTGGTCGTGTCCACGATGCTGAGCTTAGTATTAATCCGGTTGGATACGCTGACGGTGTCTGTCTTTTTCACATAGGGCTGCAACATAGCGGTCGTATCCACCAGGTTGAGTTTAGTATTGATCCGATTAGACAGACTTACAGTATCTACTTTTTTCAGATAGGGCTGCAACATCGAGGTCGTATCCACGATGTTGAGCTTGGTATTGATGCGGTTGGATACACTGACGGTATCCGTCTTTTTCACATAGGGCTGCAACATAGCGGTCGTATCCACCAGGTTGAGCTTAGTATTGATCCGATTAGACAGACTTAGAGTATCCACTTTTTTCAAATAAGGTTGCAACATAGCAGTCGTGTCCGCTGTGTTGAGCCTGGCATTGATCTGGTTGGCCACACCTGTAGTATCCGCCTTTTTCAGATAGGGCTGCAACATCGAGGTCGTGTCCACCGTATTGAGCTTGGTGTTGATCCGGGTCGAGAGGCCAAGGGTATCCTTGGGGTCCAGTTTTTGCTTCCAGGAAGCGGTATCTGCGGAGGTAATACTTTTTGCAACGGAGGCATTAAAGAGGGGATCTTTTTCTGCATAGTCTCCGGTAAGTTTTTCCGCGGTACGGGAATGCAGGGCAAAAGGTGCACTCAGTATCTGGGAGGTAACGGATATTTTGAAATCATTCCCTCCATTGGGATCCGTATCTGATTTGATAAAGTAATTGTCCTGATCCCATTTTACAGAATCTATACTTGCAATAGAGGCAATACCTTTCCCAATGGTAAGATATGCAAGTCCATTTTGGTTGGTCGTGACCAGATGGAATTCCTGAAAGACCACCGGGCCCTCTGCCGAGCCTGCCAGGATGCTAATCCGGACCGTAACGTCTTTATTGACCAGGAGGTTATTATTAGCATCCCGAATAACGCTTTGGTAGCTCAGCAGTTTAGGAGCCTGAGCAAAAGCAAAAGCAGGGATCAGAAAAAGAAAAAAGAGTAGTTTGCGCATAGTGAATTCTTTAATTGAACCAATTCTTGGGTTTTTTGATTGTTTTATCCTTTGCAGGGCTCTTTGCTGAGTTATTGGAATTGAACTGCAAGCCCAGGAAGAAAGCCTGTTCCCCCATGGAATACATCTGATTCCCAGCCAAAGGCAGCGCATGCTGATAACCTAGCGACAACGGGGCAATTCCGACTTCTGCCTGAAACATCAGGGTGCTGGACCGCACGTTGTTATAGTTCCCCATATTGCGATAACCTGCCCGCAGGCCAACAAATTTATTTTCCCCGAGAAAATAACTGGTAGACAGGTTTAAATCGGCCATTACGAAGTCGTTTAATTGAGCTCCTACCACCACATTAGGGTAGATGACGAGGTTGCCTTGGCCGGGGTTCAGGGAATAGCCCAGGTTGAAATATCCACTGGGATAAATCAGCTTTTCACGTCTGCCGGAGAGGGCGTCAATTTTATTTGAAACAATATCATGGAACGCCAGACCAACACGGAATCCTTTATTCACGTACAATAGCCCAAAATCAGAGTTAAACGTAATAGTGGTTTCGAGCAGTGCCTGTAGCACCGGGTCATCCACAAGCGGTTTGAACTCGGAGTATTCCAGGATGTATTGATGGACGCCACCGGTAAGGCCAACAGACAGGAAGTGGGTCGAATTTTCCTCGGTGGACTTGGTATCGTAATTGATGCGATATGCAAAAATAGCCTGGGCCAGGGATTTTTTAAGAGGCCCGTTTTGATCCTGGGCTATATTCAACCCATAAGCAATGTTGTTTCTCGGGGAAGATACCTCTACCCCGGTCACTTTTACATTGGGGGCTTGATCGAAGCCAAGGAGCTGTTGTTTATAGGCAGCTTTGAGGTTAATCCCCCCACTGATCCCAGTAAAACCAGGGTTCAGGAGGTTATCCTTCACATAATACATGCTGGGCAGATAGTTATCCTGTCCAAAACAACCAAGGGACGCTATAAGCTGGAGGGAGATAAAGAGTAAGTGTTTTCTCATCGGATAAGGGTTAGGTTGCCTTTAAGGGAATCTGTTCCTTTTTCAGTCTGAACAATGTACCAATAGACTCCGGGAAGTGCATTTTTTCCATTAATGGTACCGTCCCAACCATTAAAATTCCCGTTAAATTCGACCAGTTTTCTGCCATTCCGATCCAGGATGATAACAGCACCGTTGGGGTAAAGAATCTGAAAATTGGGGATTTCCCACAGGTCATTAGCCCCATCTCCGTTAGGGGAAAAGAAGTTAGGCGCCGAGATGGCAAAATCCTCTACAGTCAGTTCGACAATACAGGTTTTCCCTCCGATTGCAACAGGGAACCTGGCGGTGCCGATTTGGTCGGCCAACCCTTCCAATTGTAATTTGAGCGTGCCTCCACCAAGCTTGAGCGTATCTGATGTAAAAGTGGCTTTAAGCCCTGTAATCCCTTCGCTTAAAAAAGTAGCCGAGGGGGCCTTTTTCCCATTTCCTCCGGTGTAGGGCAGATTAAGTATGCCTTTATAAGGAATTTTCGCATAAACCTGCCCTGGAAGAATAGTAGCTTTGGCACAAAGCAGGGAGTCCAGTTTAGGACCCTGAGGACCGACATTTATGGTTAGTTCACATGTTTTTCCCCCAAAATCAATAGAAAAGCCCGCAATACCCTCCCGGGAAGGCTTTCCGCTGATAGAAAAAACAAGCACACTGTCGCCATTGGCCAGTTTACCCGGATTGAGTTGCAGGGTAAGGCCTGTAACCCCCTGTGAGGCAAAGCGGATAGTATCAAAGCGATTTCCATTACCCTTGACATAAGGAAGGCGCAGGGTATTTTGGTAGGTCTCATTTTCTACGGGCAAGCCCATGGATACGAGGGTATAAGACCCACATTTCAGACTGTCTACCCGTGGCAGCGTGTCCGGGATTACCGGCTGCTGGATACCAAAAGAGACGGCGAGGGAATCATTCTTTACATAGATAAAATCAATCTGACCCAAGGTAAAATCTACCGAGCCATTGGCATTTTTTACCGAGCCACCGGAAGTGGCCATTATGGATTGGGCACGGGCATTGGAATGCATTAAAAGAAAAAGGAAGAGGAAAAGGCATAAGCCACCCCTATTTTTCAGTGCTGACCGAATAGTTCGGGAGGCAAAAGTTTTTGGTTTCAATAGTGTCATCTAGGATAACCTTTAGTTTTTGGCGATCGTAGAGAAAACTTGACTGACTTACCGCAGCTACAAACGACAAAAGCCACTAACAGTGTGCTCAGGCACCTATGTTTGTGGCTTTTTCGATTCAGACATACGGTAAAACAACCAGACAATATCTGAAAAAATATTTGTCGTTGCTTCCTCTACGGAGCTGCTTTCTCATATAATAATATGTTTCAATGGGACGTCGGGCAAAGCTATCCTTTTTAATTTAATCACCAAAATAAAATTAAAAAAATATTCCTCAGCCCCTGAAAATTTTATTCCTGAGTTTTGCGACTAAGCAAGACCAGGAGAGCAGACGAACGAATTATTGTACCTTTGACCCGATGGAATTTACATACTTTTTTTGTAAAAATATCCGGAGATTGCCCTCCCCTGTTTTGATATTTTTTGTTTGAGGGCGGCGGAGAGCATCCGGAAAGAAAAGAAAAAGCAGATGATCAGCATTATCATGGGTTCGGATTCGGACCTTCCCGTTATGCGGCAGGCGGAGGAGATAATCCGTTTTTTTGGTCTTGAAGTCGAGATGACTATTGTTTCTGCCCACCGCACCCCTGCCCGCATGTTTGAGTTTGCCACCCAGGCCCATGTGCGCGGCATAAAAGTTATTATTGCGGGAGCAGGTGGGGCAGCCCATCTGCCGGGCATGGTCGCTTCTTTATCGCCCCTGCCCGTCATCGGCGTACCGGTAAAATCGTCGAATTCTATTGATGGATGGGACTCCCTGCTTTCCATTGTACAGATGCCCAATGGGGTCCCCGTTGCGACGGTGGCACTTAACGCTGCAAAAAATGCCGGTATCCTTGCTGCACAGATAATAGGCGCCTCCGACCCCGAAATCAGGGAGAAAATCCTCCGCTACAAAACATCTCTGGCAGAGGAAGTCCTGGAAAAGGTGGAAAAATTAGGAAAGTTATGAGACAGCCTCGCGTATCCCGAGGCTGTGGAAAAGGTGTTTTGCCGCCTTCGGCGGCGAAAGGAAATTTTGAATGGACACTATTTTATCTCATTTTGC
>CAZGOT010000194.1:0-1729 GCA_964527495.1 uncultured Haliscomenobacter sp.
ATTTATTGGATACAGAAGAGAGGAAATCAAATACTTCTTCATTAAAGGAAAGAGCAGTTTTCAGGTCTTTTTCTGCGCCATTTTCTGCCAGGATGAGGTGGTCGCAGTGTACTGTAGAGGGCACCGCTGTTTTATCCCGGCCACACATCATAAATTGCAGGAGCGCCATTTGTGCAGTGGCATCCTGCATAGCAACGCGGTCGGGTGCAAAAAATACATAATCCTTCCCTTTTGTATACGCCTGCAGAGGAGATTCCGGGTGCAGGTGGGCGTACAGGATTTTTTCAGTGAGGGTCAGTGGCCTGCCCAGCGTTTTACGGGCTTCCGCAACCTTTTCAGGTAAGGCCTGATAAACGGCCTTAATCATATCGAGATCGAAAGGCATAGAGATAATATTTTGATATACTATAAAAAAAGCCGAAGCCCGTTTGGGTTCTTTTAAAGGCTTAAATTTTGCGATGCAAAGGTAAAATATTTGGGTTTGCAGGTGTACTATTTAACAGCAAGTATTATTTTGAATCGCAACGCAATATAAGATTTTCTTTATTTGAGACGTTCCATCAGTCTTGCAGTTATCTGTAGGAAGTCCACCTCGGTAATCATCCCGCTTAGTTCGCCATTTTCGACTACCGGTAGGCAGCCGATATTGCGCTCTTTCATGAGTTGCATGGCCTCGAGTACGGTAGTTTCGCCTGTGATGGTGATAGGTTTGGGTAGCATGATGTCCCGCACGGCGGTATTTTTTTGTTCATCGGGGTTATCGAGGTTCAGGAAGTGGCGTAGGACGAGGCGTGAGGTAACGAGGCCACAGAGATTTCCCCGGGCATCTTCTACAGGCAGATAGCGGATACGCTTCCAGTCCATGAGTCGCGCAGCGATTTCTATGGGGTCTTCTTCACTGACGGTCAAAAGGTCAGTCTGCATGAATGCCTCGACCCGTAGGGAGGCTGGCCTATAGTCGCCAAGGTCTTGTAATTCGGGCATTTCCCAGGTATGTACAGGTTGGTTTTCGGACTGATAGCGGAGCATACTGGCGGTGAGGGCGCGGAGCGATTCATCATTATTGCTTTCTTTTTTTAGTTTGGTAAATGCCCGGAGTTGCCAACGGGCGCCGTTTCGGTGTAAACGGGCACGCTCCTGAATGAGACCAAGATAATGGTCTATTTCGCCAGGGTCTACCTGGTGGTGGCGAAGGCCTTGTCGGGCAAGGGGTAGGAGCTCCTCCAGGATAAGGTCACAAGCCGTAATTTTTCTGTCGCCAAACCAGGTGAATTTAGTATCGATACCATAGCGTGCGGCTTTTTCGAAGTTGTCGCGCACATCTTCCCAACTCATTTTCTGACGAATATCGGGGCATTCCAGATAAAGGCCAGTCACTGTACCGAGCCAAAGTGCTGCATTGGCGATTTGATCCTGTACGGTGGGTCCGGAAGGCAGTACGCGGTTTTCAATGCGCAGATGCGGCTTTCCATTACTACTGATTCCATAGCAGGGACGGTTCCAGCGGTAAACGGTGGAATTTTGTACGCGGAGGGCCTGCAATTGCGGTACTTCCTGGCGTCCTATGGCAGAAAGCGGGTTTTCGTCTATATCGGTATAAATGAGCGGGCGAAAACGGGCGATGTCTTCCTGGTAAATTTCCAGAATGGAGTGATCGAGCCAGCCCCGGCCAAAATTCACGCGTGGGCTGCGCTCGCGAAGGTGCTCATGGGAACTGCGCACGTCTACA
>CAZGOT010000194.1:1739-5706 GCA_964527495.1 uncultured Haliscomenobacter sp.
TGAAAAAGGGCAATCCGGGTTTCATGCCATAGGCGGCGTCCAAAAACGAGGGGGGAATTGGCGCAAATGGAAAGAACCGGCCCTGTCAATGCCTGGGCAATGTTGTACATGGGGGCAAAATCCCGGGCACCGACCTGCAGATGGACCTGAAAACTGGTATTGCAGGCTTCGAGTAATGGGGAATCATGTCGTAGCAACAGTTCGTCTATGCCGTGCAGCCGGAGTTCATAGGCATTTCCTGTGAGCTGTGCGTTGATTGCCTCTATCAGCAGTTGATAGCGGGGCAGAGGCGTAAGGTTGTGCAGACCAAGATCATGTTTGCGCAGGGTGGGCAAAATACCAGTCAGGAGACAAGTGGCGCCGAAGCCCTCCAACTCGTGCTGGATAATGGAGAGAAACCGGAGGATTTCAGCCTCCATTTCTCCGAGGCAGGTTTTTTTGAGTTCCCTGGGGGTAAGGTTGATCTCTAGATTGAATCGGGCCAGCTCAGTAACGATGGCCGGGTAATGCTTCAGACGGTCAAGGACTTCGATGGCGATAGGGGCCGGCTTGAGGGTGCGGCTGTCAATAAGGAACAACTCCTGTTCGGCACCAATTCTCGCAACGCCTTCTTCTATCCATCCATGGCCGAGGAGATATTCCAGCGCCTGGCCGTCGTGCAAAAGTTGCCGTATAAATGCTTTTTTCGCCTGTTCTTCGTTTGATACAGTAACCCGTTGTTCGCCCATTGGTGTTATATTCGCTTCGTTCTGCAGGGCGCTTTGCAGCTTTTTACCTGCATAGAAAAGGTGATTTTGCGATACCACGGGCAATATAGTGAAATCCTTTGGTTCGGGGAATAATTGCAGAGACCGCAGCGTTAAACCGAAGTAGAGGCGGGATGTTATTTAATCAGTGCCTGGAAAAACCCTTCCTGCCGAATTGCGGAACCAAAACCTGATATATGCGCGGTGCATGGAAACCGATTTTAGCTACTGTTGCCCTTGTCTTAGTCATGGGCGCTTGTCGTCAGGATGAGCGGGAGCGCATTTTCGATCTGGTATATCCGAATATACCTTTCGATATTCCTGCCGGGCTGCCTTCCGGATTGTTGCCGCGGGCGCTGGTGCAGGATGGGTTCAGCAGCAATCTCCGCTATTACCTGGATACCCACCAAACGGATACCTCGGCCATTGCGGGTATTTTCCCTTTTTCGGCTTCTATTCGGTCCCTTGATGGCAGTGACCTGAATTTTTTTCAGGAAATTTCGGTCCGGATTTGCCCCCAAGGTTCCACCTCGTGTACACAGGCTGACGAGGTATTCTACATTGACAACCTGCAGCAAAGCCGCATTGGTGCTCAAATAAGGTTGTTGCCAACGCTGATCAACGCCAAGCGGCACTTCGCGAAGGAGCGTTTTAAGCTGGAGGTATGGTTTTTTCTGCAATATCCTTCCCCCAGGGCAATTCCCTGCCGATTGGAAATGGCTTTTGAGGCAGTTAGGTAAAAAGCCATCCCCCGAATCCGATTTAAGGCGCAACTTACCTAATCCTCACTGAAAACGAACGAGGCTGGGGCCTGCAAACGTACGCACCGCTGCCATTGCGAGATATTTTGCGTCCTCTTGTCCGAGCCCTTTATCTAAATAGTAATCCTCCAGGCGAACCAGAGACTGGAAAAAGAGTATCCTGAAGGCAGTGAATTTATTTTGTTGCAGGATATCGTATGTCGCCCAGGTATTGAGTTTGGAAAAAAGGGTGTTTTGCCATGCTTCGACTTCTTTCTGGGCATAAGCACTCAGCGGGCGCGTAGTGCTGGCGAGAACAGCCCTCGTAGCATTTGCTTCCGCCTGAACAGCGCTTGAAACCTGAATACCACCAATTTGAGTACTCATATTTTCGAGCATGCGTATTTCTTCCCAGTCGAAATACCCATTACATACTTGTACTTTCAGTCCTGAGCCGGCGACTGCTGCCTGAGCTGCAGCTGTTTCCTGAGGATGGGCTTTTGCCAGCCAGCAAGGCACCGAATAGTTGCCGTTGGGCGCAATATAAATATAATGGAGGTGAAGAATCAACTGGTTCAAATTGCTGTAGTCATAAGTAGCGCGATAGTCGAAAGGCGCAATAATCCGGTTACTGCGGTTGAGGTAGGCCTGGCGGATGGCGGCATTCATAAGGTCGTTGACATCTCTGCTGGGCCCCAGGGTTACAAAGAGGTGGTAGGCGCGGTAGGCACTGGCAAGAGGGTGGTTATAGCTTTCCAGGACGATGGGCGCACGGGGATCCTCCAGAAGGCGGTTGATGGTATTCTGGAGGGCATCTCCTTCTGAAGCAGCTGAGATTTGGGGGCGGTTCATAGTGAGAATCCGGCATTCACTTAGCTCGCGGTTATATTGCAATGCATTTTGATAGCCCTGTGCAGTACCGTTGCCGTAATAACCATCCAGGCTTCCGGTGTAGTAGTTTTCTGCTTTGAGGATTTTTTGTAATTCCAGGGCAGAACGCCTTTTGATATTGCCCCGGATAGGCTGTGTAGTACCCTTTGCAGCCGTCAGGGGAGGGTTGGACGGTATGGTCACAGGGGGATTATACTGGGGGGTGGTGCTGTATTGTCCAGGTTGTTGAATGGGAGAAGGCTGATCTATCGTGGGGTTGTTCCACTGGAAGCGGATAGCAGGTTGTTTTATAATGTTGTCGCTTTCAAAAGCCCCTATTTTGATGAGTTGGGTGCTGTTGATATTGCGTGAAAAAGCATCTTTATAGCCTCCTTTTTGTATGTTTGGAAGCGCTTTTCGGGCTTCCTCCGGAGTAGTATAGGGGCCTAAAACCAGTTTGAGGCTGTTGCCATTGACAATCCCCCAAAGACTGGTAAAACCACTGTATCTTTTCCAGTCGGTTGGGTTTCGGGTATCCAGGGCGGCTATTTGAATTACCGTCACAATCGCTCCTTCGGACTCTGGCAGTTCCGTGAGGCGCGCACTGGAGTATCCAGATGCGAGGACCTTGCCCAGGGCAGTCTGGGCTGCTTCTTTGCTTCCATATCCACCAAGAAATACTTCGGAGTAATTGTTTTCTATTTTAAAAGAATACAAAAACCCGATGTTGGCAAGGCTCGAAAATTCCTCCCTGCGTGCGTCAATAAAGGTTCCCAGGCTTATAGCGTAATTGATTTTAACTTGCTGGCAATTGCCACGGGGCTGAAGACAAAGAAAACAAACAGCAATAAAAAGTACCCTTTTCATGTTCTTTATTTTTATAACAACGCATAACCCGTCCGTTGATTGTGCTGTGCTCTGAGCTATATGTGCAAAATATACCGAAAACAGCCTTCGGACTAAGAGCAAATATACTTAATTTGTTACAATTCAACTTGTGGGTAGGGGCTGTTAATATGTAAAGCGACAAAATCCGGTGCAGGTTCAAATAGTTGGTTAGATGGGTATTGCGTAAGCAGAGCGTTAATTTTTTGTATGGTTTGCAACTTTTTGTGCTAAAAGTGTATTTTAATTATTAGCTTTATGCAAATTCAAATTTGATGAAGAAAACTTTCATGGTTGAATTCGAGTTGCCGGAAGACTTTTCTGCTGATTTCATGGCCCTGATTCCGGAACAGCGCCAGGTAGTGGACCGCCTGATGACACAGGGCAAGATTCGTTCATACGCCCTATCTATGGACCGTTCTGTACTTTGGGTAGTCGTAGAGGCGGATTCCGAATTCGAGGTAATGGAGCTGATTGCAAGTTTTCCGCTTGCGGATTATATGCAGCCCTATATTTCCGAGTTGATGTTCCATAACTCTGTGGAAGTGTATCACCAGTTTTCGATGAATTAAAAAGCGAAAACTGCGCACAAAACCCTATCTTTGAGGGCGGATTACGGGAAATTCCTCCCTGTCCCAACCTTTCATTTCACTTTTGCCTGCCTATGAATTGGCCACTGCGCATTGCAAGGCGCTATCTCTTTGCAAGAAAATCCGCCAATATCAT
>CAZGOT010000195.1:0-1140 GCA_964527495.1 uncultured Haliscomenobacter sp.
TGGCGGCGCAAGCCGCCAAAGTACTGCCGTCAGGCTTTTACACAACTCCTGTTTGAAATTTTCTTTCGTCGCCGAAGGCGGCGAAAGAAAATTTCAAACAGCCCCTCCCCTTGAAACAACATCAAAAACACTATTTAGCCTGAACGGCATTTTGCCATGCAAAATCCCGTTCAAAATCCCCTTTAATCCTTTCCATAGGTGGATTAAAGTAACCAAATTTCAAATCCGGGAATTCTTCCCGGAGCAGTTGCATCATGGGTTTTATACCGATAGCTCCTTCCGTATCGGCGATATTCAGCCTGCCAAGGTACCAGTCGGGGTCAATATTGAAATTGCGCCATTGGATCATTTTGAGGCCGGTATAGCGGATCAGGCGGCGCAAGGCTTCATATTCTGCAGGACTATCGGTCATTCCCGGGAATACAAAATAATTGATACTCGTCCAGCCGCCGTATTGGTTAACGATACGCAGGCTTTCTACGATATCGTCGAAGACATAATTATTAGGGCGGTAGTAGGGCGTGTACCAGCATTCCTGTGCAGAGTTGGTACTCACCCGGATGCTGTTGAGTCCTGCTTTGCACAAGGCCTCGACTGCAGACGGTTTACTCCCATTCGTATTAATATTGATACTGCCTTTGGAGGTAAATTTCCGGATTTCCAGAATGGCATCCCGGATAGTCTCCCACATCAGGAGAGGTTCACCCTCGCAGCCCTGACCGAAACTAATAATCGGAAAAGGGGCCGATTCGAGATGCGGCACGGTGTATTCCACGATTTCCTGTGCTGTAGGCTTAAAGGTAAGCCGGTCATGGCTCGCCGTTATTGGCTCCTCCTCCGGAAGCAGGGAAATGCAGCCCACGCAATTGGCATTGCAGGCCGGGGAAACAGGCACCGGACATTCCCAGCGACCCAGAAAATAATTGCGGGCGGCGGGACAGGTGTACGTAAGCGCACAATTGCCTGCCAGATGCTCTACCAATCTATTGTGCGGATAGGCAGCACGCAGGGCGTCCACGCCACTGCGGATTAATTGATCGTCGTAGCCTGCGGCCTCCTGACGGATATCCCGCTCTACGCGCACGGCCGGCACGAAAAAGCGCTCGTCCTGCCACCCAACCGAGGTATAGCAAAACAAAG
>CAZGOT010000195.1:1150-5693 GCA_964527495.1 uncultured Haliscomenobacter sp.
TCGGGCAGCTTTTCATAGGCTGCGAGGTATAAACCCGTGTAGGCAGGAGGAACAAAAGCCGCAACGGCAAAACCTTTGTCACAAGGCCGCACTTCGCCAGTACGAACATCAATTCCCAGGGGAATCCTACCGGGCAAATTATACAAAGACCCCCCTTCTGGCAATGGGATCCAGTCTTCCGCAGGTACCGGATCTACATACCAACCACTTCGGCCGCAGGCATATAACGAGCGGTCCTCAAAGACCCTTCCCTGGGCATCTGCATATAAGACAAAAGGAGAAAGCGGTTTACCCATGACTTCATATTTCCGCGCAAAATTAACCTAATTCCATCCAAAAAGCGCTTTCATCGAAAAATAAGGAATGCTTGAAGAGATTTACCTATTTTTGCAAAATGGCATAAATGGCATATGAGCATGCGCCCCCGGCAAATGCACCCTTATCCTGCTCGCCTGTTGATATAACGCTTTTATCCAAAGAAGGGAAAAAACCTCGAAAACCCGTATTAAATGAACAACTTTTTTAAAATGTTATTCGCCTCTTGTTTGGGCGTAGCCTTGGGAATCGCACTTCTGGGGCTAATCGGCATATTGATTATCGGCTCTCTTGCTGGTCAAAGCAGCAAACCCAAAGCGGTGGCTTCCAACTCCGTCTTACACCTAAAATTCGACAAGCCTGTACCTGAGCTTACCAATAATGCGGATATGCAGTCCTTTGTGGAATTTAGCGAAGAGGACCTCCTGGGGCTTACCGATATTGTGGAGGCGCTACGACGTGCAAAAAAAGACGATCATATCAAAGGGATTTTCCTGGAAACCGATATGTCCCTGCTTTCCGGCTTCGCTACTTCCCGCGTGCTGCGGACCGCCCTGGAGGATTTTAAGAAAAGTGGGAAGTTCATCTTTTCCCATGGGAAATTTTATCTGCAAAACAACTACTACCTGTGTTCCGTAGCCGATGAAATCTCTATCAACCCGCTCGGTATCTGCGAAGTACGGGGATATAGCGTGCAAATACCATTTTACAAAAATATGATTGACCGCCTGGGTGTCAACATGCAGATTTATTACGCAGGAAAATTCAAAGGGGCAACCGAGCCTTTCCGCCTCGATAAACTGAGTGCCGAAAACCGGCTCCAGTATAAAGAACTTCTCGGTGATGTTTATGGGGTTTTCCTCAAAGATGTTGCCGCTTCCAGGAAAATCTCCACCGACAGCCTGCGGAATACAGTAGATAACTACCTGGCCGACAGCCCACAAAGTGCCGTTAAATACGGCCTGATTGACGAAGTCGCCTTCCGGGACGACGTGCTGGCCCGCCTGCGCAAAAAACTTGGTCTGAAAGAGAAAGAAAATATCAACTTCGTCACTCTGGAAGAATATGCTCAAAGCAATCCAGAGAAGAAAGATTACCGCGAAAAAAATAAAATTGCCGTAATTTATGCAGAAGGCAATATCACAGATGGCAAAGGCGCCAATGGTTCGATCGGCGATACCCGTTATGTGAAGGCCATGGAAAAAATCCTGAAAGACAGCAAAATAAAAGCTGTCGTTTTGCGTATCAACTCCCCGGGCGGCAGTGCACTGGCTTCTGAAAATATCCTGCATGCCGTCAACAAGCTCAAATCAGCGGGCAAACCCGTAGTAGTATCTATGGGGGATTATGCAGCATCCGGCGGCTACTACATCGCCTGCCAGGCCGACAGTATTTTTGCAGAACCTAATACCCTCACCGGTTCGATCGGAGTGTTCAGGATTGTGCCAAGTATGGAAAAAGCCATCAGCAAAAATATCGGCATCACCTTCGATTCCGTAAATACCGGCCCTTACGCCGCAGGCCTGAACCTGATTTTTAGCCAGTCGCCGGAAGAAGCGCGGAAGCTCCAGGCCTCCACCGAGGAAATGTATGAAGTATTCCTCGCACACGTTTCCAAAGGAAGGAAAATGAGTCGCGATTCCGTAAATGCCATTGCCCAGGGCAGGGTCTGGAGTGGCTCTGACGCTTTGGCAATAGGCCTCGTAGATCGCATTGGCGGTATAGACCAGGCAGTGGCTTCTGCTGCCAAGCTCGCCCGCCTAAAATCATACCGGCTTGTCGATTATCCTGCCGTAATCAACCCTCTGGAGGAAATCCTGATGGAAATTTCGGGCCAGGCCGATCCGGAAGCCCGCACTGCCAGTATGATTAGGCAAAAAGCACCTGAACTGTATCCATTTTATCAGGAATGGACGACGTTGAAATCCGCACACGGTATCCAGGCAAGGATGCTGGAAGTAGTGCGCTGGTTTAGGGGTATTGTTTGGGTATAGGCATAGGGGCCTGCCACCCCGCCAATGTGCTATCGAGCAGATTGGCGAGTTCCCTGGTGATTTCCGGAAAGCGCGCAGAGCATTCCGCTTGTTCACCAGGGTCCTGGCGCAGGTTGTAGAGCATATGCTGGCCATTGCGCAGGTTGCGGATAATCTTCCAGTCCCCTCGCCGCAGTGCACTGTGGTAATTGATCGCAGGGCCGTCGGTATTAATCCATTTATTGGGATAATGCCAGAGCAGCGTGCGGTCTGGATTAAAGAGCTGTGGATTTTTGAGTGCCGGCACAAAACTTATTCCGGATACCGTCTGGACCGTCCGGACTTTCCTCAAGCGTGCCATTTGCAGTAAAGTAGGAAAAAAATCTTCCACAATCACACAGTAATCACTGGATGTACCCGGACGGGTGACCCCAGGCCAGCGCACTACCATTGGTATCCGGATGCCCCCTTCATACAAAGAACCTTTTCCCGCACGCAAGGGCAGGTTGTGGGTATGCGCAGGCATCTGGCGCGGCGGAGCTAGGCTTAGTCCTCCGTTATCGCTTAGGAACAAAAGGATAGTTTCGTCTGCAATGCCTTCTTTTTCCAAAAAATCCATCACATCGCCAAGGCTTTTATCCATTCCCTCGATCAAGGCCGCATACCGCGCCTCAGCAGGGTCCATACCCGCATCCAGGAACTTTTGTACAAAACGGCTATCTGCATCAAAAGGAACGTGGACTGCGTAGTGAGAAAGGTGCAGGAAGAAAGGTTGCCTGCGTGCAATAGGAGTCTGTAGCGCCTTAAGGGCCTCCAGGGTGTGCGCCTCGGTAAGAAAAGTATCTGTACCGTGGTACTCCTCCAGGTCCGGCACTGCCTGTGCCGTCGCCTTGCCAGCAAGGTTGCCAAAATTTTCCTTTCCCAGAAAGCTCTGCGGATGACCCGCCGAGTGCCCGGAAATATTCACCATGAACCCAAGATTGTGGGGATTAGCTCCAGGAGTACCCATGGGTCCCCAGTGCGCTTTGCCCACATGGATCGTATAATAGCCGGCATCCAGCAGCAATTGGGGCAAAGGTGTGGCATAAACCGATGCCGGGACGCCCGGAACCGGGCTTAGACCATTATAGCGCCAATTGGCCGGGGCAAATTGTGCATCCGGTGCATCGGTAGGCGTATCCCGCCAGGGAGAAGTCCAGTTGGTCGTACCGTGCTGTGCTGCATTCATCCCTGTCATCAGGCTGATGCGGGTAGGCGTGCACACCGGCGTAGCGTAGGCCTGCCGGAACCGCATACCCGTCTGTGCGAGACGTTGCAGGTTAGGCGTAGAAAAACGCAGGCCACTGCTATCCCCAAAAGGCACAGAAGTATCCGTCCACCCCAAATCATCCACCAGAAAAAGGATAATATTAGGGCGGGACTGGGCTGCGAGCTCGAAACAGGAAAACCCCAGAAACAGGAATACTAGGACTCTGGACATAAGGACTTTTTTCTAAAGCGCACCATATTTTCAATCAAATCGAAAGGCACAGGTTGATCTAGGCGGAACTGAATCGCCCCCTTTGATGTGGAGAAGGCAGCAAGTTCAGCCGCAAAAGCCTCGATAGTAGCCGGAGTAGGATAGAATCCGATATGTTTAGGATAGGCACCGTAATGCACCAAAGGCTTACCCAGGGTAAAAGTTGGAATATTATAACTTATCTTTTCAGTAGCCTCCGGAGCAACAGAACGGATAATCTGCCTGATTTTGTCGAGGAGGGTGCGAACTTCCGGAGTGAAAGCCGCATGGTATTCCTCCACTGATTGGAACTTAACCCCACCGTACTGCGTTTTTTTCATTATGCACTCTTAAAATACCCGAAAAAATGCAATGCTGCACGCCCTGGAAGCATTGCGGAAGACCGGACTAAAAGGAAAAGTCGAAAAAAATCATTTCAAAGCTATTGATGTTTTGGAATTTTTCAAAAAAAAGTATCTTTGCCCCGCAAAATACGGAGGAGTGGCAGAGCGGTTGAATGCACCTGTCTTGAAAACAGACGTACGTGATGAGCGTACCGGGGGTTCGAATCCCTCCTCCTCCGCAACCCAAAAATCTAAAAGCCTTGTAAACCTTTAGTTTTCAAGGCTTTTACTTTTTAATCTCCCTATCTGTTTACTATTTCATTCAACTTTAGGTTTACCCTCCTCCGGGGTGCCCTGGCAAGGGTTGTTTTCTTCCTTAGGGATTTAAATACATTTTTTTCTTAGCAAAAAAA
>CAZGOT010000196.1:0-2049 GCA_964527495.1 uncultured Haliscomenobacter sp.
GTCCCATGGCCACAAACATATCGGGAGGGGCATTCGGGTTTAAAAAGCCATTGAAAACAATTTGGGGACCGGGAAGCATATGGCTCGGTTTTCCGTTCAGCCACCACAGGTAACCATAAGATTGGTTTAGGTTTTGGGATGTATTGACCATTTGGCGGTAATAGGCGGTATCGGTCAGGATTTGGTTGCCGTTCCAGTTTCCTTTATTCAGTATGAGCAGCCCAAAACGCGCCATACTACGCGCTGTACTGAAATAGACATTATTATACCCGACTGGAAAAAAGTTTCCGGTCATACCCGTCGGGTTTTTTAACTTTTGGGTGGTGTACGTATTCAGGGGCATCCCGGTAGCTTTTTCGATTACCTGGTCAAGCAGCGTATAAGGCCCATTGTGGTAGGCCCAGCGGGTACCAGGATCTGCCTTATACTTCAGACAAGTATCCAGGGTGCAAAAGTGATCGCGCACCCCATCATCCAGGCCTGAAGTCATGGTTAGCTGGTGACGGATGGTGATTTTATCCTCCTGTGCGGGAGTACAGCTTGTCCAGCCCAGGCCGAGATACTTGGAGCTGGGATCTTGGATAGAGAGCTTTTTTTCCTGCTGAGCTATCCCTACCATAAAAGCAGTAACCGTTTTGCCCGCTGATGCCCATTGCCAGGATGAAGTCTGGGTATGCGTCCCAAAATACTTTTCAAGGACGATTTTCCCACCCTTTAGCACGATAAACGCTTTGGTATTGTTGGCATCCAGGAACGCATACAAGCTGTCTATTTGACTTTGGCACCAATTCAGGGAAACCGGAGAAAGGGTATCCCAGGCACTCCCGGATAAAGGCGGGAAATAGAGCGTCTGGGCATTGGCCTGGAGGAGGGCAATGCTCAAAAACAGGATGGCAATGGCTTTTTTCATAGAGCAGGAATTTCGGATTGCGCAATATGCAATGCTCTTTAGACCTCAAAAGTTGTGGTTGGTTTAATAGATCGTGAAAGGAACCTGGGTGCTATTATCCATTTTTAGAGTTTACCTATGGATACACAATAAGTTTGTTGAAAAAAAAATTATCTTTAAGAAAGACAGGTGGGTTCTCTAAATTACATAGTCTATTTTACCCGTCCTAATGGTAAGCATAAATCAAAGATTCAGACGATGCATAATACACTCAAAATAATTCCGATTGATCTATTGGGACAATACAACGACCAGGTTGATAAAAACCTGCAATCAGACTTTGATGCTTTGAAAGATGCAGAAATTTCTACTGAAAGCTTTCGGTTTTACACTTCAGTATCGGCTATTGCGTCATCCAAAATAGAAGGCGAACAAATGGAAGTGGATAGCTATATCAAGCACAAAATGCTGAATATTGAATATCAACCTAATTTGGTGGAGAAACCAAACGACCTTTACATCGCCTATTTATTTGCTCAGGAAAATCAACTCTCAAATGCCAACTTTTTAAAAGCGCATACATTACTTTCTGCACATTTATTGCCAGAAAACAAACAAGGTAATTATCGCACAGGTAATATGGTGGTAATGGAACACCAAACAGGAAGAATACAATATGAAGCCCCTCCTTTTAACGAAGTACAGCATTTGATGATTTTGCTTTGGGAAGACATAGAAACACTGAATAACAAGTCCCTGAAAATCAATGAAGTTTTCTTTTTCGCTTCATTTATACACTTGTTTTTCGTAAACATTCATCCGTTTGAAGATGGGAACGGACGAGCCGGACGGTTATTGGAAAAATGGTTTATAGCTGAAAAACTTGGTGTGAAAGCCTGGTATTTGCAAAGCGAGTTAAACTACTACAAGAACGTAAATGCCTATTACAGCAATTTAAATAGGTTGGGAATGTTTTATGAGCAGTTGGATTATTCAAAAGCATTGCCTTTTTTATTGATGCTCCCTAACGCAATAAACGTGAAAGGATGAACGGTCTCCATTACCCCCCCCTACACAATCGCCAGATAACTCCCCATATTCTCCGAAGTAATAATTTCGATGGGCAGGTATTTTTCTTGTTGAATTTCCGTTTTGAACAA
>CAZGOT010000196.1:2149-5625 GCA_964527495.1 uncultured Haliscomenobacter sp.
AAGTAATAATTTCGATGGGCAGGTATTTTTCTTGTTGAATTTCCGTTTTGAACAACAGGTGATCCATCAGGGCACTGAGGCCCAGGAAACCCTGCATCCCTGGATTTTGATTGAGGATCACCTGGATCTTACCCTGTCGCAGCCTTTCGGCATTATCCTGAATAAGATCATAGGAGACAACCTTTAAATTGCCGTCAGCAAACGCTTCAATACACTCAAAAGCATTGGAAGTAGTGAGGAAGACCCCTTCGAAGGCTTGCACATTAATTGCGAGGGGTTGAACCATTTGTTGGTCATACAGGGTAAGTACCTGGATCGTGCGGTTGGGTTGATGTGTCTTAAAATAAGAGATAAACCCCTTTTCCTTTTCCGCCAGGTGGCCTGAATATTCAAGGGCTTCAATTTTATGCAAAACGAGCAGGGGGCCACCCTTTGGGGTGAGAAAGTCCATCATCTGAGCAGCAACCCGGCCACTGGTGTAATAATCCTGACCAATGAAGCCATCGTACCCGGTTTGGGCGACAGCGGAATTGATGAAAATAAACGGAATGGAGACCTCTCGTAATTTTTGATAGACCTCCCGGACTTCTATATAATCCAAAGGTGCGATCAGCATGGCGTCAGGACTGGCTTCCAGCGCAAGGGAAAACTCTTTTCTAAAATCTTCGATACTGCGCTCATAGAAAAAGTATTGTACCTCACCAGTAAAAGACACCAGCTCCTCGGAAGCCCGCTTCGCACCCAGGTAGCAGTTGTGCCAGTAGCCTCCCGCCCGATAGCAGGGCAGCAGCACGGCGATGACATAGCGCTTGTGCTGCTTGAGGCTTTTGGCCAAAATATTGGGCGTATAACCAACTTGTTTGATTATGGCCTGAACCTTCTCCACAGTCTCCTCCGATACGCCTCCCCTGTTGTGCAGGACTTTATCTATCGTCCCGCGCGATAAGTTGGTCATGCGGGCGATGTCTTTGATGGTGTAGTTCTTCTCCATTTTCTTATTCGTGGCGGCTGCCCGGGGAATAGGGTGCCCCGGCTGCACCAAGTTTTTGTTCCAGATGCTTTAGCTCTACCTCCAATAACTGGCGGACTTCCTTCATTAGGGGTTCGAGCGCTTCGTTTGCAATTTGTAGGGCATCTCGTTGCATTTGCGTGGGGGCAGAGGTAGAACGCCACATATCCCCTGTCAGCCAATCTACCCGGTTTGCAATACCCAATCGTGTGGGCTGGTCGAGCCTCAGGGCATCGCGGTCGCCATAAAGTGCTAAATGGATTTGACGGGTTTTACTTCCGATACTTTCAAAAGTCTCGGACAGGTCCTGATTCCCAAGGCCTGATTTTTCAGCAGCTTTGGCCAGGTGCCGGACCCGGTCAGATAGTTCCTCGAGCATACCGCTAACCGCAAATACCCTGCGCTGCAGATCCTGGGCCTCCCGTTGGAACTGCACCATTGCCTTTCGGTCTGCCGCAGGCAAAGTAATACCTCCCAGCGTATTGAGCTTGAACGGGACCGCCTCACTCATGTCTTTGAAGGTGCCCCTTTGGAAGAGGGACATCGTCACGGTATAATCACCGGGCATCGCAAGGGAACCTGCTTCTTTTTCGGAAAAAGGGTTGTCGAAGCCGGGACCCGATAAAGTGACAGGGTTAACGGGTGCATATCTGCCATCCCAAACGATTCGGTGTACCCCTTTATCTACGCCACTTTTCAGCTTGCGCACAATTTGACCGTCCGTATTGCGAATGGTGAACAGAAGATAAGGTGCCTCCTCTTGCTGTTCGGCTTGTAATTCGGCATAGGTAGGATAACGGATAGGTGCATTATTTTTGATTTGCCCTGCTTCTGATTCTTTGCGCACCTGTTTAAGTGTTTTTACCTCTTCATTTAAAAAGTAGGTAAATACCGTACCCACAGGAGGGTTTTCGGCTGTATAGTGGGCATGTCCCTGAAAAGATTTTCCGCGCAGGCCCAGAGGCAGGGCTTCAATGTACACCAGACCGTCTTTTACAGGAAAAATCCCCCCAGGCGCTGCCAAATCCGCCGGCTTCATCTTCCGGAGCGAGGAATAATCATCCAGCACATAGAACCCACGTCCAAAAGTGCCGAGAATTAGGTCATTTTCGCCACGGTGGATTTCCATATCGCGAACCGCTATGGTTGGGAGGCCGGCCTTCAGGGCTTTCCAGTACTTGCCGCCATCTACCGTCACAAAGCAGCCAAACTCTGTGCCGACGAAGACCAGGTCCCTATCTTGATGGTCTTCTGCAATACAATAGGTCGAACCTCTTTCGGGCAGATTGTTGTGTATTGGTGCCCAGGTTCTGCCTTTATCCTGGCTCCTGAACAGATAAGGTTTGAAGTCTCCATATTGATGGTGGTTAAATGCCGCATAAACGACATTAGGATCGTGCCGGGAGGCCAGCAGGAAATTCACATAGGCGCGCTCCGGTACACCGGGGATTTTTTCAGACTCCAGCCGGCGCCAGGTTTTACCCCCATCTTCGGTCACCTGGATGAGGCCATCATCAGTACCTGCATATAACAGTTGTTCGTCCAGCGGACTTTCTGAGAAGGCTACCATCGCACCATATTGAGAAGTGGACTGATGCTTTGCTACTGCATCTATGCTTTGTATCCTACCCATTACAGGTAGGCTGTTCCGGTCCATTTGCCGGGACAAATCGGGGCTGACCGCTACCCAGTGATCGCCGCGGTCATCGGTGCGGAATAACTTATTCGCACCAAAATATAGCCTGGAGGACTTGTGGTTGGAAATTGCCAGGGGGGCGTCCCAATTCCAGCGGAATTCGTCCTCCCCTTTTCCGGGCTTAGGTTGGATACCGGTCTGTTCTCCGCTTATCCGGTCGTAACGCACCAGTACTCCATACTGGGCCTGGGCATAGACGATATTGGGATTTTCAGGATCCACCTGGGATTCAAACCCATCACCGCCCTGGGTAATAAACCAATCAGAATTTTGGATGCCATGCTCATTGCGTGTCCGCGAAGGACCGCCCAGGCTGAAATTATCCTGCGTACCTCCATAAATATAGTAGAAAGGCCTGGAATTATCCACGCTCACTTTATAAAATTGGGTGACAGGGAGATTCTCTTTGAAGTCCCAGGTCCGGGCACCATCCCAGGATTCATAAATCCCGCCGTCGCAGCCAGAGATCATGTGCTCTGGATCTTTGGGATCAATCCAGAGCACATGGTTGTCCACATGTTTATATTGTTCTCCAAGCATGCGCCAGGATTTCCCGCCATCGTTGGACACCTGGTTCCACACATCCATGGCGTATATCGTCTCGGGGTCATGCGGGTGGACGAAAATTTCCCCATAATACAGCCCTGTGGTAAAATAACTCCCACGTTTTTCCCAACTTGCACCCCGGTCTCTAGAGCGGAACAAGCCTCCTTTACCTTCGGTAGCCTCCACTATAGCATAGATCACCTCTGGGTCAGAAGGTGCCATGGC
>CAZGOT010000197.1:0-5609 GCA_964527495.1 uncultured Haliscomenobacter sp.
AGCATAGCGACCCGGGGAAGAAATAGCAATGGAGGAAACGTCCTTTTCCCCGGAGGACCATTGGTATTGCGAAAAACCTGGACTTGCCCGGAGGGTTGCAGAACTTCCTCTGCATAATAGGGTGTCTCCAAATAATATTGGTAAAGGAGCTGGTACTACGTTGACTTTTATTTCATCTTTCAGTACACAATTGCCTTCTGTTACTGTGGCTAAAAAGGAAAATTGCCCTGCAATCCCAACGGGGAAAAGGAGGTTGGTGTGGAAGGAATCAGGTGCTGCGATATAGTTTACGGTGTCTCCGCTCGCCGTCCAGCGCACCGTGGCCTTACCAGCAGTGTTAAGGGTGTTTGCCTGTATGGGTATAGGAACGCCGGCGCATACTGTAGTGTCCGGGCGGGCGTCCAACCGGGCAATATCACAATTGGGGTTGGCAATGCAATTGAGATAAGGTGCTGCAGGTCCACCCCAGGTGAGGTTAAAAGAAAGGGCAAGGGTGGAATCGAACGTACTGCCAATTCCGACAAAAAAATCCACCAGCAGGAAATATCCATCACCTGGTTTGACCCTCAGGGTATCCAAAAATCCATCTCCGTCCAGTCCTTCGGAAATATCCCGGGCACCATTGCCCAAACCCGTCTTAATCACGCGCTGATTGGGGTTGATCTGGGCGAAGGAACAGCGGCTCCCAGGCTATCGCAGTTTACGCTGGGTCCATAGATGGCGAAATCGTAATCCTGACCCCTGATCTGCACGGAATCGCTAATGGTAAAGGCAAGTTTTCCACTATCTCGCGGCATATCCTTCCGCAGCTCGAAATAAAACCAAACCGAAATGTTTTCTCCCCGTTGGAGGCAACCTTTGCTGTTTTTGGAAGAAAGAAAATCGTTGGAGCCGCTTCCGAATTTGGGCGTAAACAGAATAGGGCGATCATCGCAGATGACAATAGACCTCCTGCAATCATTTGGTTGAGCCTGGAGCAAATGCGACAGCATTAGTCCGAGGACACAAAAAATGCTTTTGAGATTACGGGCCTCCATAAAGGATTGTTACAACACTGGCATTTCAGGCAGGATTACCAGCCCTCGCATTTGAATTTCATTCGTCTGTCCCGGGAAAAGGTTTTGAATCTTGGAGACTGGCTCTAAGTCCTTTTAAATCAAATTTCCAGGGGGAGTAAATTTTATTCAAGTGCTTTTTTGTTTTCTGTAGTAGTTCTCTGCCTTTAACGCACCTTTACGGGATATGTTGTATCCGTAAAATCAAAATATAACCTTTTTGTTGCGGGAATTTCAAAGGCGGCGTCTTTTTATTTCTGCTGCAATAAAGCGGTATTCGCGGCCCATATCGCCGGATACTGCAGTATTTTCTTTTGCCCTGCGGATCAGGTAAGGCATCACGTCCCTTACCGCGCCATAGATGACGTATTTACCAGCATTAAACCCAGCCTGGGCAAGGTTAAAGGTCAGGTTATCGCTCATTCCATAGAGCTGGGCAAAGAATAGGTGGGGATGGTTCCTGGGTAGGTTGTGTTTTACAGCAAGCGTAGCCAGCAGCATGGCACTGAGGGCATTATGAGAGGCATTAAAACAGGCAATTTCCTCGATATGCTCTACACAATAAAGCAATGCCTGGTTATAGTCGTGATCGGTCGCAGCTTTGTTCGGCTGAATGGGGGAGGGGTACCCCATTTGTTCTGCCCGGTTGTGTTCTTTTTCCATATAGGCCCCCCGCACTAGTTTGGCCCCGAGCAGATAGCCTTTTTCCCGGGCTGTTTCGTGGGCATGCATCAAATTTTGCAGCCGGCCTTGAAGATAGAGTTGATAGGTATTATAGACGAGTACCTTTTCCCGGTTGAACCGCTCCATCATGGTTTGAGCGAAGTGATCTATAGGGTCTTGGATCCAGGTTTCTTCTGCATCAAAGGATATAGCCACCCCCGACTGTGCTGCTACCTCGCACACGCGCTCAACCCGACGAAAGGCCCGCTCGTATTCAGCTTTTTCTGCGGAAGAAAGGGTGGCTCCACTATGGATAGATTCCAGCAAGCCAAACCTGGCCATTCCAGTGATTTTGGTGCTGACCATAGGCACTGCATCATTTCCGGCACCAAACTGAAGAGCCTGGATGGTCTGTTCCATTGTATGGTCAAAGTCGGCCTCTGTTTCCTTACCTTCTGCTCCATAATCGAGGATGGAGAAAACACCTGCCGCAGCAAGCTTTTGGATGGTGGGTAAGGTATTTTGAAGATTTGTGCCCCCGCAAAATTGTTCAAATATAGTTTGCCGAATCAGGCTTTCGGCAAAAGGCAGTCTTAGCTGTATCGCTTTAAGCCCCATGGTGGATCCAAGACGAACCAATAATGGCCGGTGCATTAACCCAAACAACCACAAGGCTTTTTTTAATGCTTTGTCGTCTTTATAGGAAAAAGCATGTTCCGTATTAAAGAGATCGAGTTCTAACCCATCGGGTACGCCTCCCGCAAGTTCCTTAATCAGTTGATCCATATTTTCCTTGCCCCCGGTGGCAGTCTTGGACTTGATTTCCATATTTGGCTATTTGGTTTTTTGTTTTTTCTGGTAGGTAGAATAGCGCTATCCGGGGTCCGTTGCGCTCCAAATTTCCCATGCCTTCTGGGCTTGTCCGTGCAGCATACCTAATCCGTTACGGGCTTTTGCACCCTTGTTGAGCCCCATTTTCATAAAGGCTGTTTCAGCAGGATTGTACACCAGGTCGTAGAGAAAGTGGGTTTTGGTAAGGGCTTCATAAGGTAATGGAGGCAGCGAATGTATATAAGGGGCCATCCCAAGCGGTGTGGCGTTGATGAGCAAAGGGGTATTGCGAAGCAGTTCAGAGGTTACTTCTTCAAATACCAGGTCGGATTTTCCTGGGGAGCGGGAAACGGTGCGATAGGGATAACCCCATTTTTTTAAGACATGGACAACCGCACGTGCTGCTCCTCCTACGCCAAAAACCAGGGAAGGCAGGATTTCCTGGCGATGGCCTACCAGAAAATCTTCCAGATCTTGCTCAAATCCATAAATATCGGAATTGTATCCAATCCATTTCCCCCTATGTATATGTATGACATTGACAGCACCCACTTGTGCAGCTTCCGCATCCAGGCTGTCTAAAAATGGAATGACCTGCTCCTTGTAAGGGATGGTTACGTTTAAGCCCCGAAGATTGGGGTAGTTTGCTACGAGTTCCGGGAATTGATTTATTTGACTGATAGGAAAAGCCTCATAATAATAATCGCTGAGTCCTTCCCGGGCAAATTTTTCATTAAAATAAGGTTTAGAAAAAGAGTGGCCCAATGGATATCCAATCAATCCAAAGAGGTGGCGGTATGATCCGAGCAGGGAATTATCCGGCATCATGGTTTTCATCAGGTTTTTCTTCAACAGGCGCTGCCCTTTCCAGGAAAAAGACAATTAAAAAACCAGCTGCCATCAGGAGCAGCACCCAAAGCAACTGTGGATCCCCCGGAAAATTACCGGGAAGTACACTGCGCTCCAAAATGGGAACAACCTCTCCTGAACTATTGACACGAGTTTCCAAAACAATGCGCCAAGGCCATATTTTGTTCAGTGAACCAAGCATAAACCCGGTGAGTATCGCCATGGTCAAATCGTGGTAATGCTTGAAAAACCAGGTCAACACCCTGGAAAAAGTAGCCAGGCCTAGCAAGCAGCCCGCTGCAAATGCCGCTACGATGGTCAGACCTTTAGGGTCCAGTTCCAACAGTACAGATTTAACACTTGGGATGATGAGGGTGTACATGCCCATCAATACGAGCATAAAACTTCCGGATATCCCTGGGAGCATCAGGGCAGAAATGGCTATAACGCCGGAAATAAATACAAACCACAATGCTTCGTTACCTTGCCCAGGTGCAGCCAGGGTGTACCAAAGGGCAATGCCAGTACCTATCAAAAGGGCTGCAATTACCGGGAGATTCCAGCGCCGCACCTGTTTGCCCACAAACCAGGAAGAGGCAAGGATGAGTCCAAAGAAAAATCCCCATATCAGCCGGGGCTGTTTTTCCAGCAAATGGGTAATGCCAAAAACACCTGTTACCACTCCGGTGCCCATTCCAAGCATAAGAAAGGCTAGAAATCCTCCATCTATGGTCTTCCAGGCATCTGCTAACCCCTTTTTTCGCAACGAACGCAGGAGCTCCGGCCCAAGAATAGCTTTGATGCTGATTAGTAGGCGCTCATAAATGTTCGTAATGAAGGCTATCGTACCTCCCGATACCCCTGGGATGACCTCAGCAATACCCATGGCAAGGCCTTTTAAGAAAAATCCGATTTTTTCGTTGTGCTTTTCCATGCCGCGAAGTTACAGGTTTATGTTAAGCTTGAATATTTTTAAGGTAACTATTTAGCCAGGAGCATCATTGGTGAGGACGAGCTACAAAGGGCAATTTACCTTTTGTTTCTTCCATCCCTTCCTGCGATTTTTCCAAATCGGTCTTAAAGCGGTGTAGCGGTGGCTGACCAGCGTCAGACCATGCGCTGTACCAGGCACTTCCGATTGCGAGAATGGCAGCTCGCATCCGCCTTTCTACCATTCCATTGAGCTTTGCCTGATAAGCGGCCGCATAGCCCTGGCAGGGAACCCTTGGTCCTCCGGTTATTTTTTCATTCGGACAAAATTGGAGATCCTTGGGATAGGTCCGACGTACCTCTTCCTCCATTTTCAGAACGCTGTCTACAAGCACATGGCTTTCCTGCACCCTATGCCAGTAGTAACGTGCCGGATCCCGGATATATACAGCCTGCCCCACAAAAAAATCATATTGCGTATCCGCAAAGAGCTCCGGAATGCGACTTTCCCAGAAGGCATGAATACCCGTCTGACCTGTCATCTGCCCATTGTAGTTCATGGTGGTGTGCAGGGGTACATGGGCATCGCCGATATAATGCCCGATTTCTGCCGATAATTGCAATACCGCCCCTCTGTTCCCGGAACGAAAGGCATTGGTGAGCCTACGGTGCATCTGCAAGAGGTGGTAAGGCAAAATACCATGTGGGCTCAGGGAGTCTGCCAAAAGGACTCTTTCGCAGGGAATTGCCCGGCCGTACAACTGGCGCAGGCTATCACAGGGTATGGAAAGCTCCTCCTGGTAATATTTTGACAGGTATTGTCTGGATACCCAGGACCTGTGTTCCTCTTCCCGGATACCTCCCTGCACAGTGGCAGGAAATTTTTCTCTGAATGCAGGTCTGGGCCGCCAAACCCCACTGTCTTTCTGCATAAAATCCCTTGAAAATACCTGCACCGTATCGCCGAAAGGCGTAATCGCATACAAATGAATATACTCCGCAATGGCTTCTTCCCATCTCAAGGGCAGAGACTCCGGGTAGCGATCAAGATCAATGTAGTGTCGGACGGCCTCGTGTTTGGTAGCATACCGCCTTTTGTCGGGGTCAACAGCATGTTCGGTGAGGTATTCTATATGCTTTTTGTAAAAAGGAACCATTCCGGAGGGAAGGGTAAAGACCGCAAGGCGGTTGATCCGCCGATGCCCGAAAAAGCCCCAGTATTGGGAAGGTGCGAGGGAGAAAAAAAAGGATAAACTTATCAAAGCAATTAGCCAGTAAGGG
>CAZGOT010000198.1:0-5591 GCA_964527495.1 uncultured Haliscomenobacter sp.
CCCAGGTCGTAACAAGAACGCACGGGTAATCGTACCAAACGCACAGTTGACGCCGACAGTACCGCTCCTTACGGGCGATAATAAGACGACGACGGCTACGCAGAACTGGACCTTTGAGGTGACTAACGCAGCAGCCACGAATGCTTTCAGCCAGTCGCTGGTACCTGGTCAGCACAGTCTGACGGTAGTGGTACGGGATGATTGCGGCAATTTGTCTCGTGAACTGGATATTCCCTTTGAAATACGGGATACCACAGCACAAGCCCCGATTTGTATTACCGGATTGACCACACAGTTGATGGCTAATCCAGGAGGAAAGGGGGAATCTGCCGGAGCTGTTTCCGTTTGGGCCACTGATTTTATTGCGAGCCCGATTTATGACTGTAACGGACAAGGCCCGGAGACAGATGCCACGGGCAAAAAGTTGATTCGCAAGTACTACATGGTAAAAGATAATGGAGATGGGGTATGGGATGCAGGGGATAGTCTGGATGCCCGGGGATTACCGCTAGTAAAGCAAACAGGAGTGACGTTTACCTGTTTGGATGCCAGATTCACTTATGTCAAAATCCGTGTTTTCAGCGAGGATGAAAAAGGAAATATCGGTTATTGTGATGGGTATGTAATAGTAACAGATCCCAAAGAGGTTTGTGGTAATGGTCCAGCTTCTGCGCAGGTATCAGGGGTTGTTGCGACAGAGAGAGGGCTTGGAGTTGAAGGGGTAGAAGTAAACCTTTCCGGAAGAGCCACCATGCTTTATATGTCTGATCATTTTGGAAAATACAGTTTTGAAGGACTGGAAAGGGGTAAGGACTATACGGTGACACCTCATCTGGATAGGGACCCGATGAACGGGGTTTCTACCTATGACCTTACGATGGTTACGCGTCATGTCCTTTCCCAGCAACTGCTCCAAAGCCCTTATCAATTAATAGCCGCAGATATCAACAACTCCCGTTCCATCACCACCCTGGACATTATCCAATTGCGGAAAATGATTCTCGGTCTTGAGGGCAAATTTGCTTCCAACACCAGCTGGCGGTTCATAGATGCTAACTTCCAGTTTCCTAATCCGCAAAATCCCTGGCAATCGAGTTTTCCGGAATTTGTCAATGTGAATGATTTGGCAGGGGATATAAGTGCTTCTTTTGTTGCTGTTAAGATCGGAGACGTCAGTGGGAACGCCAATGTTGTAGCTGTAGCCCGCAGCAACCGCGAGTTGAGCTTGAAGATGGCAGATCAGGAGCTGAAGAAAGGCAGTGAATACCGTGTGCCTGTAGCGGGTGATTTTAGCGCAATAGAAGGTTTACAATTTACGCTCGATTTTGACCATCAGGCTGTTGAACTGGACCATATAGAATATGGCATAGCCGGAGCAGAGCACCTGGGTATTTTCCCGGAGGAAGGGGTTGTTACGGCGAGTTGGAACCCTGCGGTACCTCCGTCTCCTGGAGAGGTTGGATTGTTTACCCTGGTCTTCAGGGCAAAGCGTGACATATCTACGCTCAAGGAAATTTTTGATCTAAATAGTCGTTATACCCGGGCAGAAGCCTATGGGCAGGGCGGTAGTGTTCTGGGCATTTCGTTGGAAATAGGCTCAGCGCCGAAACCCGAATCCCTGTTCGAACTTAAACAAAACGTGCCTAACCCATTTTCCGGGACGACCCTAATTGGGTTCTATCTGCCTTCCGCAGGTGAGGTAAACCTGACTGTCAACGATGTACAGGGTAGAACCGTCAAAGTTTTGCAGGGATATTTTGAAGCAGGTGAGCAGCAAATTTTACTGGATGCTGCAGACCTTCCAGCAGGCGTCCTCCAATATACCCTTTCCAGTGGTGCATTTACTTCTACCCGGCGTATGGTAGTAGCACAATAAATTCCAACCTTAACATACAGAACAGGCTCAATTCAAAAGGCCTGTGGCGGTAAAAGCCGCCACAGGCCTTTTGAATTGAGCCTGTCTTACAGGACATTTGGCGGCATTCGCTGCCACAGAATATTTTTTCAAAATGGGGGTGTCTGAAAAGTATGGGGTTGAGTAAAAAGTCTTTTGCCGCCTTCGGCGGCGAAAGGATATTTTGGGGTTGTGTAAAAAGCCTGGCGGCGGCCCTTTGGCGGCTCAAGCCGCCAAATAATGTTTTGAACAAACACTGTTTCCATTGATTTTGCGAAGCAAAATCAATGGAAACAGTGTTTGTTCAAAATTTCCTTTCGCCGCCGAAGGCGGCGGAATACTTTTTACACAACCCCGTTCAAAATATTGTTTGGCGGCGTCAGCCGCCAAATGACGGCCCCAGGCCTTTTTACACAATCTCGTATACTTTTCATCTGTCTCTGCATGTGAGAAAAACAGCACATTAACCTATTATTTTCATAAATTTTATTTAGACTATTTCTATTTAAAGAAAAATGGCCTTATTTTTGCCATAGGAAAACATACCCTGCCGGGCTATTTCAAACAATCCATTAAAATTTGAGTTATGTTACCATTGAAAGAAGCTACAGCGGAAAAACATCGGATTGCGGAGCGGATGCCTTTTAATGTAAAGATGTTCAAAGGGCTTCTGGACAAAGAGCAGTATTTGCTTTACCTGCTTCAGCAGCGGCATCTTTTCGAGTATTTGGAAAAAGATCCTTTGCCACATCCCGCCCTTAATCGTGTTGAAGCGGTAAACCGGGATATTGAGGAGTTGATAGCTGCGGGTGTGCGTCCCGGGCAGGTATTGCCGCAAACTGCTGCGTATGTTTCTTATCTCAATGGTCTGGAGGCCGGGGAGCGGCTTCCTCATGTGTACCTGCATTATCTGGCTCTTATGTTTGGAGGACAGATGATGAAATCGAAAGTACCCTCTTCGGGTAATATGTATGATTTTTCGGATATACAGGAGGCGCTCCATGCCGTGCGCCAAGTCCAGAAAGATACCTGGGCGGATGAGGTAAACAGGGGGTTTGATTATACCATCGCTATTTTCCAGGAGCTGGAAGAGTGCATCTCCATCGGGAATAGTGAATTACATGCGTAAACGGGTTCAAAACATATAGATAGGCAAAACGTTTCTCATTATAAAACACAATAAGCATGGAGTGGCTAAAGGGAATTGGTTTGATTGGGTTCATGTTCTTTTTTATTAAAGGGATGCTTTGGCTGGTTCTTTTTGGGATGATCGCATTTGGCTTAATCCGCAAAGAGCGTGTTGAAGCAATTATGTCCGCATTTAAATTTTGGAAACGGGCAAGGAAATAGATTTTTATTTGCGAATTTTCCCAAAAAAAATGTAATCTTCCGGGAAAATTCCAATTTTATGTCCGGTACCTTTTGCACTATCAAAGCAAATATTTCACGGATTTGCTTTTACTCGGCTTTTTCAGGTCTTATTTCCTTCCAAGGGATTGCGGGGGCGCCTGTTGGGACTTGTAATCCCTCCTTCACCCCTGTTATTTTTGTGCATGGGTTCCTGGCATCCGGAGATACATATTCCGGGCAAGTCCTGCGGTTTAGCAGACAAGGATACTGTCCAGGTCACCTGCGCGTCTTTGATTGGAACACGCTTGGTGGTGGGGCCAAAGCTTCAATAGGCAAACTGGATGCTTTTGTAAACCAAGTTCTCGCAGAAACTCAATCTACCAAAGTTAATTTAGTGGGGCACTCGGCTGGAGGAGGGTTAGGATATGCCTACCTTGCTGATGCGGAGCGGGCAGGTAAAGTTGCCCATTATGTGCACATCGGTAGCGGTGCACAACCCGGCCCTGCAGGTTCCAAAGGGGAAGTACCTACTTTAAATATTTATTCCGACAGTGACCTTGTGGTAAAGGGGAAAGATATTCCAGGGGCAAAAAATATAAATTTCACCGGCATGGACCACTACCAGGTTGCAACTTCGCCGGAAACTTTCCAGGCGATGTTTGAATTTTTTAACCCTGGCAAGGCCCTTTTAGCCGAAAATTCCAAAAAGATCAAATCGGTACCCGTATCGGGAAAAGTACTGAGCCTGGGCGAAAATGCCGCGCAGGTGGGGGCACGGGTTCAAGTTTATGCGCTGGATCCAGGTACGGGAAACAGGAAAAGTACGATGCCGCAGGCGGAATTCCTTGTGGATTCCAATGGATTTTGGGGTCCCTGGACTGCCCGGGCCGGGAGGTATTATGAATTTTTTGTCCAAACGGGAAAAGCAGGGGAGCGCCCCGTGCATTATTACCTGGAACCTTTCCGGCAGCCTAATCCTTTAGTCTATCTCCGCACCTTTCCCGGCTCAGGCTCACCTGCCAGCTTGTTGCTCGCCGAGTTGCCCCGCAAGGAAGATCAAAGCGTGCTGGCTGTGTTCAGTTCCTCCAGAGCGGTAATCAGCGGACGGGATTCCCTGAGTGCAGATGGACATAGCTTATCTTCCCCGACGCTGTGCCCAGCGGAAAAAACGGTTATTGCGATGTTTCTGTATGACAATGGCGACGGCCAAACCTCTCTTGCTCCGCATCCCGGATTTCAGGTAATGCGCAGTTTTCTAACTGGTGCGGATATTTTTGCACGTGCTGCTTCCGGCACGAGTATGCTGCTCCGCTTTAACGGCCGTTCGATGCGCGTGCCTAACTGGCGTTCAGCCAGCGAAGGGGTAAGTGTTGCTGTTTTTGAATAAAGGATTAGGAAAAAGTCACATATCATCTTTTAAGTCTTTGAAATGTCCACCAAGACCCTGTTTGTCCAATATTCCCTGAAGCTGCTTGCTGCCACTTCCTGGGCAAGTGCTTTCCTTTTTGGATGTTACATCCTCGCTTTTTACTTTAAAAATGCCTACACTGGCCAGATGGCAGAATGGAATAATATCCTGCCAGGTCTTTATGAAACGGGTGGGCATACCGGCAATTACGGTATTGGGCTGCATTTTGCCTCTGGTGGGATTATCCTGATTCTTGGATGTGTGCAGTTGCTCGATTTTGTGCGCAAGAAGTTCTTAGTGCTCCATAAAGCGATTGGTTATGTATATGTAACCTCTTCTTTTCTTGCTGCGGTTGGAGGGCTTGTATTTATCGTGTTCCGGGGTACTATCGGGGGCATGGTCATGAATATAGGCTTTGCGCTGTATGGGCTCTTAATGCTGATTTGCAGCGTTAATACGGTTAGGTTTGCAGTAGCGCACGATTTGACCCGGCATCGGGCGTGGGCCATCCGCTTGTTTGCCCTGGCCATTGGATCCTGGTTATACCGAATGGATTATGGGTTTTGGCTGCTGCTGGCAGGCAGGATCGGGCATACATCTCAATTTTCCGGATGGTTTGATTATTTCATGGATTTTTGGTTTTATTTGCCCAATTTGCTCATTGCAGAGATTTTTATCCGGAAAAACCTGCTGGGCAATATCCGGAGTGCCTGGGTCGCGGGAATCACGACAATGGCATTTTTCACGGCTGCCGTATTTATTCTGGTAGGTACCTATTATTTTACCCTGTATTATTGGGGCCCTGCAATTCTGACGTGGTTCAGTTAAAGAATATTTTGAATGGACGGGTCCATTCAAAATATTCTGGGGTTGTGTAAAAAGTGTTCCGCCGCCTACTGCGGCGAAATAAAATTTTAAACAGACGTCATTTTCATTGAT
>CAZGOT010000199.1:0-3802 GCA_964527495.1 uncultured Haliscomenobacter sp.
TAGCCGCCAATGGAGGCCTTTGGCCTTTTTACACAACCCCAGAAATTATTTTTTGGCGGCACAAGCCGCCAAAGACGGCTTTCAGGCTTTTTACACAACCCCAGCCCCATAAAAATCAAGGCGCCAGCCTTTCCTTCTCCCAATTCCCTTCCTCTGTGAGGCGGTATTGGATCCTGTCGTGAAGGCGACTACGACGTCCTTGCCAAAACTCGATCGTGTGAGGCTTCAGGCAGTAGCCGCCCCAGTGTTCGGGACAGGGTACGGAGCCTTTTTTTTCAATCTCCCTTCCCACCTTCTCCATGGCGTGCTCAAGTACTTTTCGAGAAGGCACAACCTGGCTTTGCGGAGAGGCTACAGCCCCGATTTGGCTACCCAGCGGACGGGAGCTAAAGTAGGCCTCGCTTTTGTCCCGGGCGATTTTCTCTACTGTCCCTTCGATCCGCACTTGACGTTCCTGTTGCCCCCAGAAAAACACCAGTGCCGCATACGGGTTTTCGCCGAGCTGCGCTCCTTTTTTACTTAGATAGTTCGTATAGAAAACAAAGCCGTCGTGGCCAAAGCCTTTCAGCAGCACAATCCGTGCCGAGGGCCTTCCATTGTTGTCGGCGGTGGCCAATGTCATTGCATTGGGTTCGAGGATGCCGGCGTTGATTGCTTCTTGTAGCCAGTCGGCAAATTGCAGGAAGGGATCATCCTGTAGATTTTCAGGCTCCATACCCGTTTCGCCGTATTCCTGGCGCAGGTGGTCAATTTTATGCATTATTTTTCATTTTTAGCAATAAATCTCGCCCAGTCCTCGGGCGTATCCATATCGAAAGCCGCTTCGGGCAGAAGGAACCGTTCCCCTGGGTAACTGGAAAAAAGAGATTTGGCACCTGCCTCGCCATGCAGTTGCATCAGCTCCGCAAACAAGCTGTGGGAAAACAATGCCGGTGCACCGGGCTTATCCCGGTAAAAAGCCGCTACATAAGGAGGTGTAGTAGCTTCCCACTGCTTGCGCATCTCTTCCAGTTGTTCTGTACGGATCAGCGGTTGGTCGGCGAGGAATACCAGGGCACCTGGGGTATCGGGTCCGATTTCCAGCAAATGCCGGATCCCACAGGCAATACTGCTGCCCATGCCTGTGGTCCAGTTGGGATTATTGCAAAACGAGACATCAGGGAGGACCTCCCCACACAATTTTTCTATCTCATCCTGATAAGCCCCTCCAACCACCAACAAAGGCGCATAACCCGCCTGCCGGGCTTTGCGCAGGGCCATTTCCAGTAAGGTCATCCCCTGGAACTCCAGCAGTTGCTTAGGGCGGCCCATCCGGCTCGCTTGTCCGGCAGCGAGGAGAACGGCTGCAGGAGGCCGCTTATGCCCCCACGATTCAGACCGTTCTGAATCTTTTATGAACCCTGCTCTTCCCATTTAACCTACCCTTATCTTCCGTATTTGCGCAAGATATCCAGTACTTTATCCACTGGCAGTTCTTCCGCGCGCGTCCCATTACCTTCCATTGTCTCTGCGGCAAAAAGCGAATTGATGATAGCCTCCTCGGTCGCCTCGATAACCGCGAGAAAAAGGGGCGAAACGGCATCGTTATGCAAGACTTTTTGCTCCAGTATCGGATTTTGCATATCGAAAGGCACCCGCAGCCCAGGGGCTGTAGAAAAAGCAAGCACATAATCCCCGCTCCCATTGGATGCGATCCCACCCGTTCTGCCTAGTCCGAGCATGGCCCGCTGTGCAAGGCGTTTCAGGTTGCGGGCATCCAGGGGGGCATCTGTCGCCACGACAATCATACAGGAACCATCCGGGGAGGCGTCGAGTTGTTCTTTCAGGTAAAATTTACCCAGCTCCTCCCCTACCGGCACCCCATTTACCTGAAGGACACCTCCGAAATTTGTTTGCACCAGCACCCCTACCGTAAAACCGCCGAGCGATACCGGCAGTACCCGGGAAGCGGTACCGATACCGCCTTTAAATCCAAAGCAGCGGGTTCCCGTACCCGCACCCACATTCCCTTCTTGTACAGATCCGCCTTCCGCAGATTCCAACGCAGACAGCACATGGGAGGGCCTTAAAGCCCGCGCCCGGATATCGTTTAGTCCGCTGTCGTTCGTCTCTCCCACAAGGGCGTTTACGGAGCGGACTTTTTCATTGCCCCTTTGGCGTAGCGTATAATCAATCAGCGCTTCCATTGCAGTCGGCACGGCAAGGGTATTGGTCAGTACGATAGGCGTTTCCAGTACCCCGAGTTCTTCGACCTGGGTAGAACCCGCCAATTTGCCAAATCCATTCCCTACAAACACCGCTGCCGGCACTTTTTGTTGAAAAATATTGCCCCCATGCGGCAGAATAGCTGTTGCCCCGGTCCGGACATCTGTGCCCCGGATGAGCGTAAAATGTCCCACTTTGACCCCCGCCACATCGGTGATGGCGTTATTTTTGCCAACAGGCAGCACGCCGGGCTTAATGCCCAGGTCCCGGGGGCGTTGTGCCCCGGCGTCAGGCATGGTTCCGATTATTAGCAGGGAGACTGCGGTTGGGAGTATCCATTTTTTATACATGATTTTTATTTCTTTAGCGGGAAGGCACTTTGGAAATGCCTTCCCGCTAAGTTTTTGTTTTTGTAATTGAGGTTGGTTTAAAGTGTGTTTGCCGCCTTCGGCGGCGAAATTTTTTTTGAGTGCCATTTTGCTGCTTGCGCCGACAATAATTATTTTGAATGGACATCATTTTACCTCATTTTGCTTTGCAAAATGAGGTCAAATGATGTCCATTCAAAACATTCTTTCGCCGCCGAAGGCGGCGGAATCCTTTTACCCAAATAGACCTTTTGCTGCTTGCGCCGCAAAAGGATATTTTTACATTGCATTTATCATTTCCTTAACCAAACTTTTACGCGGTTGGGCGTTTTTATACGGAAAGCGGTAAACGCCATATTACACCGCACAAATTTAATGTATCCATAACCTAAATCAAATGATCCGACTGAAGATTACCTTCATTTGCCTGGTATTGGCCATTACCGGGGCACAGGCACAAGATCTCAAAGGAGCCCTTAACAAGCTCAAGACTAAGGTGAGCGGTAGCGCACCTGAATTGAGCAAGGAAGAAACCGGCAAAGCGCTGAAAGAGGCTTTGCAGATTGGTGCGGAAGAAGCAGTAGCTTTTCTCGCAAAAGAAAACGGGTATTATGAAAGCGTGTACAAAGTGCTCCTGCCAGAGGAAGCCCAGAAAGTAACAGCCAAACTCAAAGCTGTGCCCGGCTTTGCCAATGTCGAACAGGAGCTTATCCTACGGCTCAACCGGGCAGCGGAACTTGCGGCAGCGAAAGCAAAACCGATTTTTGTAAATGCTATTTCCGGGCTTAGCTTTCAGGATGCCCTCGCCATATTGATGGGCGAAAAAAATGCCGCTACCCAGTATTTGCGCAATACTACCTCCCAACAGCTCATCACGGCGTTCAAGCCCGTCATCGCCGCATCACTGGATGAAGTCAAAGCGAGGCAGTACTGGCGCGATGCCGTCACCGCCTACAACAAAATCCCGCTTGTGACAAAGGTGAATACCGAACTCGACGATTATGTCACCAATAAAGCCCTGGAGGGCCTGTTCCAACTCGTCGAGGTAAAAGAGGGTAAAATCCGTACAGATGTATCAGCCCGCAGCAGCGAATTGTTGCGGAAGGTATTTGCAAAGCAGGATAAATAGGGCCTGCCTTATAGAATATTTTGAGGGCTGTTTTCACTGATTTTGCTTCGCAAAATCAGTGAAAACAGCCCTCAAATCATTATTTGGCGGCGCAAGCCGC
>CAZGOT010000199.1:3812-5581 GCA_964527495.1 uncultured Haliscomenobacter sp.
GGAAAGTGGGTTTTAGGGATTCTATTTCATCAAAAAAATCCTGAAGGTCTTTTGAAAGTACCAAATAGGACTCCTGATCGCTTACTTCCTGCCCACTGGAAAGCAGTTTTTCCTGCTCCTCCTGAATTTTTTGTCGCAAGTGTTCCAGATGGATTTTTTTGCGGATTAGGATTGCCTTGTATTCCTCCACATGCTCGATAATGGAAAGCAATTGCGGGTGTTCCTGGACGACCTGTTTCAGCTCATTTTGGATAATCGCAATTTGCTCCCGGTAAAAATCGAGTTTAGACAGCCACTCCAGGTGCTGTCTGTGCTGAACATCCTTTGACCAATGCTTCCCTTCCATAGTTGTACATTGAAGTGAAAAGAATCCGGAAACCTTGTTTTGTGTACCCAAAAGCCAGGAAAATCCTCTTTTCGACCATGCGATATATTAACTCATAACTATGCGTAATATAAACGAAAGGAATAGGAAACACAATGACATTCATCAATCACCTACAGAAAAGGGTTATTGAATGTCGGCGGCGAGGTGTATTGCCCGTGCAATAGCCTGATCCATATCCAGGTAGCGATACTCTCCCAACCTACCGCAGATGAGCGTATTAGGCAGCTTTTGCGCCAGGGCACGGTATTTTTTATACCGCTGCTGATTCGCCGGATCGGGAAAAGGGTATTCAAAATGGTTGGGATCGTTGGGCGTAAAAGGTGTTTCCCTGGTTAGGAGTGTTCCGTGGATTTTCGCGGACTCTTCTGGAGGCAGGAGGTATTTCCACTCCAGGGTGCGTACATGGGCTATTGCGGGATCCGGTTCATTGACCTGCACCCCTGTCTGGTACCGGTCCAATCCGGGTATCCAGATTTCGCGGCGCTGCTGGCCGCGATAATGCAGTGGTCCGAACCGAAAGTCGAAAAACGCGTCAATAGGTCCGGTGAAAATCACCATTTTTTTCGGGGAAAAGGCCGATCGGTGCTGCAGGTAGTCCACTCCGTGCAGGACCTCTATTCCAGAAAGCATATTCTGCATAAAGGCCGCATATCCGTTAGCTGGCAATCCCTGGTACTTTGCCCTGGGCGACAGACGCGGATCGTTATCTGCCCGGATTTCAAAACGATGTGCCAGGGCGGCAGATAAGGTATGTGCCTGTGAACCCCACTGCTTTTCCGTATATCCCCTCACGAAGTGCTCATATACCGGCAGCGGCATTTTAGACAGTGCTTGTTCCTCAAAATTTGCAGGTTTACCGGAAAAGCCGGGCTTCCAGTTTTTACCCGCTATCCTTTCCACCAGATCCCTACCCGGAGGCCAGGGTACCGGCCCGTCCATGGAATTAGTCAGTACCCTTGCCTCATAAGGATGGAAAGCGGCAAAACGCTGCACAAATTCCCATATTTTACGGGAAGAAGTGCGAAAATAATGCGGTCCATAAGTATGTACGCGGATGCCAGAGGAATGTACATGGTCATACACATTTCCCCCGCTATGAGAACGCGTTTCCAGGACCGGGCAGTGGTATCCCTTATCGCTAAGCAACCTTGCGATCACTGCTCCTGTCAGGCCCGAACCGACAATCAGGTAATCCACTACTCCACAAAAAGATCCATTTGCAGGTCTTGGCTTGGGTCAACGGCATAGGAAGAAAAATCGCTGATACCTTCTTCCAGCAGGACATTTTCATCCACAAAGAAATTGCCGGTACACTTACGGCTATCGCGGCTCAGGATATAGAAGGCTGCATCGCCCATAATATCCGGTGTACGGGAGCGGC
>CAZGOT010000200.1:0-5566 GCA_964527495.1 uncultured Haliscomenobacter sp.
CCTACCTGAACGGAAAATGGATAGGTAGTGACAGCCAATGGAATGTACCCCGGCAGTATGTGGTCCCGAAAGGGCTTCTGCGCAAAGGAAAAAACATCCTTGCCATACGCGTACAGGACAACGCTGGAGGAGGTGGCCTCGCCGATCAACCCGACAAATTCCGTCTGGTCGTTCAATTCCGTTCTATACCCCTGACTGGCAAAGCCCGCTTCCAATGGTTTGCCTCTCTGGAACAAGTAGATACAGGCCCTGGCCCCATGCAGGTACAACCAGGTGTCCTGTACAATGCTATGATTGCCCCACTGCTGCCGCTCTCCATCCGGGGTGCAATCTGGTATCAGGGCGAAAGCAATGCTGACCGGGCTATGGAATACCGGACCTTATTCCCAACTATGATCCAGGATTGGCGCAACCGATGGGGACAGGGAGATTTTCCTTTCCTTTTTGTGCAACTCTCCTCTTATGGCAAACTCCGGACGGAACCGGCTCCCAGCAACTGGGCCCTGCTCCGGGAAGCCCAGGCGATGACACTGGCCCTTCCCCAGACCGCCATGGCCGTTACCATTGATGTTGGCGACCCTAATGATATCCATCCCAAACAAAAAAAGGAGGTAGGCGAGCGTTTGGCAGGGGAAGCATTGCGCATGGTGTATGGCCAGCAGGAAGGGGTTACCGCAGGGCCAAGACTTGTTGCACAACGCATTCAGGGGAGCCAGATCATCCTGGAATTTGACCGCAATGGAGGGGGGCTTGTTGCCAGGGGCGGAGCCTTGCAACATTTTGCTGTTGCCGGAGCAGATAAAAAATTCTACTGGGCAGAGGCTAAGATTGAGGGCACGCAGGTTATTCTAAGCTCCAAACAGGTACCAGCACCAATAGCGGTGCGGTATGCATGGGCAGAAAGCCCGGTGAGTGCCAACTTATTTAATCTGGAAGGATTTCCTGCGGAGCCCTTCAGAACAGATGACTGGCAGGAATGAAACTGACTCTTTTACAGGGATATACTGAAAAAAATAAGGTGAGACGCACAACGGGCGCTCGACCTCGTACCCTTGCTGCGTTTCCGCCCTGGGGGGGTTGGAGGGAGCTGCTCCAAGTGCGCTCACCGGGCGGCAAATTTAGAAAAAAAATAAAAGCAACGCCCGTTTTTTTTTATTTTTTTGGAATAATCTCCGTCTGCTCCCCAAAATACTGCACAAACCGCTGAAAATCTGCGGCAAGTTGATTGTTTTGGGTAGCCTTAAAATAGGTATCTGCCAAGCTACGCAGTGTCTGAAAAAAGAACCTGTCCATTTCCATCACCTGCATATCCTTAGTCCAGAGATCTATCTTCAGCGTTTCCAGGGTTTCCCTGTCAAAGAGGGAAAGTAGCATCGCTTTAGAATCCTGCCATTGTACCCCCCGGGGGTCGTCTTCTGCGGACCACTGGATTTGTACAGGCCGGTTTTCGGGATCCAGTCCAACCCGGACATGGATATTTTTTTCTGATTTCGCCATATAAATTTTGTTTCTGGTTCTTGTAAAATGGATGGATGCCCCTCCTGAAAAAATGATTTTCTATCCTTTGCCGACGCCAGGAATAAACCGCTTTTGCAACCAAATAGCGTTGCCAATCACTACTACATCAGAAAAGGCCATGAACAAAGCGCCCCACATTGGATTGAGCAGGCCAACGGCCGCAATGGGAATCGCGACCAGATTATAGGCAAATGCCCAGCCAAGGCTTTGCCGGATTGTACGAACGGTCTGACGGCAGATTGCCAGAGCCTTGGGCAAATAATCCAGGCGACCGTTTAGCAGGATTATCTGGGCAGATTGCATCGCCGCCTGCGAGGCATTGCTCAGCGAAATCCCGATGGTAGCCTTTGCAAGCGCAGGAGCATCATTGATACCATCACCCACCATTGCCGTAGCCTTTTCTCTGGCATATTGGGCAATGCGCTCCAGCTTTTCCTCCGGCAGCTGCTCCGAATGGAAATCATGGATACCCAATAAAGTGGCCACCCGTGCAGTCTTATCCCGGTGGTCACCACTGATGATTACTGGCTCCACCCCCTCCTGGCAAAGCAAGCGCACAACCTCCGGAGCCTCCTCCTTGATTTCATCTTCCAGAAAAAATTCGGCAAGCAACTGGTCATTGCGGGTCAAAAATACAGAAGCAGGCGAGCTTTCTCCAGTCGGATCAGCATATACTCTCCGGGATCCCACTTTATATCGGTTTCCCTCCTGATCCTGAGCACATACCCCAATACCTTTCTCCTCTATTACCTCGAGAGGTTCCAGCGGCACCCCGCTTTGCTTATGTTCAAGAGCTGCCACCAATGACTGGGCGATTGGATGGGAAGAATGCTTTTCCAAAAAGTACACCAGGGAATTTACGCGGGCATGCTCCGAGGTATGATAAATGATATCCTGGATTTCAAACTGCCCTGTTGTTAGGGTGCCTGTCTTATCAAATACTATCCGTTGGATGTTTGCAAAAATTTCAAGGGTTTGCCCACCTTTAATCAACACCCCGTTTTTTGCAAGGCGGCCAACCCCTACCATCACTGCCGTGGGAGTGGCGAGGCCCATGGCACAGGGGCAGGAAATCACCAGCACGGCAATTGCGTTCATCAGCGACTTTTGGAAAGAAACATCAAAAGCGTAATGGTTAAGCAGAAAAGTCAATACCGCTATTCCAAGTACCACTGGCACAAAAACGGCGCTGATGCGGTCTGCCAGTCGCTGAATTGCCGGCTTGTCGTTCTGGGCAGTTTTCACCAGTTCGATCATTTGCCCCAGGAGCGAATTTTGCCCTACCGCTGTTACTTCCATTTGTGCATTTCCGCTCAGAATCATCGAACCACCAATGATTTCCTGGCCCGTTTCTTTTTCAACTGGCAAACTTTCCCCGGTCAGCATAGACTCATCGAGCAATAGCATTCCTTTGAGGATGCGTCCGTCGGCAGGTATTTTATCCCCTTCATTGACCTGCAGGATAAAACCTATTTCGATTTCCTCCCAGGCCGTCTTCACCAAAGTGCCGGAAGGCAGGATACGCCGTGCATGCTGTACCTGAAGCCTGGACAATTCCTCTATCGCCACCGTGGTGCGGCCAACGGCCCGATGCTCGATCCAGTTGCCCAGCAATACCAGGGTAAAGATAGTCGCACTTGTTTCGAAGAATATATAATTTTCCTCTTGCAGCAATATCCCGGTAGTGCTGTATAGAAAGGCCGAAACGCCTCCAATAAAAATGAGTACATCCATATTGGGCACGCCAACGCGAAGGGACCTCCAGGCACTTAGTCCAAAGTGGACAAACCCTAAAACGAAAACAGGCAGACAGAAAATAAGCTGTGTGAGCGGTGCATGTAACCAGGCAATATGGGCGCCTACCATCATGGCAAGATGATTCAGCAGCAGTGGCAGGGTAAATATGGCGGAAAACAGGAGTTTGCGCTCCAGGGTCAACCAGGGCTGGGATTTTTCAGGCTCTACGACCCGGTAGCCCAGTTTTTCAATCCCTTTCTTGACCTCCTCCACCCCGATTTGACCAGGACTTTCCTTGTATCGCACTTCGCTGGTTTGAAAGTTGACGTACACTTCTTGCAACCCCTTGCGCTCAAGGTAACGGGTAATCCCCGCTGCACAGTTTGCACAGTCCATCCCTTCCACCCTAAGCTCAACAATTGACTTGCTCATATTCTTTGCCTTAGCTGCCCACAGAAATCCCGTATTGACAGAATCACCGTGGCGTTAAACCAGAAACCGGATAATGCACCAGATCCTGTTTTGAAATACCCGTGCTGAAAATATTTTTACATCGTCTGCTTAGCTATATTTGTCCGTATAAGCAGAGCAAGGTGCCGGGTTTTGGAAAAAGAGCATATTTTGATGTTGTGTAAAAAGGCCAGAGGCCGTCTTTTGGCGGCTTGCGCCGGCAATAATTATTTTGAATAGACATCATTTTGCCTCATCTTGCTTTGCAAAATGAGGCAAAACGTCGTTAATTTAAAATTTTATTTCGCCGTCTTCGGCGGCGAAATACTTTTTACACAACCCCAGGGAGCAGCCTTTACCACCCATTTCCCTGATAAACACCTTTACCTGCACAAGGGATGGCCAAAAATGCGAAAATTTCTATAGATGAAAAAAATACTTGTTGCAAACCGCGGAGAAATTGCCTTGCGCATTATGCGTACCGCAAAAAAAATGGGAATTCCGGTACTTGCCATTTATTCTGAAGCCGACCGCAACGCTCCCCATGTCCGATTTGCCGATGAAGCCGTGCTAATCGGCCCGCCCCCCTCAGGACAATCCTATCTAAGGGCAGAAAAAATTATTGAAACGGCATTGCACCATGGAGCCGATGCCATCCATCCTGGATATGGGTTTCTCAGTGAGAACAGTGGCTTTGCAGAACTGTGCGAGGCCAATAACCTGACTTTTATCGGTCCAAGTGCCTTTTCGATTGAAATAATGGGCAGCAAACTCGCAGCCAAAGAGGCCGTCAAACACTATGGCATCCCTATGGTGCCAGGGGTTGATCATTCTGTTTCCGATGAAAAGGAAGCCCACGAAATCGCCCAGCAGGTCGGATACCCAATCCTGATTAAAGCCTCGGCAGGCGGAGGGGGCAAAGGTATGCGCATCGTTTATAGCGAAGAGGAGCTCAAAGAACAAATGGCCAGAGCGATCAGCGAAGCGACATCTGCCTTTGGCGATGGATCCGTTTTTATCGAAAAATACATCAACTCCCCCCGGCATATTGAAATCCAGGTCCTTGCCGACAGCCACGGCAATATCGTGTACCTTTTTGAGCGGGAGTGCAGCATCCAGCGCAGGCACCAGAAGGTCGTCGAAGAAGCTCCCTCCGCAGTATTGACCCCTCAGGTGCGCCAGGCCATGGGCGAGGCCGCCGTAAAGGTGGCACGAGCCGCAAATTATCTGGGTGCCGGAACCGTTGAGTTCCTGGTGGATAAAGACCTCCATTTTTATTTCCTCGAGATGAATACCCGCCTCCAGGTTGAACACCCCGTAACAGAAATGATAACCGGATTAGATCTGGTCGAACAGCAAATCCGGATTGCCAGGGGCGAAGCACTCGCCTTCCGGCAGGAAGACCTGACCATTAACGGGCATGCGCTGGAATTGCGCGTTTATGCCGAAGATCCCATGAATAATTTCCTGCCCAGTGTCGGCAAACTTGAAGTATATCAAAAACCAACAGGGGAAAATATCCGTCTGGATGATGGTTTTGAAGAAGGTATGGATATTCCCATCTACTACGATCCTATGATCGCCAAACTTTGTACGTTCGGCATTACCCGCGAGGCTGCGATTAGCAAAATGCTGGAAGCCATCGCCATGTACCGGATCGAAGGTGTCGCTACAACCCTGCCCTTCGGCAAATTTGTCTGCCAGCACCCCGCTTTCGTCTCCGGGGATTTTGATACCCACTTTGTACCCAAATATTTCACGCCGGAAGGCATTGCCCAGGATGGGCAAAAAGAAGCAGAAGTTGCTGCGCGCCTGGCTTTGCAGCTATTCAAACAGCAAAAAGCCAAGCTCACCGTACCGC
>CAZGOT010000201.1:0-5563 GCA_964527495.1 uncultured Haliscomenobacter sp.
GAAAAGCCGGGGGCTTTTTACACAACCCCATGTTATTTTATTTCGCCACCGAAGGCGGCGGAATCCTTATTCTGTGCTTCCGGTCTGAAGCACAGGAGTGAATTCATAATCTTTAAAATTGACGGGAGTCACTCCGGAGACGCCTTGTTCGGCCATATAGACACCGTAGATCGTGTTCACGGCGGCCATAGTGAGTTTATTATGGGTAATGATGATAAATTGGGAATCTTTGGAGAATTTCTGGATGATGCGGTTGAACTTGGAAATATTGGCATCGTCCAGCGGTGCGTCTACTTCGTCGAAGATGCAGAACGGAGCTGGTTTGAGCAGGTATAAGGCAAAGAGCAAGGCGATAGCGGTGAGGGTTTTCTCTCCTCCTGAAAGCTGGCTGATCGTCTGGGGGCGCTTTCCTTTGGGTTTGGCTACGATTTCGATTTTGGATTCAAGCGGGTTTTCGGGGTTCAGAAGTACGAGGTCACAGTTGTCATTTTCGGTAAACAGACTACGGAAAACGTCAATAAAATAAATCCTGGCTTGTTCGAAGGCATTAAGGAATTGAGCGGTAGCCGTTTCTTCGATTTCCTTCATGGTCTTTTCCAGATCGCTTTTGGCTTGAAGGATATCGTTGCGCTGGGTTTCGATACTGTCAAAGCGGAGCTTCATTTCATCATAAGCCTCCACGGCCAATGGGTTGATCTCGCCATAATTGTCGAGTTTCTTTTTTAAGCCCTCCACTTCCGCCTGAAGCTGATCAGCAGGCATATTGGTATCGGGTTCTTGCTGGAGGATATCGTTGATACCTACTTCAAACTCGATCCGCAGGCGCTGGGCGATAGAGCTGATCTCAAATTTTACATCGTTGAATTTATCTTTCAGCACATTGACCGAGGACTGCAGGTCTTGAGCCTGGCGGTTATTTTTGCGCAGCAGGTCCTCCATTTCCGAAATACCACTGCGCGCCTGGAAATACACTTGTTCTGCTTCGGAGAGCTGACTTTCTTTATCCCGTCGCTTTTCATATCCTTCCTGCAGATTTTTTTCCAGGGTTTCTATTTGGTCAAAAATCAGCTCCAGTTCGGAGGTATTTGTTTGCAACGTTTTCTGCCCGTTTTCCAGCGCAATTTGAGCTTCTGAAAATTGTTTTTCCCGGAAATGCAGTTCTCTTTGCAGGGCGGAAACCTTATTCTGCTGCCGGATAAACTGGATATTTTTATCATTGTAAGCTGCTGATGCCTGACTAAGCTCCCCGGCGATTTTGCGATAACGCTCATCCGATTGACTGATCCTGGATTTAGCAGCTTCGAGTGCCTGTAAGCGCTCACGCAGCCCGGCCTCGATCCCCGAAACGCCTGTCTGGAGCGTTTGGATGGCTATCTGCAGTTCCTGACGCTTCTCCCCTACTTCCTGGATGAGCTTTTCATAATTCGCAAAAGTTGTTTCCAGGGAAATTTTTTCCGCAAGGTATTTATTGAGCCGGTCTTTTTCCTGCTGGATAAGTTGCCCGCGGCCCTGTGTTTTGAGGTTCCTGATACGTTCCTGAACCTGTGTGGCCTTCAATGCGAGCTCCTGTTCGGATTTCCCCAGGCGCTGGATGGATTTTTCCAGTACTTCCAGGTTTTTTTTCCTTCCGATCTTTTTTCCTTCAAAAAGGCCCACCGACCCCCCTGAGATAGCATATCTGCTTTTTACTAAAGCCCCACTTTTGGACAAAATGGTGTAATCTCCATCCGGAAGGTCTCTTCCCCCATCTTCGGATTCGGTGATCAGCACATTTTGCAACAGGTGGTGACACAAGTTTGCATAGGCGATATCGGTTTGGACGAGATCTACTGCACGCAATGCACCTGGAAGGAGCGTCATTGGCGTTTCGTAGGACTGGAAAGCATCCAGGATAAAGAAATTGGCTTTACCCTGCTGGCTTCTGCTTAGCAACTGGACTGCCTGGTAGGCATCTTCCAGTTTTTCTACGACGTAATAATTCAAATAGGGTTCTAAGAAATTTTCAATTGCGACCCGGTATTCTTTATCCACATAAATGAGATCGGAAAAAAGGTTGGCCTTTTTTTTCCATTCTTTCTGGCTGCTCAAAAAACGGATACTCTCCGGAAAACCTTCGAGGTTTTCGACCATGCTTTTGGTGAGTTTAAACTCATTTTGCGCGGCATCGAGTTCCCTGCGCACCCGGGCAAGCTGTTTATTCAGGCCTTCGAGGTCAGTTTCCGCGATGCGCAGGGATTCCTGTCGCAAAAGTTCCTCTGCTTCGAGCTCCGCAACAGCTTTTTGCGCCTCACTCTCTTTTTCGGACCAGGCTTCAATCCGGGTTTTTATTTCCTCGACGGCATTCCGCCGTTGTTCCAGTTCTGTTTCCCTGCGGGTAAGTTCATTTTCCAGGTTAGCGATTTGGTTACTGTCCACCGCTTTTTGCTTTTCCAGCTCAAAGAGTGCTTTTTCTGCCAGTTGTTGTTCCTGGACGACTTCATCCAGCGAAGACCTGGCAGCACTATGATTTTCGCGAATGGCCGCCAGGGCGGCTTCAGCTTGTTCAAGCTCTTGTTCGAGGCGGGCTTCTACCCGTTTTTCCAGATTACATTCGCTGCGATAGTGTTCGATTTCCTCTTGAAGTTGCTGGAGGCGTTGTTCAGCACTTTTGCGTTCTTGGTCAATACGGGTCATGCCCTGCTCCAGGAATTGTTGTTTTTGCCGGAGGATATTCCGGTCATTTTCCATGTTGCGGATATTGCCTGTAAGCGTATTGAGCGCACGCTGCTGTTCGGAGAGGTTTTTTTCTTTATCGAGATGGGTTTTTTGTTCTTTTTCGATACGCGCTTCCAGTTGGCGGGCCTGGATATCAAGCGCGCGGTACTCATCCTGGCCTTTTTCTATCTGAAGTTGCAGGGACTTATGGCTTTCTTTAAGAGAGGAGACCTTGAGGAGGGCTAGATTGATGCTCAGATTTTTATACTGCTCGCGCAGTTCAAAGTACTTTTTAGTCCTTTTAGCTTGTTTTTCAAGCGTTTTGAGGTTATTTCCTATTTCGTGCAGCAGGTCCTCTACCCTTTCCAGATCCTCGACGGCGCTTTTGAGTTTACTGAGCGTTTCGCGTTTGCGGAGTTTATATTTTGCCACACCTGCAGCCTGTTCGAACATGCGCCTTCTGGCATCTTCTTTATCCTCCAGTATATCGTCCACCATGCCAAGGGCGATAATCGCATAAGAATTGGAACCTATCCCGGTGTCCAGAAATAGCGAGGTAATATCGCGCAAGCGGCATGGCACCCCATTCAGGCGATATTCGCTTTCTCCTGTTCGGTAAAGTAAGCGGCTAATGGTGACCGTACTGAAATCGGTTGGAAGCAGGTTGCGCGTATTTTCGAAAGTAAGGGAAACCTGGGCCAGACCTGCAGCTTTGCGCTTACGTGCTCCATTAAAAATGACACTAAGCATTTGGTCCAGACGCAGTTCACGGCTACTCTGTTCTCCCAATACCCATCGGATGGCATCCACGATATTGGATTTTCCAGAACCATTAGGGCCAACGATGCCAATGACATCCTCATTAAAGTGGATGACCGTTTGGTTCGCGAAACTTTTAAATCCTTTAATTTCGATGCTTTTCAACCTCATAGCCTGCAAAACTAAAAAAATGCAATATCTTTACCAAGAAGCTGTCATCACTTATCCCATCTATTCATGAAAAGGTCGGAAAACCTCCGCGCACTTTCGGAGATACCGGTTTGGGACATCATTATCATTGGTGGCGGAGCCACCGGACTGGGCGCAGCACTGGACGCTGCAGCGCGGGGCTACCGCACATTGTTACTCGAAAAGGCAGATTTTGGAAAAGGAACCTCCAGTCGGTCCACCAAGCTGATCCATGGAGGGGTCCGCTACCTGGAACAGGGCAATCTCCGCCTGGTTGCCTCTGCTTTGCACGAGCGATGGTTTTTCCTTCAAAATGCTGCTTTGCTGGCGCACAAACTCCCCTTCATCCTGCCTGTTTACCGCACCTGGCAGCTTTGGTATTTTTGGGCAGGACTAAAGATGTACGATTTTCTTTCAGGTAAAAAAAGCCTTGGAGCAACCCAAAGGCTTAGCCGCGAGGAGGTACTACAGCGGCTTCCATTTATCGAGCCCCAAAATCTCGTAGGCGGGGTGATGTACTTCGACGGTCAGTTTGACGACAGCGGCGTATGCATTGCCCTGGCACATACAGCATGGGCACATGGAGGGGTACTGCTCAACTATGCAGAAGTCCAGTCCTTTATCTACGAAAAAGGCAAAATTTGCGGGTTAACCGCCCTTGACCTCCTCGAAAACAAAAGCTACACCCTCCAGGCAAAAGCCATTATCAATGCCACAGGCGTATTCGCGGATACCCTTCTGGCAAAAGACCAGCCGGGGCATCAGCCAGTGATTACGGCCTCACAGGGGGCGCATATCGTTGCGGATGGAAGCAAATTTCCTGGCGGGCATGCGATGATTATCCCCAGGACAAGTGACGGCAGGGTCTTATTCGCCGTACCCTGGATGGGTAAAATCCTGCTTGGAACCACAGATGCGCCAATAGAAAAGCCCCAGGAAGATCCCATACCAACGGAAGAAGAGATCGGATTTATTCTCCAGAATTTCAACCGCTATTCCAGGTCTCAGGTCAATCGCGATGAAATTCAGGCTGCGTTTGCCGGACTTCGGCCGTTGGTGCGCCGGGGAACAGGGCGCTCAAGTGCCAGTTTGTTGCGGGACCACGTCATCCTAAGCTCTCCCTCCGGTTTGCTTACGATTACCGGGGGAAAGTGGACCACTTACCGCAAAATGGCGGAAGAAGCAGTGCAAAAAGCCGCAAAAGGGGCAGGATTGCCTTCCCGACCCTGTCTTACCCGCAAAATTCAGATTTCCCGTCCAGAGATACCCGTTGATTTAGCAGGATCAGATATCCTGTTACACCCGGACTTTCCCTACACAGAAGCCACCGTCCGACACGCCATAAGGATGGAAATGGCCCAGACCCTTGAAGATATTCTCGGAAGGCGCACCCGCTTGCTTTATCTGGATACTGTTGCTGCATGCGCAGTGGCCAAAAGGACTGCCGCTATCCTTCGCGAAGAGCTGAATAAATCACCTGAATGGGAAAGCAGCATCCTGGAGGCATTTCAGGAGCAATATGGAAATACACTGCAACCAAAACCTTATTAAATATGACACCTTTTGCCGCCGAACTTATCGGCACTGCCATCCTCATTTTACTAGGCACCGGCGTTGTTGCCAATGTAGCATTAAAACATACCACGGGCGCTAATTCCGGCTGGATTGTCATTACAGTGGGCTGGGCTATGGCTGTTTTCACCGGGGTTTTTATCACTGCCGGAACCAGTGGTGCCCATTTGAACCCTGCCGTAACCCTTGCACTCGCCCTGACCGGCAAATTTGACTGGGCACTGGTCCCTGGATATTGGGCTGCTCAATTGCTGGGGGCTATGCTGGGAGCTGGCCTAACCTGGCTGACCTATAAACAGCACTACGACAGCACTGATGGCGGGGAGTCGGTCTCAATTCCTCTTACGGA
>CAZGOT010000202.1:0-5529 GCA_964527495.1 uncultured Haliscomenobacter sp.
TAATTGCTATAGAGTTTGAGCGGATCGTTGCTCAGGGAAGTCGTCAACCACTGGTTAAAACGGTAGGAGGCGATCAACTCATTGGAGATGTTGCTCTGTGGTGTATACCGATAGCGTAGAGAGAGGATATCGGTCTTTTGATCCTGTGTCCAGCCCCAAAAGCGAGTGTTTGCACCTGGAAGCACCACATCGTGGTCATCGCGACGGGCAAACCAGGAAAGGTCAACGGTATTTGCCGAGTTGAGCTGGGCAGTGAGTTTTGTAGACCATAGCGTGTAGCCGACAGGGTTATTGTACTGGCGCTCGTACTTGGAAAACAATGGATCGTTGGGTATCACAAAAGCCAGAGGCTGGATCTCATCGTTGCGTTCATAAGAACTTGCAAAGAACAGCTTGTCTTTAATCAGGGGGCCACCAACGAAAAAGCCGGACTGGTAGCGGTAGAAATCTTTTGGTTTGGTTTCTTCCAAAGGCCCCTGTGCGCGCATCCAATCCTGATAACCATTTATGAAGGCCTGGGCTTCGAAATTATTTGTACCGCGTTTTGTTTCTACAACGGTAACTTCCGTTCCCCCTTCGTACTGCGCATCATAGCCATTGGTGATGAAGCGGATTTCCTCTACGGCCAGTTGGCTCAGCCACACATCCTGAACGTTACCGGTAATCGAAGATCCGGCCGTTCGGCCTTTGGTATTCAGACCATCGATGAAGTACTGGCCAAATACGGCACCTGTGGCAGATTGTACTCCTGGCGCTGACGACCCACTATTGAAATCCGCTGCGTTACCATCAAAAGAACGTGCACCAGGTGCCAACTGGCCAAGCGAAAGGATATTCCTGGAAAAAACCGGGAGATATTCGATCTGTTGCTTGGAAATTGGGGTGGCTATGGAAGTTTGCCGCATTTCGACTGCTTCAGCATTAGCTACAATTAACACTTCCTGCAACCCAAGTACATCTTCGTTGAGGGAAAAATCCAAGCGGAGGATTTGTCCTATCTGCAGCACCACATTTTGCTGTTCTACGGATTGATATCCCACATAAGAGGCAATCAATTTGTACGTACCATTGGGCAGTGCCCGAACCTTGTAATTTCCATCGTCATCAGAAACTGCTCCTCTATTGAGGTTGGTATTTTGATCCACCACAAGGATACTTACCCCGATGAGTGGTTCACCTTTGCCATCAACGACTTTCCCTTCGATCGCTCCGAGCGTGGATTGCGCGCAAAGTGTGTTGGGAAGCGAAAACAGCACGGCCAAAAGTAATGCAGATACTTTCCCCGGCCAAGGCCTGGCAAGAAAGCTGTGCAGAATTGTAGAACTCGTTTTCATAACTCCTGCATTTAAAGTGATCAATCAGTACAAAAAATAATTTGAAGTCAATAAAAATCCAGTTCCATCAGGCGCAGTTAAGGCCTGGGAAGCAGAAATTTGTTTGTTTAAAAGGTGCTATTTATTAATCCAGTATCCCTTCGTCATATTAATTTTAGGGTCTATTAGGTTTCACTACCACCATAGCCGTCCTTGGCCCTTGTGCCCCTTTGACTAGTGCCTGTTCGATATCGGCAGTTTTGGAAGGGCCAGCGATAAAGATGCCGAACCCGCTTTCCGCAACCGATATCCTCCGGTAGGCTTCGTGCAAATCTGGTACGACCTGGTCAGCAGACAGGGTTAGTACCAGATGCTGGGCGATGAAGGGTAGGATGCGGTGGGGCAGCATGGTGTCGTCGAGCCACACCCCACCATTTTCGGCTACCCCCAGCTTGCCCGGGATTATGGCGACTTCGATGGTATTCAGTACTTCCAGCGGCGTATCCGGGGCAATCGCCACATTGCCCGGCCCAAAGGCATTGTCCAGGCTAACAATCCGCACGTTTTTGCCATAGTGGTTTTCGAGCCATTCCCCGGGATTGGCGATGTCCGTAAAATCTACCCAATCTGCTCCGATTTGCTCCAGGGTGGTTTTGAATGCTGCCAGGGCATCTGTAATGTAGCTATGCAGGCCCTGGGTATCCGGTAGGCCCACCAGGGCGGGCTTCCGATGGCGGATGCGGTCCAGGATTTCTTCTTTTGAACTGCTCATGGCTTTTTGTTTTTGAGGTACCAATCCCGGAATCCTTCTGCCGGGGCATCTGGAAGTTCTCTATGCTTACCCCATTCGTTCAGGCGGTTATACACGGCCCAGTCAGGCAAAAGCCGGAGCGCAGCGCGTGCGATTTTTCCACTGGTACTATACATCGAGGGCCTGGCGAATACTGCCGCCGCCGCTTTCATTCCCATTGTTTTAGACGCGGGTAAAATACCGGCTTCGGCGATGACCTGCCGCCATCGGTACAATTGTTCGTGGATATTGATTTTGACCGGGCATACGTCTGAACAGGATCCGCAAAGTGTGGAGGCAAAAGGCAGGTCTGCATTTTTTTTGAGATCTATGCCCGGGGTGAGAATAGAACCTATCGGGCCCGGTATGGTCGTGTCATAACTATGCCCGCCACTTCTGCGATAGATGGGGCAGGTATTCATACAGGCCCCACAGCGGATGCATTTCAGGGAGTTGCGAAAATCTTTGCGTCCCAGTTGTTCCGTCCTGCCATTGTCCACCACGACGATGTGCATTTCCCTTCCCGGCCCCGGCCTATGGTGATGGGCTGTATAGACCGTAGAGGGCTGCCCTGTGCCGCTGCGCGCCAACAACCGGATAAAGACCCCGAGATCGGACGCCCTGGGGATGATTTTTTCGATGCCCATGCAATGGATTTGTACACGGGCGCTGTGTACGCCCATATCGGCATTACCTTCATTGGTACACACCACCACACCGCCCGTTTCGGCTATGCCAAAATTTACTCCGGTAAGGGCAGCAGCGTCTTGGAGAAAGTAGCCGCGCAAATGGTGCCTGGCCGCCTCTGTGAGGGCTACCGGATCACTGAGTCCTTCGGGGGTACCCAGTTTTTCGTGAAACAACTCCCCGACCTCTTCTTTTTTGATATGGATAGCGGGCAATACGATATGACTGGGGGGCTCCTCACGCATCTGGATGATCCGTTCTCCCAGGTCGGTATCTATCACTTCGATACCTTGGGCTTCGAGGAAAGGATTTAACCCACACTCTTCCGTCAGCATGGATTTGGACTTCACGAGCTTATGGAATCCATGTTGCTGAAGGATATTCAGGACGATCTCGTTGTGTTCACGGGCATCCCGCGCCCAGTGGACTTTTACCCCATTTGCGCTCGCGTGTGCAGAAAACTGTTCCAGCAGGACGTCCAGATTGGAAAGTACGTGGTCTTTTATCTCCGAAGCCAGTTCGCGAAGCTGCTCCCATTCCGGGATTGTTGCAGCAGCTTTATCGCGCTTGGTCCGTATAAACCAAAGAGCCTGGTCGTGCCAGTCGGTACGGGCCTCGTCCTGGATAAATATTGCCGCTTTTTGTGCGTGTTGGCTCATTTGACTTGTTTTTTCAATAAAAAAGCACGTTTTAGCCTTTTACTACCTGTTGAAAATGTACTTTCTGTCTGCATTTTATGGGTTTAAGATCTGCGCATAATGCAGTACGCGGATCGGCAGTTGCTGCCTGCGGATAATCCCCTCCAGGTGCATCAGGCAGGACATATCGCCTGCAGTGACGATCTCTGCACCATTGGCAATATGGTCACCGATACGGTCTTTACCCATTTTTACGGATACGCTGGTTTCTGTGACCGAAAAAGTGCCCCCAAAGCCACAACACTCATCCTTCCGGTTTAACGTCACCAGGTTTATACCGCCGACGGTCTGCAGGAGTTCCTGGATATTATTCCGTTGACTTCCCTGTAGTTCCGATGCTTGTCCGAGCCTAAGCCCGCGGAGCCCGTGACAGCTTTGATGGATACCTACCCTGTAGGGAAAGTAGCTCGAAGAAAAGTCCGCCATACCGAGGACATCCAGCAGGAATTCGCTTAGCTCCAGGGTTGTTTGGCGCACTTTAGCTACGGCAGGGGTTTGTTCCACTATGTCGAAGTGCTTGCGCACATGATAGGCACAACTTCCGGAAGGGGTGACAACATAATCGAAGTCGGCGAAAGTTTTGGCGAAATGGCGATATACTGGAAGGGCATCCTGTTCACATCCGGAATTGGCCATAGGTTGTCCGCAGCAGGTCTGCTGGAGCGGAAAGGAAACTTTACAGCCCGATCTTTCCAGAAGGGCAAGCGTGGATACACCCACTGCGGGGTAGAATTGATCCACATAGCAGGGTATGAATAATCCGATGTGCATAAACAGATTTGTCTTTTTTTCTATCACCTTCACAGAGGGAATTAGCTGTGCAGGTCAAATATTTTTTTCATCAGCACCCATTTTTCTCCTGGGGTTGCATGTGGTAGCGCCTGTTGATACTTCCACATAAGGGCTTCCCAATCCGCAACATATTGATCTGTAGAGTCTTTTGCTGCTTTGGCCTCAAAAGTGAAAGCGTCGTTTGTTTCCATAAGCATAAACAGGCGGTTGCCAGTGCGGTAAATTTTCATATCCAGGATACCAGCCTCCCGGATGCTTGCCAGGATTTCCGGCCAAACCTCCCGGTGGTGGGCTTCGTACGCCGCGATAAGTTCCGGATCGTCTTTGAGGTCGAGGGCCAGGCAGAAGCGTTGCATATCATTCGGTATTTAGGCCCGCGAGGGCGCGGTCCAGGTGTACATATCCTCCATCCACGAACAGGTGCTGACCTGTTATATGGGAGGCGCGTTCGGAGAGCAGGAAAAGGGCCATATTGGCGATTTCCGCAGAGGTGGTCATCCGGTTTTCGAGGGGTATATGCTGGACGATAGACTGGAGTTTTGCTTCGGGGTCGGGGAAGGTATCCAGCCAGGTGCGGTAGAGGGGTGTCATCACTTCTGCGGGTACTATCGCATTTACCCGGATGCCGTAGGGTAGCAGTTCGACTGCCCATTCGCGGGTGAGAGCCAATTGAGCCCCTTTTGCTGCTGCATAGGCAGAGGTTCCGCCCTGTCCGGTGAGTGCGGTTTTGGAACTGATATTCAGGATACTTCCTTTACTCGCCTTCAGTGCTTCGAGGAGATAATGCGCGAGGAAGTAGTAATGGTGCAGGTTGGTTTCGAGGGAAGCCAGGAAGCGCTCCGGGCTCCCTTTTTCCAGTCCAACCCCGTCATTTGCGCCGGCATTGTTGACGAGGCCGTCTATGCGCCCTGCAATTTTCAAGGCATATTCGACAGTTCTTCGGCAGCTTTCCGGGCTGCCCAGGCTTTCGGTGATGGCATGGCCTTGCTGGATTTCCTCTAGCAACCGATCCGCTTTTTCCTGGTTGCGTCCTACGATTATCGGGATGGCCCCCTCATTGGCGAGGGCACGGGAGATACCCTCGCCGATGCCGCTGGCACCTCCGGTTACGAGGAAGACTTTGTTTTTTAATCCGAGCTCCATGGTTTTGGTTTTATTTACTGAGTGGGGTTGTGAAAGAAAAGGGGTTGTGTAAAAAGTGTTCCTCCGCCTACGGCGGCGAAATAAAATTTTATACAGACGTCATTTT
>CAZGOT010000203.1:0-5445 GCA_964527495.1 uncultured Haliscomenobacter sp.
AAAGGAAATTTTGAATGGACACTATTTTATCTCATTTTGCTTCGCAAAATGAGATAAAATAGTGTCCATTCAAAATAAAATTTGGCGGCGCAAGCCGCCAAATGAAAAGCCGGAGGCTTTTTACATAACTCCGTGGCACCTTAATTTATTCACTACTCTTGCACCACCTTATGGAAACAAGTAACTCCCGCCTCTTATCGCTCGACGTATTCCGAGGTCTGACAATTGCGGGGATGATCCTCGTAAACAACCCTGGTGACTGGGGCTATATCTATCCTCCTCTGCGGCATGCGGTCTGGCATGGTTGTACGCCTACCGACTGGATTTTTCCTTTCTTTTTGTTCATTGTAGGGGTTTCTATTGCTGTAGCCTTGGGCAAGCGCAAAGACCGTGGGGACGCATCCATTTCCCTATACCAAAAAATCGGGTACCGGGGCGCCGTCATTTTTGGGCTGGGTCTGTTCCTCGCTGCATTTCCCAAATTCAAATATGAAGGAGGGGAAGGTCTCCTGATTGTTCACTATATCCTCCTGGGTATCGTTATCCTCGCTGTTTTTGCACGGGAAGTACTGAACCAGGAGCGTTTTCGACAGCCACAGCAGCTAAACATGCGTAAATGGCTTGGTTATACTGCATTAGCTGCCGTTGTGGGTATGATAGGTATTGGGTTAAACCATTATCATCTGGGCACCCTGCGTATTCCGGGGGTTTTGCAGCGCATGCCCGTAGTGTTTTTTCCGCCTGCCCTTTTGTTCCTCCTTAGTACCCCCCGGCTCCAGGTTGGCATGGTTGCCATTGTGTTACTTGGCTACTGGGCTTTAATGACCCTCGCACCCATTCCAGGAGGAATACCCCCCAATCTGGAACCAGAAGCCAACTTGGGAGCATGGCTGGACCGCACTATCCTGGGCACCAGCCATCTATGGAGCCAGTCCAGAACCTGGGACCCGGAGGGTATCCTCAGCACCCTCCCGGCAGTTGGAACAGCTTTGCTGGGTATCCTTACCGGAGAATGGTTGCGGTCTTCACGACAAAACAAGACCAAAGTACGCGGTTTACTCCTCTCCGGGTTGGCCCTAGCCATCGCAGGACAGGTCTGGAACCTCGTCTTCCCCATCAACAAAAGCCTGTGGACAAGTTCTTTTGTGCTTTATACCGCCGGCCTAGCCCAGCTTTTCCTGGCAGCCTCTTTTTGGCTGATCGAAGTCAAAGGCTGGAAAAAATGGGGAAAGCCCTTCGAAGTATTCGGCGTCAATGCACTGTTCGCTTTTGTGCTTTCCGGAATCCTGGCAAAGCTAATGTCGGCAGTAAAATGGCAAATTGGCGGGGAAGAAATCCAGACTTTCAGAGGATGGTTATATCAGACGTTTTTCACACCGTATTTTGAGCCTATCAATGCTTCATTGGGTTTTGCCCTGTTACATATTGCCTTGATTTTCCTGTGTTCCTGGATACTATTCCGCAACAAAATATATATCAAAGTCTGATACGCTGCACTATCTCCAGAGCATCAGGCTCCGATCGTCGCTACCAGAAACAAGCAAGCCAGTTTTGGTATCCCAGTACAAACAGTTCACAGAATTAATATGCCCCTGATAGCGGATGCTGTCAAGTACCTGGAGCAGTTGAAAACTTTCAGCATCCCATATTTTGACGGTCTTATCCCTGCTTGCAGTGGCAAATACCGGCTCAGCAGGGTGAAATGCTATATCGTTGATAGTAAACCAGTGGGCAGGTTGTTCTGTGAGTTTACCCCAGTCTCCGCTGGAGTTCCAGGCCCGCAGATGGGCATCACGGCCTCCACTGAGCAAATACACCCCACCAGGCGCATAGCGCAGGGAAAAGACAGTCTTTTGATGTGCCCCGTAAATAGTATGCCGGACAGTGAGGTCGCTGGGGTCAAGCAGATAAATATTCCCATCCCCGGCCCCTGCGGCAATTTCTTTTCGTATCGGACAATAATCCAGGGCGCGGATACTCTGATAACTGAGTTGTAAACTCTCTTCTGAGCGAGTCTCGGCTATAGACCAGCGGGTTACTATCCCGTCGCCTCCGCCACTAAACAAATAATCGCCAACAACCAGCAAGGCGAAAGTCCCTTTCTGGTGGTGCGCAATATTGCGGGTCAGAGAAGGATCTTCCAGATTAACCCAATGCAGGCCACCATCCATATTACCTGCAACAACCCTGGAAGAGCCAGGAAGGCACACCAGAGAAAAAACCTGTCGGTCTACTCTGGCGCGCAAGCGTCCCATTTCTGGTCTGAGCAGATCCCACTCCACTATCCAGCCCTCTCCAGACCCAGACAATACAGAACCTGGGTTACTGGACCCACACAACGCAAAAACGGAAGCCTCATGGCCGGTTAGGCGTGCCTGTCGCTCAAGTTTATTCCACATAACTCGAAAATTCTAGTATAAAAATATCCCCTTTCATTCAAAACTTTCTTTCGGGGTTGTGTATAAGGTGTTCCGCCGCCTACGGTGGCGAAAGAAAATTTTAAATGAACGACGTTTTGCCTCATTTTGCAAAGCAAAATGAGGCAAAACGTCGTTCATTTAAAATAACATTTGGTAGCGTCAGCCATCAAATGAAATGCCGGAGGCTTTTTAGACATCCCTCAAAATATTATTTGGCGGCGCAAGCCGCCAAAAGACTTTTCGGACAACCTCACACTTTTGACAAAGCCTCCTTTATTCAAAAAAAGTACAATTTACCCGTACTTTATGCTCTTATAACAAAAATCTCGTCCAGAACGCTTTAAAACCCATTATGACATTTATCATTGCCTGCGCTGATAAATGTCATTTTCTTCCCATCTCAAAAAAGCCCAACTTGGAGTTGATAATCAATATATGGTTTCACTCAAAAACTAACGCCATGTCAATCGTCCGTTGGCAACCTGCATTTACGCCCAACCTGAGGTCCTGGGTGGAGGATTTCTTCAGCGATTTTAAGCTTTTTCCAGGTGAAGGGGCCAGCATTTCGCCATCCGTTAACATCCGCGAAACGGAGGGAATGTTCGTAGTTGAAGTAGCAGCTCCAGGCAAGAAAAAAGAAGATTTTGTCCTCGAGATTAAAGACAATATTCTGACAATCAGCTCTGAACACAAAGAAGAGCAAGAGGAAAAATCAGAGAATTTCATGCGCAAAGAGTTTAGCTACAACAAATTCAGCCGTTCCTTCACCCTTCCGGAAAACGTAGACAAGGAAAAAATCAAAGCTACCTACAAAGATGGGCTGTTGTTGATTGACCTGCCCAAACTCGAGAAAACGCCCCCCAAGATCAAAAAGGTATCCATTGGCTAAACGGGAGTAGGTAAAGCAAAAATGCGACAATACCGGGGATTTGTATGGATATCAATACATAGGTCTTCCATACCCTTCCCCGGTATGGCTTTTCCCTTGCCAACCCCAGATATTTAGAAGAAAAAAAGAAGCGATAATGTACACAAGGATTTTTAGCACAAAAATGTGTAAACCCTGAAAGGATGTGTTCTGCCTTAGCTTTTGACCAATAAAACCAAATATTTCATCCAAAAAAATTTCACCATGGCTGTTTTAGATTCTGAAGCCCAAATCCAGGAGTTGCACTTTGAACATACCCTATGGTTAAAAGAGCTGGATTTTTTTGAAGGCGAGCTAAAATTTTTTGAAAACCGCCTAAGCGATTTGGTCATGCGCTACCGTTCCGTGGAAGTGCTGGCCCGACTTGAACAATTCCAGAACCAATTCATCCGCCAAAAAGAAGTGTTGGATAAGCTTTCGCGCGATATCCGGGTACATGAGCAAAGAATAAGCCTCCATCTCCAGGATGGACGTGACACTAAACTGGCCCCGCTCGACGACCATTCCGAAATGCGCGTCCGCATGTCCGATTTCAGAAAAATTTATGCGGAGTTAAAAGAAAAGTTCTTCCTCTTTCTGACCAAATGGAATTAATGCCAGAAGCGGCAAATACTTACATCCCTTGTGCAGTCATGCCTCCATCCACTACCAGATTGTGCCCAGTGATGTAGGAAGCACGGTCCATGGCAAGGAATGCGATAGCAGACGCAACCTCTTCCGCTTCTGCTATCCTTCCAATGGGGGTATTGGCAAGAATAAGGCTCAGCCGTTCCGGCTGTTGTAGTACGGGCGCTGCCAGTGGCGTTCGGGTGTACCAGGGGGAAACGGCATTCACCCGAATACCAAAAGGTGCCCACTCAACTGCAAGATGGCGGGTCATTTGCAACATTGCAGCTTTGGTCATACCATAGGGTGCACCGCTGCGCACATCTACCAGGCCTGCAACTGAAGCAACGTTGATTACTGTGGCACCGGAAGCCTTGCTGAGCAAGGGGAAGCACCTGCGTGTCAATGCAATAGCACTGAAAAGGTTGGTTTCAAAAACCTTCCGGTATTCGGCTTCCTCATATTCGGGAAAAGGTTTCCGGATATTCATACCGACGTTGTTCACCAGGATTTCAAGGGTATCCCACCTTGCCGCCAGGGCTTCACTCAATCGCTCCTGACCCTGAGGTTCGGCCACGTCAACCGCAATTCCCCAGCAGGAAACACTAAATTTTTGTACTTCGGCGATTGCAGCTTCCAGGGTGGCTTCATTTCGCGCAACCAGGCACAACTCTGCACCTAACTCGGCCATTTCCAATGCCGTAGCCAATCCAATGCCTTTTGATGCACCTGTAATCAGGGCTTTTTTACCTTTCAGGCTCCATTTTTCCATTCTCTATAGTTTATACGCGTATTCGCGATTTTTTAAGCCAGGCCCTCACACGCTCCAAGGCAAAAATAGACGTATTTTATCTGTTTTCCTTTTTGCAAAAGCAAAGTTGGGCAATGAGCCGGTAAAAAAGGGGAAAATAGCGAAAAATAAACCCTTTTTGACTTAGTGAGAAAATCCCAAACGCACGCATTTCCCCTTGACCGTTCAGAAAAAGCCGGGCAAATTAACGTTCCCACACATTTGCATTTCAAATTCCTTTAAAAACAATAGGAAAACACTATATTTGTGCGCGCATTCGGAAACATCGCATACAAGAACTTGTTTTTCAACGGTTTTTTAGCCGGGTTAACCATCAGACAAAGGGTGTTTTGCTATTCAGGCCACAATCAAAAACACCTAATTTTGGAGGGATACAGGATATTAAATCCAAAATATCCCTGCTGGCCAGGCTAAAAAATAATACGTCAAAACTACTTAACCAACGCGTCATGCAATCTAATCACTTGCTGGAAATCATCAGCGGCCCCTGGCATTGGGCAGTATCCGGGGCTGGAATTGCCGCTACGGTATTTCTGCTCACCTGGCTAGGCCGGGCTTTTGGAGTATCCCGAACTTCTCGAAATTTCTGCACTCTGGCAGGAGCAGGCAAGATAAACAATTTTTTTAAAGTGGAACCAAAAAAAGAATGATAGAGAAAGGCCTTTAGCCTAGACGCAGAA
>CAZGOT010000204.1:0-363 GCA_964527495.1 uncultured Haliscomenobacter sp.
AAAAGGCGCACATCCACCTGGGCACTTTGTCTGACCGCGCCGTAGCTATGTACCGGCCTGCATGTCCTTTCGAACGGCCCCGAGTCGGATTCGGGTGCAAAATATCGTTCAAAACCAGGATCCAAAGCCCTCGCCCACCAATCGTTCGATTCCTTAGCCGTGAAAAATGCGCGAAAAATTGGCCTTTCGTGAAAACACGAAATGCCCAATGATACCTCCTGCCCTTGATAAGCTTCTTTAGCAAATGGGATCAACTCGTCAATGCGCCACGATTTTACATAGCGGCGCCCAGTGATGGGGTTGATCAGGCCGGCAGCCTCTGCAGAAGCACTTCCTTTGCGCTGCTCGTCTATTATCAAGACC
>CAZGOT010000204.1:373-5427 GCA_964527495.1 uncultured Haliscomenobacter sp.
CCTGTCGCAGAAAATGGGCCAGGAAAGAACCCGCCAGGCCCTGGCCAACAATCAGAACATCCGTTTTCACTTGTACTGTATTTATACTGCCTGTTCTTTCAAAGTTTTGCGTACCGTAGCAGGCAGGCCCGCTACAACAAGGTCATAAGAGTGGTCTATCAGTTCTAATAAAAACCTATCCGGAAGGCTTCCCTCAAAATCCACGGTATTCCAGTGCTTTTTGGACATGTGGTAACCTGGTTGGATTTCCGGGTAAAGTTCGCGCAATTCCTGGGCACGCTCCGGATCGCATTTCAGATTTACGGTGAATTTTGTACCATCCAGCCCCGTCAGGGCAAAAACCTTGCCCATCACTTTAAACACGAGGGTTGTTTCCCCAAAGGGAAAAGTGGCTTCTACCCCTTTTTTACCGGAGCAATAGGCATGGAATGTTTCAATATCCATAAAACAACGGCGCGTTAATTGTACAAATCCCAAATATACATTATTTTTGCAGCCCGAAAGTTTTACTATGGTCCCATAGTTCAACGGATAGAATGGAAGTTTCCTAAACTTTAGATCCAGGTTCGATTCCTGGTGGGACCACCTGCTGATTTTTTTGAGCCGTTTAATAAACCGAAATCCATGTACGATTTCCATAGCAGCGTTGAAAAATGCTTCGAAATCCAATTGCTCAACGCCAGGGAATTCGTGATTCCTTTTATTGAAAAAACAAAACCGGTAGGCCCCGGGTTGCGTGTCCTGGAAATTGGTTGTGCCGAAGGAGGTGTCCTCAAAGCTTTCCTCGAAAAAGGATGTGAGGGGTATGGCGTCGAACTCCAAACGGGCAGGTTGGAAAATGCGAAAGTCTTTTTATCTGAATATGTAGCCTCCGGTAAAGCCCATCTGCTGAATGTCAATATTTACGATTACCAACCGGAGGAAAATCAGGAAGGCTTCGATATTATAATCCTCAAAGATGTTATCGAACATATTCCGGATCAGGAGCGGTTACTTCTGGAAATCCGGAAACTCACAGCAAAAAACGGGCTGATTTTCATAGGCTTTCCACCTTGGCACATGCCATTCGGCGGGCACCAGCAGTGCTGTACCAGTATTTTATCAAAAGTCCCGTATGTGCACCTGCTGCCCAAGCCCCTCTACCTCGGCCTGCTCAGATTTTTTGGCGAAAACGTTCAGGCATTCGACGAAATCCGGGATACCCGGCTTACTATAAACCGTTTTCTTCGGATCCTCCGGGACAACCGATACAACATCCTGGCGGAGGACCACTACCTCGTAAACCCCATCTATGCGTACAAATTTGGAACGCCCCCTATCCGTCAGTTTTCCTTACTGAACAAAATCCCCTTTGTTCGCGATTTTTTTACCACCTGTGTCAATTACCTGATTTCGCCCGCATAAACCACATATTATGAAAACTGCCTTTTCCCTTTGTTATTCTTTGCTCGCGGTTTCCTTGCTGATGTTTTCCTGCAGTAAAGAAAGCCAGTCCGAAATTGATGAATCGAAGATCCAGGACTATATCAGCGAAAACAAACTGGAGGGTTTTACTGCACACAGTAGCGGGATATGGTATAAAATCCTGGTGCCTGGAACAGGCGGCAATCCCAATATTAACTCCACGGTAACAGTCAATTACAAAGGATATTTGTTGAACAACAAGGTCTTTGATCAAACTACCGGAAGTCCCCGCGAATTCAAGTTAAACTCGCTGATACAAGGTTGGCAAATCGGTATCCCGCTGCTCAAGAGTGGGGGCAAAGGCATCTTCCTGATTCCGTCGGCATTAGGGTATGGAGCTTTTCCCCAGGGGAGCATCCCCGCCAATTCCGTTTTGGCTTTTGAAATTGAACTCGTGGCTTTCCGATAAGTCAGGACTACTGGGCTGTAATCTGCCCAAATGCCTGGAGGGTTATCTGTACCTCTTCTTCCGTGGTATAGGCAGATATGCCAATCCGGGTAACCCCGCCCTTTTCCGCTAACCCGAGTATCTCTATGGCCCGTATTGCGTAAAAGTGACCGTTCCATGCGAAAATCTGCTGTGCAGCAAGATGGCGGCATACCTCTTCGGGTCTTTTTCCCTCGATGCCAATGGCCAATGTAGGTGCACGCATAGCTGCGCCCGGGGAAAGTCCATAAATCTCTACACCGGGCATTGCAGCAAGGCCGTCATACAGCAAAGACAGCAATCCCGCTTCATGGCCCTGAATACGCTGCATAGCCGAGAGGATTTGTGCGCGGCGGGACATGCCCTCTCCCTGTGCTGCAATAAAATCAACTGTAGCACCGACCCCTGCAATGGCGGCGTGGTTGAGCGTGCCCGTTTCTATACTATAAGGTGCATGTTGATAAGCAGTCCGAAGCCGGTCGGGCTGCAACCGGTCTAACAACCCTGGTCGGGTGTACAAAATCCCGACATGCGGCCCATAAAACTTATAGGCGGAGCAAAGCAGAAAATCACACCCTATTTCCCGAACGTCTATTGGAAAGTGCGGAGCAGCATGGACAGCGTCAACGAGCAGCCATGCGCCTGCTGCATGTGCGACCCGGCGCACAAGGGCAACGTCATTGACAGTACCGAGGAGATTGGAAGCAAAACCCACTGCAATCAGGCGGGTGCGCTCCCCAACTTTTTGGATAAGGTCTTCATAATCCAGGACACCCTCCTCTCTCAAACTGACCTCCCGGACGATGATCCCCTGTTCGCGCAGGGCCAACCAAGGGCCCCTGTTGCCTTCATGATCCAGTTGGGTAATACATATTTCGTCCCCGGGTTGCAAGGAGCGGGCAATCGCGCGGGCGAGGGAGAAGTTCAGGGAAGTCATATTCTGCCCGAAAGAGATGGTTTCAGGGCCTTCCGCCCCGAGGAAATCTGCCATGCGGAGCCTGGTTCCGTCTAAAATAGCGTCTGTTTCCTGAGAAGTCAGAAAAAGTCCGTGGCTATTGGCATTAGAATTTTCGTAGTAAGCGGAAATGGCATCTATGACCTGCCTTGGGACCTGAACACCCGCTGGTCCATCCAGGAAAATAAGGGGCTTTCCCTGGTGTACACGCGAAAGCGCGGGGAAATGATTTCTGAAAGCGTGATCCATTAACCCATGTTTGAGTTCGAAAAAGTATTCAGTAAAGATAATCCGCTATTTTGGCAATATTGGGAGGAGGCCTCTTTTTTTTAAAAGCCAAATAATGCGTTGTGCCGTTTCCAATGTCTACGACCGGGCGGGAATGGCATTTTAGCCCTGGAGGGACCTTTTAAAGAAAGGATAAAAAAAGTGGGGGAAGGCAGACTGCCTTATCCCCCCTCACACTATGAAACACTATCTCTTTATTCTGCTTTGTTGGTGAAATAAAGGTAGGATGTGAGAAGAAATATCCAAACCGGAAGAGGTGAATTGGCAGAAATCCTACAGGATATGGCAGGATTTAGACACTTTCTGGCAATCCCTGACCAGGGTTTTTACATTTTTTCTGAAATTCCCGAGGTGCGATGCCGTAACGTTCAGAAAAGCAGGATGAGAAATGCCCGTTGCTCTTCAGCCCTACTTCCCGTGCAACCTGGGTGATGTACTTTTCCGGATCGCTTTGAATGAGGCTATATACTTTTTCCATTCTAAAATCTAGTAAAACCTGGGAAGGGCTTTTCCCGAGGGTTTCCTTGGTTTTCCGGTACAGGCTCCGTTCACTCAAACACATCAGCCTTGCCAATGCATGGACATCCAGGGTTTCATCTGCATAATTTTCCTGCAAAGTTTTCTTCAAGTCGCCTGAAAATCCAGCTTCGTTTAAACCCGTGGAAGGTGAATGATCCGGCTCAGGAAAATCAGTCGCCAGGATTACAGGATCAGTCCAAACCTTTTCGTTCCTGGAAAAGAAAAGATGATCGAAAAGTGAAAGTTCCGGAAAAAAAAGCAAGACAATAACAGAAAACAGGGTACATAAGTGAAACGAATAGTAATGCAACCTGTGCAATGGCTCGGGAACCATCTTATAAAAAAGAAAAATAATCAGGATGATCGAAAAGCTGAGGATTTTAATTAAAATATCCAGCCTTATCCAGTTCAAAACTTTTTTGACCCGCTCGCCCCTGGCCTGATTTTTCCTCCAAAGCACTGGCCATACCGCATGAAGGCTTGCAAAGGTATAAGAGAGCGCCAGGATATACTTGAAAATAATAGTCTCCCGGTATGTAAAATACCCCCAATCGGATGAGAGCAGGGAAGTTTTTGAAAGGGCTGAAAAGGCAACGTACGAGGCACGTTTTTCTTCTGTGGATAACATAAAAAATGGGTAAAGCTCAATCAGATGCAGGAGAAATGGTAAAAAATGGATCACGTGTACAGCCCGAAGCTTAAAATCCTGTCGGATCGTGGCCAGAATAAAGAAGTAATAAGTAGGCCCAAAAAGATATCCAATAGGAGAACCTGCTTTGAACAAATAGGGGCTATTAATCATTTGCCCACTCAAATTATAATAAGCAATTAACACGATGTAGGTCACCAGCAGCAGATGTACCCCTAGAAACTTATAATTTGAGGGAGTATGCCTAACAATCAGCGACAGCCCGAGGAAAAATATGAGCCCGGAAAAAAAAGAGAATATCCAATAATACATGTTTCGAGTGCTAAGGAATTAAAGGGAGCCCGGCCTTGATTCATAATATGTGCGAACAGCTATCCTTTGAATCGGTAAAATTACTTTTTTAAAATAACTTTAAATCGACTTTTTGTGCTTACTGCCTGGATTGATGAGCGGTGGAAATAGCATACCAGCAAGAGATAAGCATAGAAGACAATACAATAACCTTCAAAACTTGTACGAAGGTTTGCCTGTTACCCCTAAATACTACAAAACATTAAGATGGTTCTCCGAAAAATCACCTATAGCTGCCTGCTTTCATTCCTGGCACTAGCCGCAAAGTCACAATCCTACACGGGTGCACTGCGTACATTGCCCTCCCAGGACAATGCTGCCCTACGGGAATCCGCCCGGCGGAAAATGGAAGCGGGCGGGCCCTTTGAATTTGGGGTGGCTATACCCGTAGGGATAAGCCC
>CAZGOT010000205.1:0-5369 GCA_964527495.1 uncultured Haliscomenobacter sp.
AGCTGCCATAAATAAGCACGTATCTTTGATTGTATAAAAGGTTGTGTAAAAAGCCCCCGGCTTTTCATGGGGTTGTGTAAAAAGTCTTTTGAATCAGTCTCTGAAATAACATAATCAACAAACCCTTAATCATGAAACGCGTACTTATTACTGGTGCTGCAGGATTCTTAGGTTCCCACCTTTGTGACCGCTTCGTACGGGAAGGATATCAGGTTATCGGAATGGATAACCTGCTCACAGGTTCTCTGAAAAATATAGAACATCTGTTCAAACTCAGCGCTTTTGAATTCTACCACCACGATATCTCCCGATTTGTACATGTGCCAGGTAAATTAGACTTTATCCTGCACTTTGCCTCTCCGGCAAGTCCGATAGATTACTTGAAGATGCCTATCCAAACGCTTAAGGTCGGTGCTTTGGGTACCCATAATTTGCTCGGACTGGCGCGAGAAAAAAATGCCCGCATCCTGGTCGCTTCAACCTCAGAGGTATATGGGGATCCGCTCGAACACCCGCAATCAGAAGAATATTGGGGTAATGTAAACCCAGTGGGCCCCAGGGGGGTATATGATGAGGCAAAACGCTTCCTGGAGGCTATTACTATGGCGTACCACCGGTACCATCAGGTGGATACCCGCATTGTACGCATCTTTAATACGTATGGTCCCCGTATGCGCGTGGAAGATGGCCGGGTGCTGCCAGCGTTTTTCTCCCAGGCTATACGGGGAGAGGGCCTGACTGTGTTTGGGAATGGGGATCAGACCCGCTCTTTTTGCTATGTGGATGACTTGATTGAGGGCATTTATCGCCTGCTCCTGAGCAATTACCACCTGCCCGTAAACATCGGAAACCCAGATGAAATAACTATCCTCGATTTTGCCCACGAAATCCTGGCACTCGTCGGCAATCCCAAGGCATTTATTGATTATCGGCCGCTTCCGGAAGACGACCCCAAGGTGCGCCAACCAGATATACGGCTTGCTAAATCTTTGCTGGATTGGGAACCCGCTGTGCCGCGCTCAGAAGGTCTGAAAAAAACTTATGCTTATTTCAAAGAAGTCGTTCACGTTTAATATTCCATAATATGTCCTTTACCCATAGCCTGCTCATTACTGGAGGTGCTGGATTTATCGGCTGCCACCTGGTACGCCGTCTCGTTCATCAGTACCCAAATTATCTGATTGTCAACCTCGACAAATTGACCTATGCGGGTAATCTGGAGAACCTCCGGGATTTGGAAAATGCCCCCAACTACCGCTTTGAACGCGGAGATATCCGCGATACCAAAAGTGTTGTCGAGCTCATGAACCGGTATGCCATAGACCGTGTCGTTCATCTTGCCGCAGAATCCCATGTGGACCGCTCTATTGAGGACCCGCTCGCGTTTGTTGAAACCAATGTCCTTGGTACAGTAGCTCTGTTGAATGCAGCCCGCATCTCCTGGAATGGGCATTTTGAGGAAAAACGCTTTTATCACATTTCAACAGATGAAGTGTATGGCTCGCTAGGTGCTTCCGGCTTTTTTACGGAGGACACACCTTATGACCCTCGTTCGCCATATTCAGCCTCCAAAGCGAGCTCGGACCACTTTGTAAGGGCATATTACCATACATTTGGATTCCCGGTTATCGTTTCCAATTGCTCGAATAATTATGGGCCATACCAATTCCCTGAAAAGCTAATCCCCCTGATGATCAATAATATTCGCCAAATGAAACCCTTGCCGGTTTATGGCGATGGCTTGTACACCCGCGACTGGCTCTGGGTCGGTGACCACGCCGAAGCTATTGACCTTATCCTCCACAAAGGTAAAATAGGGGAAACGTATAATATCGGCGGCAATAACGAATGGAAAAATATTGACCTCGTCCATCAACTGTGTGACATCATGGACGAACTTCTGGACCGAACCCCCGGTTCCTCGCGGCAATTGATTACTTTCGTGAAAGATCGTCCTGGCCACGACCGTCGGTATGCAATTGATGCTTCCAAACTTATGGACGAGTTGGGCTGGTCGCCAAAAGTCAATGCCGCAGAGGGCCTCAGACAAACGGCTTCGTGGTACCTTCAAAACCAGGATTGGCTCGAAAAAGTGACCTCGGGGGCCTACATGCGCTATTATGAACAGCAATATGCGCAAAGATAACTTAAAGCACACCGGGTATCTTGTATCAAAGTGTTTCTTGGATTATTCAGAACCTGCTTTACAAAATGGAAAAAAGTCTTGTGCATTTAGCTGTTGCTTTGCTCTTTCTGTCCGGTTTTGCCTGTAAGCCTAAACCGGAAAATCCGGCTAATCCTATACCTCCGGGTTTCCTGATCGAAGAAAAGGCCTGGGGGGAATTAGAGGGTAAAGCGGTAAGCTTGTTTATCCTGAAAGCCCCTAATGGGTTCGAAGCGCATATCACGAATTATGGTGCAACCCTCGTCTCGCTTATCGTGCCGGATAAAGAAGGACAGCCAGGTGATGTGCTGTTGGGGTTTGATCAACTCAAAGGGTATTTGCAACAGGGTAATCCCTATATCGGATGCACAGTGGGGCGATTTGCTAACCGCATTGCTGATGCCCGCTTTGCACTAAACGGCAAAACCTACGCGCTTTTTGCTAACGACGGTCCCAATACCCTGCACGGTGGCCAAAGGGGTTTCGATAAACAGCTTTGGTCTGCCAAACCGCTTTTATCCGATTCTTCTGCAGCTCTTGAACTTAGTCTGACCAGCCCCGATGGACAAGAGGGCTACCCTGGAACCCTCCAGGTGAAGGTTGTTTTTTCTATAGATAAGGATTTTGGTCTTAAACTGGAATATTTTGCCCAAACGGATAAGCCTACTCTGGTAAACCTTACTAACCACGCATATTTTAACCTTAGCGCAGGCAAATCCCCAACGATCCTTGATCATGATTTAATGTTTGTTGCCAGCCAGTTCACTCCTGTGAATAATCAACTTATTCCCACCGGGAAAATTGATTCCGTGAAAGGAGGTCCTATGGATTTTACCAGCGCTAAACCTGTCGGAAGGGATATCTTAAAGGTCGCGGGAGGATATGACCACAATTATGTCCTGGATAAAAAACCCGGGGAACTTGCCCTCGCCGCACAACTCCACGATCCACTCAGCGGCCGTACTATGCAAATGTTTACTACCGAACCTGGTGTGCAGTTCTATTCCGGTAATTTCCTGGATAGCACCCTTGTTGGAAAAAAAGGACTGTTGATGCCCAAACACCACGGCCTCTGCCTCGAAGCCCAGCATTTTCCCAATGCGCCTAATGAAAAAGGTTTTCCAACTACGGTCCTACAGCCTGGATCTACTTACCGGCAAACCACGATTTACCGTTTCCTCAGGGATTAGTGCAATAATTACGGCTAAAAACCGCTTTGGTTGTTTGGGCTTTTTAATATGCGCGGTAGCCGACGAAGGAATTTATCAATATAATGAAAAGCCTTTATTCTTCTACCGATTGCATGGACCCGATGCATGAACCAGGGCTTTATGGTCCTGTCTAACCATGCGCGTATGGGTTCCAGATAATATACCAGGAGTACAAATGCGGTGATGAAAATGCCAGCTCCCAATGCAACTGGAATAGGTTTCATGCTTTGATATCCAATAGCTCGGACTATCCCCAATCCAGTCCAGGTCCCATATAGCAGCACATAATGCACCGAATAAATCGTTAGCGTTTCACTTCCTATGGTTAAGAACAATTGTGGGATAAATCGGTAAAACAGGCGCGCGGCCCAGGTGAACAGGGCGATAACGATGAGTACGTGCCCCAACCTCCAGAATAACCAGTTGTTATTGGCCATATCAGAAAAAACACTTAGCTGCGATATAGCATAAAGGTCTCTAAGGCCACTGGTAGAGGACAAATGCAGCCAAATCCCTGCTAACATTAAAGCAATGCCCGGCCAGAAGGTTAGGTACCAACTGGTAAAACGATTGATGTGCCAACCTATTACACCGCCCAGTAAAGTAAAACCTACCCACGGAACAGGGGTAAAAACAGAACCGTTTACCCTGGTGACATAATTCTGCAGGAAAACAGGTAGAAACTCCCAATCGGTTTTTGACATGGCAATACTTAGAAAAAAAATACCAATTCCACCGATACTTAACAGCAGGGGATAGCAAAAGCGTACTTTTACAACAAGGATAAATAGGCCAACGAGTAAAAGGATAGCTATGCCAATACAATGCAAAACATCTACCGTAATAAACGAATCGTAAAATCGAAAGAGCAGGAGGGCAAACACGTTTAACTTAAGGATATAACCGAGGGCAAGGAGCATCATGCCCCGCTGTATCCCCTTTTTTACCCGAATATTTTCTGCAGCAGGCCTGCCATCTTTCATTAATAAAAACACGAAAATAATCCCGCTGGAAGTAAAAAAGATCGGCGCAGTAAGCCCGCGCATGAACAACCAGGTAGAATAGATAGGGGATTCAGGAATTCGGTAAGCCGCGGCAAGCAGGGAATCCACGAAATGGCCCTGCAACATCATCAGAATGGCAAATGCGCGGAGAGCGTCTATGAAAATGAGCCTTGTGGCAGCAGGTCGGGAATGTGGTTTGTCCTGGTTCAAAATGCCATTCGTTTTTAATCCGCCAAATCATATCAAACTCCGAGATTAACCAGTATTGGAAGGAAATAGTTCATCTATCTCCAGGCATAAAAATTCCTTTCTCAAAGGGTGAAAAGGAATCCCTTCATTCCGTTTGAAATTTTCTCCTTTTTCTTATTTTTGAGGGATTGGCTTAAAATCCGTTTGCTATGAAAAAAAATGCCGCTTTTCTTTTTCTTTGTGCCGCTGCTCTCGCACAATGTACTTCATCAAATCACAGCGATTCCGTGAAAAATAAAATGATTCCCGTCGAGTACCCAGTTACCAATGCGATTGATCATCAGGATGTATATCATGGCCAAAGTATCGCCGACCCTTTCCGATGGCTCGAACAAGATACAGCAAAGGAGGTAATGGAATGGGTAAGTGCCCAAAACAAAGTCACTTTCGACTATCTCACTAAAATCCCTTACCGGGAAACCATCCGCAAACGCCTGGAGGAACTCTGGAACTTCGAAAAATATTCCGCCCCCTTTACAGAAGGTGGATATACCTATTATTATAAAAATGATGGTTTGCAGAACCAGTCAGTATTGTATAGAAAGAAAGATCAGGGCGAGCCAGAGGTTTTCCTGGATCCCAACCAGTTCTCTGCAGATGGAACCAACTCTCTTGGCGGTATCGAATTTTCTAAAGATGGTTCCCTGGCGGCCTACCAAATCTCCGAGGGAGGATCCGACTGGAGAAAGGTGCTTGTCCTGGATACCAGGACCAAATCCCTGGTCGGCGATACTTTGCTGG
>CAZGOT010000206.1:0-5336 GCA_964527495.1 uncultured Haliscomenobacter sp.
AGATACGCGCTTATTTATGGCAGCTGGTACTTTTTCAAAAACAATTTAATATAATAGTGGGAACCTTATATTTTTGCGTTGATGAAAAATCAAGTGTTCAACATCCTTTTAATAGCCTGTGTATTTGCCTCTACCGCTCTGCGCGCCCAGGAAGGCGCATCTGTAAAAGGGCCGGCATGGCTACCGGAATTCAGCTATGCTTTCCAATTACCTGGAGGGGATATGGCGGCCCGCTTTGGCCCGGGCTTCAGCATAGGAACAGCATTTCAGCGATTGAGTGCGAAGGGGAATTTTATTTTTGGACTTCAGGGGCAATTTCTTTTCGGAAATGAAGTCCGGGAGGATGTGTTGTCCGGACTGCGTACTGCTGAAGGCTATATAATCGGCAACGACCGTAGTCCTGCAGATATACAGCTAAGGCAAAGAGGATGGTATTTGGGGATTCAGGCGGGAAAGTTATGGGGGCTTTCCCCACAAAATCCCCGTTCTGGAATTCGGGCAAGTCTGGGTGCCGGCATTTTGCAGCATCGCATCCGGATACAGGAGGATCCTCTTAGGGCTGTTCAGCAGGTACAGGGGGATTATGCAAATGGGTATGATCGCTACAGCAGCGGGCCTGCCTGTTTTCAATGGCTTGGCTATCAAGTTTTCAGCCGGGACGGGCGGATTAACCTTTACTTGGGGTTCGAGGGCATACAGGCCTTCACAAAAGGCCGGCGCGATATTCAGTTTGACTTGCAGGCACCATACCAGGAGAAGCGCATTGATTTGCTTTGGGGTCTGCGTGCCGGGTGGGTGATGCCCCTGTATGCCTCCAGGAACCGGACTATTTGGTATTAATTCTTGCTCCATTTTTTCTATTCCATCAGAAAAACCATCTACCCTACAACCTCCCGAAATGCGATTTTTATATACCTGCTCGATTCTTGTTTACCTGGCTGCCCTTCATCTTGCTGCCTACTTCAATCCCAAAGCCCGAAAATGGGTTGCAGGGCGCAGAGGATGGCGCAACAGTCTCAAAACCATAGCAGCGCAAGCAGATACAAAAACCAGGATATGGATACACTGCGCCTCCCTGGGGGAATTTGAACAAGGAAGGCCCTTGATAGAAGGAATCAAAAAAGCACACCCGGAAGTTTTTGTACTACTCACCTTCTTTTCCCCCTCCGGCTACGAAATCCGCAAAAATTATCCTTTTGCTGACGCAGTGGCCTATCTTCCCGGCGATACCCCAACTAATGCCAAGGACTTTCTGGACCTTTACCGCCCCAACCTCACCGTGTTCGTCAAATACGAATTTTGGTTCAACTTCCTCTGTGAAATCCGGATCCGCCGCATCCCAGCGTTTCTGATATCGGCGCGGTTCCGGACTAGTCAGATCTTTTTCAAGCCTTATGGTTCCTGGTTTCGAAAACAACTCCAGGCATATACAAAAATATTTCTGCAGGAACCACTTCTTGCCAGAGTAAGCGACTATCTACCCATCAAATTACAGGTAGCCGGGGACACCCGGGTAGACAGAGTCCTGCAGATATGTGAGGAGAAAAAGGAATTCCCGGAGATAGCAGCATTTTGCGAGGGACACAAGGTGCTGGTTGCCGGAAGCACCTGGCCACCAGATGAAGCTTTATTAGCCAGCCTCGTAAAACAACCCTGCTTTCAAGGTTGGAAACTCCTGATTGCCCCGCACGATGTGCATGTAAAGCGGGTACAATCGCTCGAGGCGACCATTCCCCTATCTGCCTGCAGGCACACAGCACTGCTAAAAGGTGAAGGCAAAAACGCCAATATGCTGGTCATTGATCATGTAGGCATCCTCTCCTCCCTGTATCGCTATGGTGACATCGCGTATATTGGAGGTGCTTTTGGAAGTGGCTTGCACAATACCCTTGAGCCTATCGCCTTTAAGCTACCTGTCCTTTTTGGCCCGAAATTTCATAAGTTTCCCGAAGCCCTGCAGCTACTGGCTGATGGAGGGGCTTTCTGTGTGAAAAATGTTCCGGAATTGGAAGCTGCATTTTCCTACCTTACGGATGATAAGCAGCGGGAGCATGCTGGCCAGGCCGCATATCGGTATATCCAGCATAATTCGGGTGCAACCGATGCCATTTTAAAAGAGATATTTAAAATTTTGCTGCATTAAAGCGTACATTACAACGAAGTTAAAAGGCAAGGTGTTTTATTGTCTCTGGATTTTCCCCTTAGGTCTAAAATATAACACGGACTATGACTGCCTCTGAATTATTCGACCGCTTTTCCGGCGTTAACGTACTGATTGTAGGGGATGTGATGATTGACCGATACATCTTTGGAGAAGTAAACCGCATATCGCCTGAAGCACCTGTTCCCGTTGTACAATGGCACAGTGAAGAAGACCGCCTTGGTGGCGCTGCCAACGTTGCCTTAAATATCCGTGCAATGGGGGCAACCCCTTACCTTTGCAGTGTTATAGGAAACGATGAAGATGGCAACCGCTTCCTCGATTTGCTTCCAAGCCATGACCTGAACAGCACAGGAATCGCCCGTTCCAGCTCCCGGCCCACCACAGTTAAAACGCGTATCCTGGCAGGTAAACAGCAACTGTTGCGCATAGACCGCGAAACGGTAGAACCTCTAAGTCAGGCAGAGCATGAAATTTTTACAAAAAAGGCCATCGAGCTCCTGGATACCGCAGATATCCACGTCATTTTATTTCAGGATTACAACAAGGGCGTGCTCACGCCTGATAGTATCCGATTACTGCTTCAGGAAGCGCAAAATCGAGGCCTGCCATCTGCGGTAGACCCAAAGTTCCATAATTTCTGGGAATTCAAGGGCGTAACCCTTTTTAAGCCCAATTTAAAAGAAATCCGTGCGCAAACGGACATGGCCGTTTTGCCGGAACCAGCTTCCCTGCATCAAACTACTGCCTGGATACGCTCCCGACTAGGCAATCAAACCACGATGATAACCTTATCGGAAAAAGGACTTTTCCTCGATAATGGTCAGTTTTCCCGCCTCATCCCTACCCAGCCCCGCTCCATTGCCGATGTGAGTGGTGCCGGCGATACGGTAATTGCCATTGCAGCATTGAGTTTAGCTATCGGAATAGATACTGATGCACTGGGGCTTTTGTCCAACCTGGCAGGCGGACAAGTCTGCGAGCACCTCGGCGTTGTTCCTGTTGATAAAAATCAACTCCGGAAAGAATTCGTTGCCCTATACCAGGAAGAAGGGTAATTGTACCTCTTTGCCCCTCTTTTAGCTTTACCTGCAGGAGTTGGGGAAATTGTCCCGAACAAGAACACGGCCTTAAAATTGTGTTGATGGATAAAGGTGTACAGTTATTCAAAATTAAGTTATCTTCACAATGACAACAGTATATACTTCGCCCCAACAGATTTTGTGCCTTTTATACTACTTTTCTTGAAAATATGCACAAAACCTATTGGAGCAGGAAATACCTTTCTATCAAACAAAAAACAATATTCGGATGAATGCATACTCCGCTCCCCTGACAGGCGAAGAAAGATGGGTCACCAGTTCGGATGGAGCCCGCATAAAAGCAGTACAAGTAGGCGAGGGTGTTCCCGTCGTACTTGCCCATGGCTATGCTGTTGACCGCCACGAATGGAATATTATAGCCGGGGAACTGGTACGGCGCAATTTCAAAGTTATTGCCTTTGATCAACGAGGGCATGGGGAAAGTAGTATCGGAAGAGACGGGGTGGGGTCAAAGCAAATGTCAGGAGATTACCTTGCTGTTCTCCAGGAATTTGGAGTAAAAGACGGGATCCTGGTTGCACACAGCATGGGAGGGTTCCTCGCCATCCGCACCCTGGTAGAAGCGCCCGAGGCCATAGCTGGCCATTTGCGTGGATGCTTACTCATGGCAACCTTTGCTGGCGATGTCAACCGCGATAATCCTCAGAACAGGGTTCAGATTCCTTTGATCGAAACGGGCATTATGAGCCTGCTCATCCGGAGTAAAGGAATAGCGCGGGCTTTTGCCAAGACCCTGATGGGAGAAAATAAAGATCCACAGATGTTAGAAGCGTTTGTGAATGGCTTTGGAAAAAGCGGGCTCAAACCTCTACTGCCAATACTCAGCGCAATGGTAGCAGAAAATTACTACGACCGCCTGGGTGAAATCAACCTACCCTGTACGATTATAGTAGGTACCCACGACAAAACCACCCCACCCTTCCATACCGATCAGCTTCATGCCGGAATCGGGAGTTCCCGTCTGGTGCAATTACCTGGGAAAGGCCATTTACTGAATTGGGAAGCCCCGGAAAAGCTGGTCGAAGAGATTGTCCGACTGGCGGGGTAATCCATTTTGGGATCTATCGGGATGTACCCGTTTTTAAAGGCAGTTGCATGATAAAATCTGTCTGAAGATCTTCCCCCAACAGGAAAATCTTTGAGCCAGCAACTTCGAACCCATGTTTGCGGTAAAACTGGATAGCGCGGTGATTATTTTCCCAAACACCCAACCATATATAGGCAACCTGGAATGTGCGGGCTACCTCAAAAGCCTTTTCCAGCAGAACCTTACCGACATTTTTGCCCAGAAAATCTTTCCGGACATAAATACGCTCGATCTCCAGTGCAGGCTGTCCGGTATGATTTTCCACCTCCAGGTTTAGTTTCAGGTAGCCGATGATTTTGTTTTCCCAACAGGCGAAATAAAAAGAAGTCTGGGGAGCGGAAAGTTCGTCGAGGATTTTTTTTCCGGAAAAACTTTCCTCCAGGTATTTTTCCATATTATCCAGAGAATTGTCAGCGGAAAAAGTCTCTGAAAAGGTGGCGCGGGAAATTTCCTGCAGCAGGAGAAGGTCTTCCCTACCCACTTGTGTAACGCGAATATTTTCCATACGATTTAGGTACTATTCAGGAGAAAAAAGGCTATGCTACTATAGGTAACAGCCAAAACCAGTACCATCTCCGGGGCGCATCTCGCCATTTTCAAGTAAAAAGCCCCCTTTGACTAAATCCTCTGCCAGGTCGAGACTACCGTCGAGATCCAGGTAGCGGGTATTTTTGCATGCGAGGGCAGCGTGGAGGGCAGCGCTAATACTTGCGGTACCCTCGTCGAAGCAGCCCCAAAACAGGTCAACCTGGGCAGCATCTGCAATCGTTGCGATTTCAAAGGCGCCAAGAAGTCCGCCACATTTCATCAGTTTGATATTAAAAATACCGCAGGCAGGCGGTTCGGCCACCAGTTCCAGGGCAGAGCGCGCATTTTTCAGGGATTCGTCGCAGGCCAATATCTCCCTGACCTCTGCGGGAAGGGTGCGCATAGTAGATTCGGAGCCAACCGGCATAGGCTGTTCAATCAGTGAACTAATTTGATA
>CAZGOT010000207.1:0-1234 GCA_964527495.1 uncultured Haliscomenobacter sp.
GAAAGTATTTCTTAGCATGATCCAAAAACTTAAGTCGGGACGAAAGGTAATCCTGGCTTTAGAACACATGGTAAATAAGCGATGAACCTATTTGGGATTTAGGTCAGGGCAGGTATGGGTTTAATTTGTTTTCGCTTGTTTACATCACTTGCAATGGTGGTTCGGGAAGTGTCCATTCATAATGGTTGAGGCTAATTTAGGCAATTATTGCGATTTCTTTGCAGCGTTATGGATAAAAATTTATTCATGCTTTTAATTTAAATATTTGATTTTTAAATGTGTATGAAAATTTAAGCAATTTTTGAGATAGCCTTTTCATGAGTTGATGGGGATTTGAGCTATCGAGGAATTATCTGAGCGGGCGTGTGGCGGGTACTTTTACCCGACCAACAAATCTCGTTGAAACCATTTCAATTTTCAAATCAACCTTACAACTCATGATGAAACAACTGTACGACCTAAGTGATTTTGTCGGGAGGGGGGGCCGATATCATCGGACTGCCCGATCGCAATTGTTCTTAGTGCTATTCACGCTCTTTTGGCTTACAGGTGCATTGCCATTGAGCGGGCAAATGAATACCAGCCAGGAGGCAAAAGAACTTGCCCAACGCAGCCTGAAAATCCAATCCCGGAATTTCGCATTTGAGAAGAATATCGGGCAAATGGAGGGCAATCACCTTTACCTTGCCCGCGATGTTCAGGCGGATTACTTCTTCCTCTCTGATGAAGTACGCACTACCGTAAAAAACGGCTCCGGAAGTCAGGAACTTTCCTATGGGATGCGTTTTGTGAATGCTATTCCAGGTTCAGCACCTTACGGTATTGGGCGCGCGGATTCTGAGGTGGGCAAGCTGAATTACATACAGGGAGATAAAATGCTTTCAGAGATTCCACAGCATGACATGTTGCGCTATTCCAATTTGTGGAAAAATATTCATGCTATGTTCGACAACAGCCCGGAAGGGTTGAAATACGATTTTATCGTAATGCCTGGGGGTAACCCGGCAGATGTCCAGCTGGAGATGTTCGGGGTGAGCAATCTCAAGGTCACTCCGGAAGGAGAGCTTTCTTTTAATACGCCCTTTGGCACTTTGGTTAAAGGGAAGCCGGTCACCTATCAGGTTATCAAAAACCAAAGGGTAGAAGTTACGGCGGCCTACAAAGTGGAAGGCAACCGGATATCTTTTGAGGTTGGAAATTATGACAAAAACTACAATCTGGTCATAGACCCGGT
>CAZGOT010000207.1:1334-5247 GCA_964527495.1 uncultured Haliscomenobacter sp.
TCAAATATTTTACCTATTTGATTGATCCTAAGCCCGGTTTTGTATTAGGTGGTTTTAATGAGGATCAAGCGATTAATTTCGTGTTTGACAATAACGGACATGTATTTGTTCCAATCCGGTGCCGGATGGATCGATATTACACAGGTACCTGGGAAGCCAATGCCTTTTCTTCAACCGACAATCGGCTGTTCAACCAGGATCAGCCCACCCATACGGCATTTACCGTCCTTCCCACCATCAATACGGATGTTGCCGGAACGGCAGGTCTGGTGACCTGTACTGTTCTTGATCAGGGTGTAACGGATGTTGGGCGCGACTCAGCAGGAAATATCTATTTGACCGGGACTGTTTGGTACCGCCGTCAAGTATTTGGGCGGCAACCAGTGTACGATTTCCCCTTCTTTACCCACAAACTTCAGGATTTAGCTCTTTTGGAACAGAATTGGAGTGGGCCTCCCTTCTTCATAAAAATCAACCCTCAAAAAGACAAAGTACTTTTCGGGGCGTGGGTAGGGTATGAATTAAAAGATGACCCGGGGAGTGGGTATTTAGAAACTGATTATGGGAATAGTATTAGCGTTTCACCGAAGGGAGATGTCTATCTTGGTGTTGGGTATTATTCCTATCCAAGTGTTGCGTCCAGTGGCGATAAGAACAAGCACCCGGCGCCAAAAATACTAAAACTGAAGGATTGGTATGATCCGCAATGTAACGGCACCTGCAATATGGTTCAGACGGTGGAAAAGTATCCGGTGGACAATTACCAAAATCCGGAGTGGGTGGTTACGTTTCCCGCTTCATGGGGTTACTTTAGCCCGGATATCGCTATTGATGAAAAAAGGGGTAAGGTGCACGTACTTTCGGTTCAGGATAAAGCATCATTAGCTCCGAATCCTCCAATCCAATTGCCCGTAACAGAAGATGCTCTGGAAAAGGTAGGTGCGAGCACCTCTAATGTTTTTGCCAGATTGAACGGGCATTATATGCAGTTGAGTCAGACGGGAGATCTCCAATATGCTACCATTTTGGCCCCTGAAGTCGGGGAATTACCGCGGTACAGTTCGATAGTGGGCGCTATGGTGCTGAATCCGGAAAATGGAGATGCTTATGCCATAAGGCGCACCGCAGGTGCACCAGCTAATCTGGATATAGTTACAAAGTCCTACCGGGACTATTCAACAAACCAAAAGGTGAACGTGGCAGAGTCCGGTTTGGTATTGTCGGAAAAGGGTTATTCAAATAACTGGGATTTTGATAATTGGAACGCTATCCGCCGCACCCATATCGCTGTTTTTCATGAACCGGCAGTGCCAAACATCATCAATGATTTTGCGGCCGGGAAAGATACCTTTTGCCTGGGCGCTTTAATAGTACAGGGAACCGCTGATGGTCCCCTGGAAGGAAATATTCCGGCGTATAAAAGCGGGGATGGTTCAGATCTGTCCCACAACCTGCCCTTTTTGTTTAAGGGAGGCGTTCGCTTTAACCATCCTAAACCACTTGCTGGTGCACCTGCTTACCAGTGGCAATCCAGTACCAATGGAGGGGCGTGGACGAATGTCACCGGAGGCAATAAGCCTGCGTTGAAGCCACCGCTTGCTGGTGAACCGGGAGTCCTGAAATTCCGGCGTCTGGTAACCATAAGCGGGCAAACCTATGTGAGCAATGAAATAGATGCAGTAATAACGGGTTCGCCCCTTGGCATGCAGCTTACCGGACCTTCTGATCCGGTTTACTTCTGTCCCGGCACGTCAGCAACGCTTAATATTGGTATTACCGGAGTATCGGGCAATATTTCCTGGCAATGGTACAATGGGTTTACACCGCTGAGCAGTTCGGTGATTACACCGGCTTCAGGGAATAATGTTTCGGTGGCCAGCTTTACTGCCGCTATAGCTACTACGGCAACTGACCCCGGCTTTTACCGCCTGGTAGTAACAGATGTAACCAGTGGATGTAAAAAAGAAATTTTTGTGACAGTTCTGCCGGTTTCCGAAAAGATTTACCCGTCTGCTACGATCAACTTTTGCCCCGGTGCAACGCCTTCTGCGGTACTTGGGGCAACGGTCGTGAACCCTGCCTTTGACTATAAATTTGCAGGTCCTGGCATCACGAACCCTTCCCTGACAAAACCAACTGTCACTCAGGCAGGGGTGTATACGCTGCAGGTTTCCTTGAAAGGGCAAAATAGTTTTTGTGTGGGTGGCGAGACCACGGTAACTATTGCGAACCCAGTGGGTCCGCATGATGCTGCCCTGGTTGCGCTAACTGATAAGGGATTCTGTCAGGATGATGCGCCTGCGACTATAGGATTGAGCACTCCACCGGCGTCGGGTTATACCTATAGTTGGTCTCCAGGGCTTTACCTTAACGCCTATAATATTCCGAATCCAAGGTTTGATCCCGGAGCAGCAGCCAGTCCGACAGGACTGCGGGAGGTCAACTACGTGTTCAGGGCTACCCGTGAGAGTGACGGTTGTGTTTTTGAAAGTAACTTTACCGTAAGGGATACGACGAAAGGAGAGGTGGAATTTACTACTACCGATTATGTTCTTGGAGGATGTGTTCCTTTGAAATTTGATATTACACCAGATGTGGCTGTGGGAAGGCATTTCCGATGGGAAGTTTTTTCTACTACTTATCCCGGGGGGAAAGCTGCGCTACTTGCCTCCCCTGACTTCGGATTTGGGACAAAAGGAGATACTATTGGCATTAGGTCTAATTCAGACCTTTTTTATCCCAAAGGGACTTATTCCATTGTATTAATTTTTAAGTCGGCCTTCTTTCCATTTCCTGCCGTTAATTGCTATGCCTCTGGTCTGATTACGCTGAACATTGGCTGTGGCGGAGGAGCACCACCTACCTGTGGCTATTCAACTCCCTTCGTCGGTTCGGCAAAAGGGACATGTGGGGGATATAATAATGAGCCTATAGCGGGTTTTATGTATGAGAATATCTAAAATTTATGAGTGCAAAAGCGAGCAGATGAAACCCCATGGCTAGCTCTCGCCTGTACTCAAACTGGACGATGACCCGCCTGAATTTATCTTCCCAAGCGAAAGTCCTTTCACATTTGAACCTTGAGGCATACAGTTCTTCGTCAAAAAAACGCTTGCGTCCCCGCTTGGTCTTTTTGCGGTTTCGCGGGTTCTCTTTTATGTTCGGTTTTAGCCCTTGGTTCCAAACCATTTTACGGTTCTTCCGACTGTCAAACCCAGAATCCAAATTGAGCACGGTCTTGTCTGGTACCTCTATTCCAGTTTGTGCGCAACTCGTTTTCAGGTCTTTGAGCGCATCGGTCAAAAGAACCATATCTGATTGGTTTACAGTAGAAACTGTCATCGGTGCAAGGACGTTGCCCATATTATCCTGTATAGCGACGATTTTGTTCCCTTTCTGGTGCTTGTGTCCGCTGTACCCTGTAATATTGCTACCCAGCTTGGCAGTAAAGTTGGTACCGTCACCATGAAGGATGCTTAAATCCAGCATGCCTGTTTCTTTCAACTGGCGCAAACTGGCATAAAAAATTTTGGCCACTGACCCATGGGTTACCCATTGTTTATACTTGTTCCATACCCGGGTATGATGGATTTCTGGCAGGCCGTCTGCACCTTTTTCAATGGGTAACATCTTCCACTGGACGCCAGTGTAGAGTACGTACAGCATATAGTGGAACAACTTGTACGTAGGTACTTTTGGCTTAGGTCCGCGGCTACCCTCCCAGAGGTGCGCTAAGATAAATTTGTTAAAGTCATTTTCATTAAAGAATACAGGTATGCAAGTATCCACAGTTTTTTCTAAATTTAGCATTGGTTTTCAGTTGAATTGTTTTTTGGTTTTTTTGACACAACAAATCTAAACAATTCGCTGAAAACCAGCTTTTTTCAACTATAAAAAACCCGCTACCAGTTCA
>CAZGOT010000208.1:0-628 GCA_964527495.1 uncultured Haliscomenobacter sp.
GGATATAGCGTATATCTACCATAATATTTCTGCAAATATCGGGGGAATAGAGGATATCGCTCATGGTGCCCTCCCAGACCCTATCAAAGTTGAGACCGATGAGGTTACCACTGCCATCTATGGCGGGGCTACCGGAATTACCGCCGGTGGTGTGGTTGGATCCGATAAAACACACGGGCAGACGGCCGTTTTCTCCATAAGGGCCATAATCTTTGTTCTGATACAATTGCCGCAGTTTTTCTGGAACATCAAATTCGTAATCTCCGGGTTTATATTTTTCCATAACACCATCGAGGTAGGTATAATGCTGATAAAAAACCCCATCCCTTGGTTGGTATCCCTCCACTTTGCCATAGGTAACCCGAAGGGTACTGTTGGCATCCGGATAAAATTTCTTTTCAGGAAAAACTTCCAGCAGTGCTTTCATATAGCGGCGCTGGGCAAGGCTAATTTTTTCGTTGATTTCATTATAGGGTTTGAACACTTTTGTTTCTGCAGTCTCCAGGATACTGCGCGCAAGCAAATAGGCAAAATCTTCCCGGATCATTTTTACTGCAGTGCCTGGATCTGATATGGCAAGCTCCGACCATTTTCCGGGGCGCGCAAGTTCGGATTTAACAAAAGCGAT
>CAZGOT010000208.1:638-5207 GCA_964527495.1 uncultured Haliscomenobacter sp.
GCGGGCAAATTCCGTAGGATTTTTTCCGGCAAAATTCATTTGTTCGATAGCGAAAGGGGAGAGGTAATCGCCTGGTAATTTGGAGAAATACAACTCCATGAGCGATGCAAAAACCTTTTGGTCTACTTCTGGGCGGTAGTCTTTATAAAATGCGTCAAACACCGATTTTAGCTGTTCTTTTCGCTGAGCCAGGGCATCTTGCCCATTATTTTCATAAATAGAGACGAACTGCCGCAGTGCGTTCGCAAAGCGGAGCAACTCGACGTTGGTACCCACGATTTCGTTGATGTATTCCCTGGCAGAGGCGTAAGGTGCAATGCTGAGATAGTGGTTGTCCAGTTCGGACAATAGACCGCCATAGGATTGGCGCCAGGCAGGTTTACCCTGTATGCGGTTCTGAAATTCGGACTCTATTTTTTTCTTTTGTGCCACACCATTCGCTTTTTTCAAGCCCTGATTTTCTCCTATCCACTTTTTCCAGGAGTTTGCCAGACCAGCTTGCTTGCCAGCATACTGAATTTTTACCTGTGGGTCGGAGCGCATGGCCTGATCCAGGATGGCTAAGGTGCGGTCGCGGATATCAATGCGAATGGGGTTGAGCAGATCTACTGTTTGGGCGACAGCAGAGGCAGGCAAATATTCAGTAGTCCTACCCGGAAACCCAAATACAAGGGTAAAATCCCCTGGCTTAACTCCATTCAGGGAGATGGGAAGAAAGTGCCGGGGGCGGTAGGGTATATTTGCAGGGGAGTAGGAGGCTGGGCGGTTATTTTTGTCGGCATAGATACGGAAAATAGAAAAATCTCCGGTATGGCGTGGCCATACCCAGTTGTCGGTATCGGCACCAAACTTACCCACAGCGCCGGGAGGGGCCCCCACAAGGCGTACGTCGCGAAAAGTTTCGGTTATGAAGAGATAGTAGGTATTCCCATAGTAAAAAGGCCGCACTGCAGCTTCCTGCCAGGGCTCCTTTATAGCTTTCGCCCCTATCAGATTGGTATTTTTCTCGATAAGGGATTGCCGCTCGCGTTCGCTCATACCTTCGTTAACCCCTTCGAGAGCTTGCCTGGTGACATCTTCGATACGGACGATAAAGGTAGCCGAGAGCCCTGGGTTTGGTAGTTCCTCCCTTTGATTTATTGCCCAAAAACCATTTTCCAGATAGTTGCGCTCCAAACTGGAGTGATACTGGATTTGGCCGTATCCACAATGGTGATTAGTGAGCAGCAGACCATTGGAGGAGATGATACTTCCGGTACAACCTCCTCCAAACCTGACAATAGCGTCTTTCAGGCTGCCTTTGTTGATGCTATAAATATCTTCTGCAGACATTTTCATACCCATGCGCTGCATTTCTGCTTCGTTTTGTTTGAGCAGCAGGGGCAACCACATACCCTCTCCTGCGAAAGCAGGAAAGAAGGTGGTGAAAAGAAAAACAAAGCCAAGAAAGGTTTTATCCAAATACTGCATAGGTTTGGTATTATTGTGGGATTGGGAAAATTTGCATTTATTCTTCCTGAGGGTCATTGCGTATTAGCAGGGTTTGTCGCCATTCCTGTCCGCCCAGGCGGAGTTTAAGCATATAAGCGCCTTCTCCGGCAGTGGGAAAGCCATACTCCTCGGAAATCGGCAGGCTTAGGACGCCCGTGCGCATACTTTCTACTATCCGGCGTTGTTCGGCAGGGGTAGAAGCCCGCTTGAAATTATTGTAGGCTTGATTGAGGGCATTCATTGGATAACGGGCAAGGAGTTCTTTGAACATATCCTCCAGTACTTTTAGCTGGTCGGTGGAATAGGGTTCGGGGTCAAATTTCATGTCCCAGATGTATCGTTGGATCCCAGCATTAGCAGGAAGTTTGACTTTTCTGGATTGCCGCCCGCTAAGGTCGCTAATTTCGAGTTCCAGGCTATCCGGTGCATTTTTGCCTACATAGTAATGTATTAAGGCCTGGCTTGCAAAGCTAGCCCTTGGGAGACTGCCAGTATTTTTGATATAAGGAGGGTTTTCACCGGCAAACCAGAAATGCCCGCGCTGTCCTCCGCGGCTTACATTGTTCCACCGTATGGCGGGGCGCTGGGCAAACAGCCAGGCCGGAGAGGCAGCAATATGGTCATGCATTTGCTCAAGTGGAGTTATATCGTCCATAATCCAGATGCTTCGGCCATGTGTTCCAGCGATGAGGTCACCGTCGCGGGGGTGTATAGCCAGGTCATAAACGGAAACCGTAGGCAGATTGGGCATACAGCGCGTCCATTCCTTACCCCCATTTAGGGAATACCAAACCCCTGTTTCGGTGCCGATAAACAACAGGTTTGGATTTTTAGGGTCCTCGCGAACTACCCGTACGACTTCGGTTGGAGGCAGGCTTGCACCGATATTGGTCCATGTTTTGCCATAGTCCTCCGTTTTGAACAGGTAAGGGGCGAAAACATTATTCCAGTGGCCGTCAAAAACCACATACGCCTTCCCCGCCTCAAAATGAGAGGCTTCTATACAGGCCACCCAAAGACCTTCCGGAACCGATTGTACTGAAGAACGAACGTTTTCCCAGGTTAAACCGCCATTGCGCGTAAGCTGGACGTTGCCGTCATCGGTGCCAGCCCAGATTACTCCAGGGTTAACGGCAGAGGGAGATATGGTGTAAATAGTACAATGGGTCTCTGCCCCCGTATTATCGGGGGTAATACCTCCGCTCTTTCCCTGGAGGATTTTATCCGGATGTCGGGTGGAGAGATCAGGCGAGATAATTTGCCATGTCCTGCCCTGATCTTCCGATTTAAAGAGGTAATTTCCCCCAAAATAAAGGGTTTTGGGATTTTGTGGCGACATCGCCAGCGGGGCAGACCAATTGTATCGGAAGGGATTTCCGCCACTGCGTTCCTTTTCAGGGAGAGCAGAGGCATAGTTAGATATCGTCAATGGGGTAGGAGAGATGCGGATAAGTTCTCGGGTGAGCGGGTCATGGCGAAAAATACTGCCATTTTCCATAGAGGTGTACACGGTGCGCCAGTCGGTTGGGTCTGCAATGGCGTACTGGCCATCGCCCCAGTGCACTTTATAATTTGCGTCGTTCAGGATTCCGCGGGCATCGCGGGAAAAGCTTGCAGTGGAAAAGAAACCATTGTCTTGTAGTCCACCATATACGGTGTAAGGTTCCCGCATATCGGCTCCAATACGGTAAAACTGTCCGATAGATAAGTTGTCGAAAAGGAAAAAGTGCTTGCCGTGATCATGTGTAAGAGAAGCACCTTTATCTGCTCCCAGATAATAGCGGTCTGTGTGATTAGGATCGAGCCACATAGCATGATAATCGCCGTGTACCTCTTCATCTTCGCTACCATCGCGAAAAGTTTTACCCCCGTCTTCAGAAACCATAAAAGGTGTGGCGAGCACATAAACCCGCTGGTCATTGAGCGGGTTAATGCGGATCTGGCTGTAGTAAAACGGTCGGTTGTTATAGGTATTGACATATCGCCAGGTTTTGCCGCCATCTTCGGAGCGATAGACGCCAGATCCCGGTGTATCGAGATTTTTGGAAGATTTAGCCTCTACAATGGCCATCAGGATTTTTGGATTTTTGCGGTAAATGGATAATCCGATTCGTCCGGTTGGGCCCGAAGGCAGGCCCGTAGAGAGTTTTGACCAGGATTTTCCACCATCTGTACTCTTAAAAATCCCTCCTTTATCCCCGCCACTTTTAAAAAAGTAGGGCAAACGAATCCGCTCGTAAAATGCAGCATATAGGATGTTGGGGTTGGTAGGGTCAATAACCAGGTCGGTGCATCCTGCCTCCTGGCTATCGGGCAATCCTTTCAATAGTTTTGACCAGGTTTTTCCACCATCTGCTGTCTTGAACAAGCCTCTTTCCCCATTACCCCAAAGGTTTCCTATGGCTCCAACGTAGGCTGTATTGGGATCACTGGGGTGGGTGATAATCCGGGCAATTTGCATAGTCTGTTCCAAACCAAGGTGCTGGAATGTCTTCCCTCCATCTATTGACTTATACACCCCGTTGCCCCAGGATACCGAATTCCGGTTATTAGCCTCCCCAGTTCCTACCCAGATGATTTCCGGATTGGGTTGATACAGGGCGATATCGCCAATCGAGGCCGTGGCATATTGGTCAAAAATGGGTTCCCAGGAATTTCCTGCATTTTCAGATTTCCAAACTCCTCCAGACCCCGTAGCCAGAAAAACGCGTGTAAAATCTTTGTCGCTCGCTTCAATATCAACAATCCTACCTCCCTGGTTGGCCGGGCCGATATTCCTCCAGCGAAATGCGTCCAGCATATCTTTCTGGCTGGACTGCCCAAACAGTAGGCAGGGAAAAGCAAATAATACGTACCGAATAGCTCTTAGATTGGAAATAATGGCAATCATGGATAAAAAGTTGTTTGTGAAAATACCAGGATTTTCTGAAAAAGTGATATCCCACCTTTTCAGAGAAAAATTTTATTTCTTTCTCTGACAGTCGTGGACGGTGGACGGTGGACGGTGGACGGTGGACGGTGGACGGGAGACGGGGGACGGTGGACGGTGGACGGTATTGAAGTAGCGTTAGAACAAAA
>CAZGOT010000209.1:0-5203 GCA_964527495.1 uncultured Haliscomenobacter sp.
AAAACTGGTCGCTGATGTGTTCGCAGGAAGTTTCCCAGCGGAAGGTTTTGACGAGTGGCTGGTTTTGGAAAGTAGAGGTTACCGGGCTGAAAGTGGCGGGCTTCACTTTAGTTTCGAAAGGCCCTCCGAGTGCGGTGAGCTTTACTTTTTGGAGGATTTCGCTCTGGGGTGCTGTGGCCCTCACTTTGAACTCTAGCACCTGGCCGGCGACTACACATATTTCTTCGTAGGGTACCTCGATCACCGGAGGCTGGTTGTCGCATTCCAGGATGAGGATTTGCATATCGCGCATAATGGTATCAATGGGGGCACCGTTGCGATATTCCACAATGATAATGGCGAGATTGTATTCCCCTGCGCGTTGAGGGGCATCCCAAACGATGTCTCCTGTGCGGGAATTTATGGTGAGGTTATTTCGGGGGCCAGGGTTGATGTTGTTGGGAAACTGGAAGTTAGGGACTTTCTGGCCTGCATCCTGTAGCGGCACGATGAAGTGGAAGCTAAGGCTGTCCCCGTCGGTATCGTAGGCATTGGGGTTATGTATGAAAGGTTTTCCAACACAGCCAAAATCAATCGGAGGCTGCAGGAGTACAGGGGTATCATTGCAGCCCTGGAATTGAGGGTTGGGGAAAGTATAGGTGGTTTGGATGTGGAATTTTATTTGCTCGGAATTGGGGTAATTGACATTGAGGATACCTCCGTTGCGATTGGGGTCGGTCATGGAAACCACATAAGTACCCCTCGCCGGATAGGTATGAAAGGCGATATAAATATTCTTTTTAGTATCGTTTTCCAGCAGTTCCCCTTTTCTCGGCGACCCCTGGCCGTTGGCCCTGGCCACTTGCTCACAGGTGCCATCGCCCCAGCAAATCGTGAGTGTATCGCGATCTGCCTGAGCGCTGCTGGCTTTGGTATAGGTTATAATGGTGGCCTGTACCCGGAGGCTACTGGCACAATCCCCAACTTGTTTTATGGAAATTTCCCCAGCGCGGTTGTGGGTGGCCTTTGCAGGGAGTACCCAAAGCAAAGCACCAAAGAAAAGAAGTATGGGCGTGTATGTTACCGCAAATTTTTGCATGCAGGTACAATTATCTGTATGGTTTCCAAAATAACATTTTTTTTCGCAATACTGCTTTTTTTATTTGAGATCGCGTTGACACTTTGTCATAAGTCTTTTGCGTCGCAAGCCGTCCACTTATTCGATAGCCTTTTTGTACGGTCCGGTCCCGTCGCAATAAGTACACTCTATTAAACCATACAAATTGCCGTAAAAGTTCATGGAGGCAAAATAGTTGGTAAAAAAACAAGGTTAGTCAAAGGGGAAATAGATAAGCCAGGAGCAGAAGTGCGGAATATCCTGCCCACCAGCGCAAGGGGATATAGGCGGAGGGGGGAATGCCAAAACGATACTTCAGCCGGAACACCTGGAGGCCTTTTTCTACCCAAAAGGCCAAAACGGTTGCCAAGGCAACGCCCTGGATACCCCACCTGGGCAGGAGTAGGGCGGCGCCGGCAGCGAGTACCAGAAATTCCAGGAGGGAAAATAAGAGTAGGGCCTGATTATCGCGGAGCCCTATGAGAATCGCACGCGGAAAGACAAGGCGGGTGACAGCAAGGAGAAAAAATGCGTTCAGAACGGGGATACTGCCTTCAAAAGCCTTGCTGAACAGGAGTGGAAACCACCACCCACTACTGGCGAGCAGCAGGATAGTGATAGGAAAAACGCGGTGTAGCAAGCGTAGGGTTTTTTGCCGAATTTCGGCAAAAGAACCAGTGCCCTGGCTGGCTACCAGAGGAATCAAAGCGGCGTTCAGGGCTTCGCTCAGGGCAAGGAGAAGGGGGAATTCCCTCGCACCAAAACGGAATTGGGCAAACGGCACTTCTTCCCCGTCGAAGTAGTGGTTTACTGCCCATCCACCGTACGCTTGGATCAACCCTCCCAAAAAGGCATAGGCAACCAGCGGGACAGCGAGGGACAACCACGGCACGAGTAAGGATTTACTGGCACGGTAGGGTTGGTAAACCTGTCCCACTTCGTACAACAGCCAAAGATGCTTGGCAATCCCCAAAGCAACGAGGCAGCGAAAGGCACCTTCGAGGCCAAAGCCTGCAAATACTGGGACTCCAATTGCAAGCAAAGCCCCGCCAAAGGAAAAAACCCCAAACCAAATAATTTCCCGGCCACGCTCCTGAAGCAGAAGCAGGTACTCGAGCAAAAAGGTAGGCAGGTGGAGCAGTAATTGCAGCACGAAGACCGGGAAAAAGGGGAGATAGGTTTTTCCAACCAAAAAAGACAATACCGGTCCGCTGCCAAAGTACAGGAAGAGACTCAGCAAAATACTCAAGGCGGCCAGGAAGGTATAAGCTGTTCCAATCAATGGCCCCTGCTGCTGGGTTTCAAGACCCGGATACAGCGATAGCAAAGCCTGTATCAGACCGCTTACCCAAAAAAAACTGATGGCATACTGGACAAAAAATAGCTGCTCGTAAACCCCGATTTGCTCTGCCGGCAGGGTACTTTTTGCCAATACAACGGAAGTGAGGAGGGCAGCAGCCTGTCTCATCAATTGAAACGCCTGAAATGCCCGGACAGGGGATATGGCCGGAAACCAGTTCAATGGTGTTTCAGGGGTTTGATAGCTTCCTGGAAAACAATCTGGTAATCTTCGAGCTCCTTCAGTACTGGTGCATACACCTCTTTTGTTACGGGAATCTGGACTCCACGCGACTTAATTGCACCTTCGACGACGAGTCGGACGAAAATGCCCATAGGCAGGCCGACTGTTCTGGCCATAGCAGTGTCATGGGCGTTATCGCCCTTGAGCTGCAAAGTAGAGGTATGGAGGTAGTGTTTTCCTTCCAGGGCATATTCTACCTCATGGTGCATAACGACCATATCTTTATCCATTTCCCTGAGCTGCCACTTGTCGCGGATGAGATTTTCGAGGATGAGGGCAGGGGTGGCATTGGCGAGTTTGATCTTTTTTTTGCGAAAAAGGCCTAGCCATTCGAGCTTTTGAATGACGTCCGAGTGGGGGCCTTCGTCCAGCATCTGGCATACCCTTTCTTTTAGGGATCCCCCTTCATATTTGCCTACATAGGCATCGAGCAGTTCGTAATAGCTGAGTTCCCCGGACTGGAACAGCGGAAAATCGGCATCGGTGAGGCCAATTTGGATGAGGGCATCCCAGGCTTTGCAAAAACCAGGATAACGGAGCGTTCCCCTCAGGATATTGGGGATATCCGAAAGGCCATACATTTCCCGGTAAAGCAGGGAATCGCGGTTGGCATAGGCTTCCCAGCGCCCGGATCCCGGGATATCCACGGGGCGGGTTTCACGGAACAGCCTATGGTAGGGGATATAGCGGAGTTTTCCATCCTCCAGATACTGCGCGGTGCCCTGCCCTGCCAGAACAACATTTCGGGGATTCCAGGAAATCTTATAATGCCAGGGGTTATCATCGCTTTCTGGCGCTACCAGGCCACCAGTATAGGAGCGGAAAGCATGTATCTTCCCCCCTTTCGCTTTGATGTCGTCAATAATGCGCATGGCCGACATATGGTCAATACCCGGGTCGAGGCCCATTTCCCCCATGAAGATGAGCTCTTGTTCTCTTACCTGGTCGCCCAGGCTGTACATTTCCCGTGAAACATAAGAGGCGGTAATCAGGTGTTTTTTGAGTTTGATGCAGTCATAAGCGACTTCGAGGTGCAGATGTGCAGGGAGTAGGGAAACCACTACATCGGCCCTGCCAATCAACTCTCGGCGGTCATTGGTCTTATGCACGTCGAGCCAGGCAGAGCGTCCATTGGGGTGGCCTTTGATTTTTGCTTCGGCTTTGTAGGGGTCTGCATCGGCCACGGTAATAAACCACCCCTTTTCTGCTGCCATCTTTAACACATAGTCTATCAGGGCACCTGAAGAAAGGCCCGCGCCAATGATAAGGATATTGTACATGTTCTCTTGCTTTAATTGTCAGATATCTGCCCTGTTTGCCTTGCAGACTGTATTTTCAAGCTGCAATGGCGGAATATTTTATCTTTTTCCCGCCGCAAAAATAGCTTCCCGAGAGGAAAATTGTGCTGGTTATGCCCACGATTGCTCCCGGAATATCTTTTTGATGTCTAAAACGGCATAACTGCCTAAACAGAGACGAAAAAAAAATACATTTGTTGGTATAACAGCAATTAGGGCGAAGAATAATAAGGTTGTCCAAAATTTGAAAACTATGGAAGAAAAAGCACTGACCATCCATTTTTGCATCCATGCGAATAGCTCGGATTTTGAGGATAAAGATAGGGAATTGATCCATAGCGCCCAAAAGGCCCAGGCATATTCTTACGCCCCTTACAGTGGCTTTCGCGTTGGGGTTGCTTTGCGGCTTACGAATGGACTGGCTATTGGTCATGGTAACCTGGAAAATGCCTCCTACAGCTTGTGTCTCTGCGCCGAGCGTTCAGCCTTAGCGGCAGCGGCTGCCCAATATCCCGGGGTGGCGATAGATACGCTGGTGGTAAGCGCTTCTGCCGAGGGGCAAATGGTTTCCCCTTGTGGTGCATGCCGACAGGTAATCTGCGAGACTGAAACCCGTCAGAATAGGCCCATACGGATAATTATGCAAGGGGACGAAGGCCAGTGGATAACATTTACCACGGCTAAAGACCTGCTCCCTTTTCCCTTTGGCCCCGATAACCTGCTCGACTAAATCCGCTATGGGGGTCGAAGCGTAAACAGGCTAAGCGGGAGCTACAGGTTTATAGGGGGGTGTAAAAAGTATTCTGCCGCTTTCGGCGGCGAAAGAAAGTTTTAAATGAACGACGTTTTGCCTCATTTTGCTTTGCAAAATGAGGCAAAACGTCGTTCATTTAAAATAACATTTGGCGGCGTCAGCCGCCAAATGAGGGCCTCCGCCCTTTTCACACAACCCCGGATTTTCACGCCCCTCCTTTAAGGATTTGTAAAAATGCCAGTGCTTTTTGAACATCTTCCGGAGTATCCACGCCAATAGTCTCTTCGTTGGTGAGGGCGACGAAAATAGATTTGCCATTTTCCAGCCAGCGGAGTTGCTCGAGTGCTTCCCACCGTTCGAGTGGAGAGGGAGGCAGGCCGGCAATTTCGAGCAGGCTTTCCCGCTGAAACCCATATAGCCCCAGATGCTGGTAATGGGCCTGCTTTTCAGCCCATTCCTGTGCGGCGATATCC
>CAZGOT010000210.1:0-5193 GCA_964527495.1 uncultured Haliscomenobacter sp.
CACTTTCTGGTCCTACCTGCATCAGGCCAAGAGCATTTATTTGTGCAATGCTGCCACCACCAGCACCTATTTCGATCAAATCAATCACCGGGATGCGCACCGGCAGGCCACTGCCTTTTTTGAAGCGCCTTACCCGCGCGGCTTCAAAATGATGGGTAATCTCTGGGGTAAAGGCATTTACCAAAGATGCCTTAGCCGTGGTACCGCCCATATCGAAAGCCAACAAGTGCGGTTCTTCGACAAGGCGGCCAAAAAAAACGCTCGCCTTCGCCCCGCCTGCAGGGCCTGATTCCAATAATTGTACAGGCTTACTGCGGGCTTCTTCAATGGTCGTCAGGCGTCCACTGGAGACCATTATCTGGATGGTGCCGTTAAAGCCAATCGCCCGTAATGCAGCCTCCAGGGTCGCCAGGTAACGGCTGGTCAGTGGCATGACCGTGGCATTCATGACGGTGGCACTGCTGCGTTCGTATTCGCGGATTTCCGGCATGATTTCACTGGAAAGGCTGCAATACAGATGAGGATAATGTGTCTCTGCAAGTCGTCCAATAAATTGTTCGTGGACGGGGTTGGCAAAAGCGTGCAGGAGACATACTGCGATACTTTCCACCCCTTCCCCTTCGAGGTGCTCCAGTAAGCGCAGGACCTCACCCTCCTCCAAGGGGTTCAAAATATTGCCATACCTGTCCAGCCTTTCGCTAACCCCAAAGCGGAGGTTCCTTGGCACCAGCGGTTTAGGCATGTCCAGGAAGATATCATAAATATCATAACGCAACTCCCTTCCAATTTCCAGCACATCCTCAAAACCAGCTGTGGTAATCAGTGCTGTTTTGGCACCTTTGCGCTCGATGACGGCATTCGTTACCAGCGTCGTCCCATGCACGATGGTGTGGATTTCGGAAGCATTTAGCCCGTTGGCCGCCAGGATTTCACGGATGCCGTTCAGGATGCCTTCTGTAGGGTCAGGATATGTGGTGAGGGTTTTCGCAAAAGCAAGTTCGCCGGTATGCGGGTACAGCAAGACCAGGTCTGTAAAAGTACCCCCTATATCAATGCCAATTTTCATGTTAAATCATTAATGGTATTCCTCCCCACCGCTGACGTTCATGGCTTCGCCAGTGATGTAGGCCGATTGGTCGGAGGCCAGAAAAGCGACCGCTTTGGCGATATCCTCGGTGAAGCCGGTACGCCCAAGCGGGTTGCGGTCCCGGATACCCTGGAGGTAGGTGTCATAGTCCAGGCCCAGTTTTTCGCTGAAGAAGCGGTTTTGCCAGTCGCCGAGTCCTGTAGTGATATGGTTTGGGCAGACTGCATTTACCCGGATACCGTAGCGGCCAAGTTCGACGGCATTCGAGCGGGTGAGGCCTACCAGGCCGTGTTTGGAAGCAGTGTAGGCGGCGGCAAATGGAAAGCCGGACTTAGCTGCCTGACTTGCGATATTGATGATATTGCCCCCTTTACCCTGGGCCATAAACTGTATAGCCGCGTGTTTGGAGCAAAGAAAAGCCCCTTTGAGGTTCACATCGAGTACTGCATCCCAGCTACTTTCCTTAAACTCTGCAAAAGGCTCCATCAGATAGCCTACACCGGCATTGTTGACCAGAATATCCAGCTGGCCAAATGCTGAGACCGCTTGCTGCATCAAAGCGGACACTTCTTTTTCCACGCGTACATCACAGGGTACACAAACTACCCGACCTCCGAGGTGGCGGGCATCCTCGGCAATCGCTTCCATTTCCTCTGTCGTGCCAATATGGTCGGTGCTGAAGGCAGTACCTTTTGGAGCACCGAGATCGCTCAGGATAATATTACACCCTTCTGCGGCCAGACGCATGACGATAGCCTCGCCAATGCCTTTTCTGCGCCCTGCCCCTGTAACGATTACCGTTTTACCTTGAAGCTGGTACATCATCTGGAAAAGTTCTGAAAGTCAAAGAATACGGTGGCTAAATTTCATCGGTCATCATAAAGATCGGATCTTCGGCATAGTCCCGAAAAGCTGCTACGACCTTGCCGACGGCCGGATCACCCACATCGGCAATCAGTCCATCGAGATTGTTCACTTCGATAACTTCTACGTATTGGAAAGGTGCCGGGCCGTCAGCGCCGAAGAGTCCTGAAGACCGGAACACCCGGAACCCGTCCACCGAAGAGAGGCGTTTCACGGTTGGGATGTCCATTTCTTTTGCAAAACGCTCGTACGCCTCAGGGGCCACCCCTGGTTTCAGGTTGAAGAGAACGATGAGGATGGTAGATGCCATATTGTGGTAGTTTTTTTCAATGATTCAAAAAAGCGCTGGTACCAGCTGTAAGCAGGCCTTGTACAGAATTGAGGATAAGCCTGGCCCCTTTATCCACCAGGGCACGTGCCTGGGCCGAAGTACCGGCAACTGTTCCGACCAGCTTACCGGCTTCAAGGGCAATATCGAAGATTTGATCAATCACCGCTTTTACTTCGGGATGGTTAGGGCCATCCAAAAAGCCCATGCTCATCGCCAGATCGCGGGGGCCGATAATAAATCCGTCCACCTCTGGGTGCCTGGCCATCTCTTTCAGGTTACTTACCGCTGCTAGATCCTCCACCTGTGGGAGAATGAGGATTTGGGCATTTGCAAACGCCACGTAGGAAGCCTGGTCCATAGGGCCCATCATGTAGTTTGCCGAACGGACCGGGCCAACCCCGCGAAGACCTGTCGGAGGGTAACGCACGGCACTTACCAGCTTTTCGATATCAGCTACTGTCTGGACACCAGGCATCATAATACCCATGACCCCGGCATCGAGAAATTGCAGGATAAGCTTTTCATCCAGGCTGCGGACCCTGGCAAGGGGCGTAATCCCGGCGATTTCACAAGCCCGCACGAGGTGGGTCACCTCGGAAGGTGTCAGCGGGCCATGTTCGCCATCAATCATATAAAAATCCAGGCCCGACCATCCGAGGTATTCACAGATGATCGGATCGGAAGTTGGGGAAATGACCCCGAACGCCGCCTGCCCGGACAACATTTTTGTTTTAACCTTATTCTCTTGCATGGTTTGTATTTTAATCCACTACGATAACTCCCCTACCCTGCCCTCGGCAATCACCCGGCGCACAAAAGCCATTAAGCCACCGGCTGCCGCCACTTCCGCCACAAAAGGCGCCACGGGCACAGTTTGGAAAACCTGGCCATTCGTCAGGTTACTTACCCTCCCGCTCGTGGTATCCCAGGAAAGGGTATCGCCTGTAGCACAGCCTTTTGCAATATCCTTGCAGGTCACAAACGGCAGGCCATAGTTGATAGCATTCCGGAACTGGAGCCGGGCAAAACTGTCGGCAAAAACAGCCTGGATACCGGCACCCATCAGGCCAGTGATCACGTGTTCGATACTCTTGCCGCCACCTGCAAAATTGTGGGCTGCTACGATAAAGGTATAGCCCTGGTCGGCGAAGCCATTTTCGCGGTCAAATGCCGAATCTACCCCGGCCATTACCCATTTTGCATTTTCTACCGGATCAATAGGTGCAGTCCAGAAACGCTGGACGATAATATCATAGGCCATCACATAATTGCTGGCAACCCAAACTTTTCCCTGAATGACGGACATACAGCAGTTTTTTTTTGATTTCAACGAATAGTTAGAAAGTTAGGGCAGCTCCCTGGGGTCAGTAATTACTCCATAGATTGCAGAAGCCGCTACAACAGCGGGGCTGGTGAGGTAAATTTGGGCATTTTTGCTGCCCATCCTGCCTTTCATATTCCGGTTGCCCGCGCTCAGGACGATATCTCCGTCCCCTGCGACTCCTGTATGGATACCAGCACAAGCGGCGCAGGAAGGTGTATCAACGGCTGCACCTGCGGCCACGAGTATTTGCAGATACCCGCGTTTCATAGATTCCAGGAATACATCCTGACTGGCAGGTACCACCAGCATATTCACATCGCGGTGAATTTGTTTGCCATCCAGAATGCGGGCCATAATTTCCATATCCTCCAGGCGCCCATTCGTACAAGTACCGACGAATGCTTTATTGAACTTTCGCCCAACCACCCGTTCGACCGGAGCGATATCGTCGAGTTTGTCGGGAAGGGCAACTGTTGGCCCGAGATTAGAGATATCCACTTCGTATTCGGCATCATAATGTGCATCAGGATCGCTGTCCAGAAATGACCAGGCCCCTTTTGCACGCCCTTCCAGGTAAGCAGCGGTGACTGCATCGGGTGCGATAATACCGTTTTTAGCCCCCAGGTCCACGGTCATATTGCAGAGGGTCATCCGGCCGGCCATATCCAGGGCGGTAATAGAAGGGCCGCAAAATTCCAGAGATTTATAGATCAGGTGGCCGTTCCAGTGCATCATGCCCATGATGTGCAGGCTCAAGTCTTTGGCCATCACCCAGGGCTGCCACTTACCAGTAACGTAAAATTTAACGGATTCCGGCACGCGGAACCAGGCTTTTCCTATCGCCATTGCCACAGCGGCATCGGTTACGCCCACGGCATTACCCACTGCACCGGCGGCTCCATACGTATTTGCATGGGAGTCGGTACCGATGCTGATGGTACCGGGAAGTACGTGCCCTTGTTCGACCATAATCTGGTGCGCAATCCCCTGGCGGCCCAGGTCGTAAAAATGGGTAATATCGTGTTCGCGTACCACCTTCCTCCATTCGTTCAGCATGGTGGCAAACTGTTCTGTCGGAGGTGGGATGAGGTGGTCAGAGACACAGATTACCCGGTTTTTATCGAAGACCTGCCCCACCCCAAGTTCGTGCAACTTGGAAAAGGTTTGTTTGCCCAGATAATCCATGGTCATTACCGTATGCACATCTGTCCAGACCAGCTCGCCGGGGACTACCCGTTCGCGTCCGCTATTTCTGGCCATGATTTTTTCCGTGATCGTCATTCCTGTTGCCATCTGTAAAGGATCGTATTTAGAAAGCTGAAGAGTCTGTCCGAACAGTATTCTGCCGCCAAAAGACTTACGGGACAAAGGTATAAAGACCGCACTATCAGCGGTTGGATCTGGAAACCCCTTTGAACCGCTTTTCTGCGGCTGAAGCCCAGAAATCATCCGGAATTTCTTCCTGGGTCGCTGTTTTTCGCTCTTCGATCATGGTTAGTCCCTCAAAAGTATCGTGGTAACTCCATTTCCACACCCTGATACGGTGTTTTTCTTCGGGGCCTATGAGGTCAATCATTTCATAGAGCT
>CAZGOT010000211.1:0-5179 GCA_964527495.1 uncultured Haliscomenobacter sp.
TCCTGGAGCGCGATTGGGCCCGTCGTAGCGGCAATGGCTGGGTGGGAAAAAACACCCTTTCCATTCATCCCAAGGCAGGTTCCTATTTTTTTCTGGCAGAACTTATCCTCGATCTGGAGCTCCCGCCCGATCCTCCTATGAAAGATTATTGTGGTACCTGTACCAGATGTATAGACGCTTGTCCAACTTCAGCTATTTCGCCGCAAGGTTATCTTCTGGATGGCAGTAAATGTATATCCTATCTAACGATCGAACTAAAAAACGATATTCCGGAGTCTTTTCGCGGGAAAATGGAAAACTGGGCTTTCGGCTGCGATATCTGTCAGGAGGTATGCCCCTGGAACCGTTTTGCTACCCCGCACCAGGAAAAGGCATTTGAACCGCACCCGCAACTTTTGTCTATGCGAAAATCCGAATGGAGGGAGTTGACCGAAGAAATTTTTCGGGAAATTTTTCGGGATTCTCCCGTAAAAAGGACTAAATTTTCAGGATTGAAACGGAATATCCGTTTTTTGGAGTGATTTAAAAATAATTGGGGTGGCTAAGATTTTTGATACACCCCCTCTAAAAATTAGTCGCTATGCCTATAAAAATGTGGAACAGATATGCCTTGTGGGCACTTATCCTGGCTATAATGGTACTATTCGTATATTATTTCAGCAACATCGTGGCATACGTCCTCACTGCCTGGGTATTATCGCTGATTGGCCGGCCCTTGATGGATGTTTTTCAGAAAATCAGGATTGGCAGGCTTCGGGTGGGGCCTTCTGCGGCAGCGGTAATGACGATTTTATCGTTTATCCTGGTTTTCGTCATGTTTATCCTATTGTTCGTCCCAATGATTATTACGCAGGCGAGCAACCTGGCGCACGTGGATTATGCAGCTATAGCAAAAGCGCTTGAAGAGCCGTTCAGCAGGTTATCCTATTTTTTGAAAGAGAACAAAATCCTGTTGCCGGGTGACTCCATGGAACTTACGCTTCAAAAGGCGCTGGAGGGCTGGATAGAGCCCAGCCGTATCGGTTACATCCTGACCCAGGCGGTGATGACCATAGGCAATACGCTGATCCATATTTTTTCAACGATATTCATCACCTTTTTTTTCCTGCAGGAAAACCGGCTATTTTCCAATGTTATCCTTATCCTGACACCGGATGCATACCAGGTACAAGCCCGGGAGACTATTGACGATTCCAAGCTGATGCTGAGCAGATATTTCAGGGGAATATTGTTGCAAATCACCATTATTACGGTGTATGTGAGTATCTGCTTGAGCCTGCTGGGCATAAAAAACGCTGTATTGATCGGATTTTTTGCGGCCCTGATGAACGTCATTCCCTATCTGGGGCCTTTGTTCGGGGGTGCTTTGGGGATATTCCTCACTTTTTCTTCCAACCTCGAACTCGATTTCTATACCGAAATGCTCCCCTTGTTGCTAAAAGTGCTGGGGGTATTTATTACTTCACAGTGGCTGGACAATTATTTTTTGTCCCCTACGATTTTTTCAAAAAGTGTATTGGCACATCCATTGGAAATCTTTTTGATCGTGTTGATGGGAGCCAATGTAGCAGGACTGACCGGAATGATTCTCGCCATACCAGTCTATACGATCTTCCGCATTTTTGCCAAGGAGTTTCTGAACCAGTTTAAGATCGTACAAAAACTCACAGAACGGATGAAGGAATCGGGGCTTTAGGGCGTACTGCGGAGGCGGAATGCTCCATTATGCTCCAATTCCTGAAAGCGTTCCCAAGCCTTTTCGGCGAGGAGGTTGGTCAGGTTTTCGATATACCAGCTTCCTGCAGCGGGGTCAGTGACTTGCCCGAGGTGGGCTTCCAGGTGGAGCAGGTGCTGGACGTTGCGGGCGATTCGGCGCGTAAATGCATCAGGTGCTTGTTGCAGGGCAGCATTAGCAGGGAGGAGATATAAGCGGTCGGCACCTCCGATAACAGCAGACATTGCCTGGGCTCCTGCTCGAATCATATTGGTATACATATTTTCGTCCTGGGTTTCTGGGGCGAGGTGTGCGATGATTTCGAGGGGTTCGGGAGCTTGCAGGCCGAATCCCGCAAGGATGTTGTTCCAAAGGATGCGCAGGGCGCGGAGCTTGGCAATTTCAACGAAATAATCGGTGCTGAGGGCAACAGAAAACTGTATAAAATGGTGGGTTGTTGCTGCGGAGAGTGCTCTTTCCTCCATACAGGCCAGATATTCGGCCCCTTTAGCTATCATCATAGCCAACTCATTAATAGTTTCCGAAGGGCCGGCATGGTAATATCTTCCATTGACCTGTAGCATTTTAAAAGCTGGTGCCTCCGTTTTGCAGCAGGCTATTGCAGTTGCAAGGTCATCGAGCGGCGGATTGGTCCAATCGAGGAAAGGATCAAAATCAATGGAACCCCTGAGTTTACTTTTGTTACTTCCAGTGGTGCGATGCCATTCGAGCAACCCCTCGAGTAGTTCCAACGGGGCTTTATCGGGGTACAATTCTCCCAAATTGAGGCATGTGGTGTCCGGGTCTATTCCTTCTAAAAGCACCTGCAGGCGAGCTGTATCCATCCGGTGCAGCAGGAGGAAACCCGGGGAATCAACTCCTCCTGCAATGGCTGCTCTGGCAAGGGTATTGGCGCTACTAAAATCATCCACCTCGATAATCTCGCCGATTTCCCAGCGTCTGCCCGCTCTCGGGTTGGCCAAAAAGCCACGTTTGGCAGCAGAAAAGTCTGGGTGGTACATAGGATCAATAAGCACGCCCTCCTCCAGCACCCAACGCAGTTCCGTCCAGTGCCGCCCTTTTAAATCGGTTTCTACCTGCCGGGCCCATGCCTCCTTATCCTGAGGGGGAAACCGGGAAAAAAGCTTGTCCAGTGCTTGTTCCATGACGATTGAACACACGGATTTGACTGTGCGTTTGATGGTATAAATATAGACAAACATTGAACTTTTTTCAAAGAGGATGGTTATCTTTGCAAACTCTTATTTTAAATTGGAATCAATCTAAATAAACAGCCACATGACTAAGGATATCCGCCGCGTCTACTTGGACAACAATGCTACTACGCCCACTGACCCCCGGGTTGTAGAGGCAATGCTTCCGTATTTCTATCAAATGCCGGGAAATGCAGCCAGCCGCAACCACCCCTTTGGTTGGGAAGCAGAGGAAGGCGTGGATTATGCCCGGGAGCAAATCGCCGCGCTGATAAATGTTGATCCCAAAGAGATTATTTTTACCTCTGGGGCTACAGAATCGGATAACCTCGCTATCAAAGGGGTTTTCGAAATGTACCGCAGCAAAGGCAATCATATCATCACCGTTAAGACCGAACACAAAGCGGTGCTGGATACTTGTAACAAGCTCGAAAAACAGGGTGCGGAAGTTACCTACCTGGACGTGCAGGGCGATGGACTGATAGACCTTGCTCAACTGGAGGCTGCAATAAAGCCCAATACGATTCTGGTGTCTGTCATGTGGGCCAACAACGAAACTGGCGTAATTCAACCCATGAAGGAAATCGGTGCAATATGTGCCCGCCATGGGGTTTTGTTCATGAGCGATGCTACCCAGGCAGTGGGTAAAATCCCTGTTGACCCTAAAGCAACCGGTGTACATCTCATGGCTTTTACCTCACACAAAATGTACGGGCCCAAAGGGGTAGGCGCACTGTATGTGAGCCGTAAATCGCCCAGGGTAAAGGTGACGGCACAAATGGACGGCGGTGGCCACGAGCGTGGTATGCGTTCTGGTACGCTAAACGTTCCCGGCATCGTTGGCTTTGGTAAAGCCGCTGAAATCGCCCGCCTGGAAATGGCCCAGGATGCGGAACGCCTCAGCAAACTCCGCGACAAACTGGAAGCTGGGCTGATGAGCAAACTGGAAGAAGTCTATTTCAATGGCAACAAGGAACATCGGATGCCACATGTGACCAACCTGTCTTTCAAACATGTCGAAGGGGAAGGGTTGATGATGACTTTCAATCAAAATATCGCATTGTCTTCCGGCTCGGCCTGTACTTCGGCGTCTCTCGAGCCTTCTTATGTGCTGGTCGCGCTTGGCCTTGGCGATGATCTCGCCCATTCCTCGCTCCGGTTTAGCCTTGGGCGCTTTACTACCGAAGCAGATATTGACTATGTGATTGAAAAAGTCACCTCAGGGGTCAACCACATGCGGGACCTCAGCCCGATTTGGGAAATGTATAAGGAGGGTATTGACTTGAACTCCGTTGAATGGCAGGAGCATTAATGCACTTCTGCTTTTCCTGACTGTAGATCCTCCTAACGGAAAAAATCCGAAAGGGGTATAAAAATTGAATAACATTAAAATCCATAAACCATGGCTTATTCCGATAAAGTACTCGATCACTTTACAAACCCGCGCAACGTTGGCACCCTGAACAAGGAAGACAAAAATGTCGGTACCGGCCTCGTAGGGGCTCCTGAATGTGGCGATGTAATGCGCCTTCAGATTCAGGTGGACCCCGAGACAAATACCATCGTGGATGCCAAATTCAAAACCTTTGGTTGCGGTTCTGCAATTGCCTCTTCTTCTCTGGCAACGGAGTGGCTCAAAGGCAAATCTATTGATGAAGCACTCACCATTGACAATATGAACATCGTCGAAGAACTGGCCCTCCCGCCGGTGAAAATTCACTGTTCCGTATTGGCAGAAGATGCTATCCGCAACGCCATCGCCGATTATCAGCAAAAGAATGGTATCCCGGTGACGGAAACAGAGAAAGCCCACTAAGGATAACACCTGCAGGATATGATTTTTGTTGCCGAAAGCGCCAAAGATAGAATTTCGCAAATCCGCCTTCAGGAAAACCTGGGGGACGATTACTTCGTGCGTGTTAGCGTAACGAGCGGAGGCTGCTCAGGGCTTACCTATCAGTTGGATTTTGACAATGAGTCCAGGCCCAATGACCAGGTTTTTGAACATAATGGCGTTCAAGTCGTCACCGACTTGAAAAGTTTCCTCTACTTGTTCAATACTACCCTGGAATTCTCCGGTGGCCTCAACGGGAAAGGTTTTTTCTTTGAAAATCCCAATGCAGCACGTACCTGCGGCTGTGGCGAAAGTTTTGCCGTGTAGGTTACCTGTCGCTGTTGGGTTGTGTAAAAAGTCTTCCGACGCCTTCGGCGGCGGAATATTATTTTAAATGAACGACGTTTTGCCTCATTT
>CAZGOT010000212.1:0-5156 GCA_964527495.1 uncultured Haliscomenobacter sp.
ACAGGCGTCATTTTCATTGATTTTGCGAAGCAAAATTAATGAAAATGACGCCTGTTTAAAATAACATTTGGCGGCGTCAGCCGCCAAATGAAAAGCTGGGGCCTTGTTACACAACCCCTTACTTTTCACACAACCCCAAACGGCACTTTTTACGTATCCCCTTAGGGTAAAGCCTACAGCTTAGCAATGACATCTTCATTGCCTCTGACTACCTGGCCAATTTCTACCAGGACCTCAGCATCCGTTGGCAGAAAGATATCTACACGCGATCCAAACTTGATAAAACCCATTTCCTGGCCTTGCTGGACCTGCTCTCCCGGATTCAGGTAATTCACAATTCTGCGGGCGAGGGCGCCGGCTATCTGGCGCAGCAATACTGTTCCATGGCTGCCATCAATCACAACGGTCATCCGCTCATTTTCCTCGGAGGATTTGGGATGCCAGGCAACGAGATATTTTCCTGGGTGGTATTTGCGATAGGCAACCCTTCCGCTGAAAGGGGACCGGTTGACGTGCACGTTGAGTGGTGACATGAAAACAGAAACCATCATCCGTTCGTCTTTATAGTATTCCCCTTCGTGAACGGTTTCGATGACGACGACTTTTCCGTCGGCGGGGGCATAGACCAGGTGGTCATCGCTGACGGCAATAGGGCGTGTGGGGTTTCGGAAGAATTGCAGTACAATAATGAGAAGAACTGCAGAAATAATACCCAGCCAGGGCCGGGCCCAGTCAAGGGCAAAATACCCGGCCAGCAGGTGCAAGATAACAATCACAAGGATTGTGAGGAAAATCGTGGCATAGCCTTCACGATGTATCATGGTATTGAGTTTTTCAGGTTATTCCAAGGGTGGTGTCAGATACCTTTATTCCGTTCCAGTATCCTATGAAACCGAAGCAGGTGATCCGGGTAATTTTCGTTATAAATGCAAAGTATGAGCATGTTCCGTTTTCTCCGATCATCGGGGAACAGGATTTTTACGGGGTTATGGACGTAGCCATTATCCTCGAACAAGAGGATTTGTTTATTGCGGGTATGCAGGCGGAAAAGGGCCAGTTCCCTGGCATCCCTGGGCAGGGGGATGTCGGCGTATCCTTCCTCTTTCAGGAATTGGCGTAGCATAGCATAGCTATTTTCCGGGTTTGACCCGGAAAATACCGTACAATACTCATAACCATCAGATTTACCCCCCAGGTAGTCGGATCCTGCCTCCGGGAAGTTGTCGCGCAGCGCCATATTTCTGCGTTATTATCGTTCCTGCCATATAAAATTGCCTGCTCTGTCAATATAGGCCCAGCCCCTGGCGGTACCGACCCTTGCCAATCCATTTTTGAACGGGAATGCCCAGTCGAACGCGGGTTTTATCTGCATGGTCCCTTCTGTATCAATAAAACCCCACAGGCCACCTTGTTGTACAGGTGCCAGACCCTCATTGAATATCCCGGCGTTTTGGAAAGAGAGGGGAATGGCCAAACTGCCATTTTTGGAAATGAAGCCAAACTTCCTGCCGTCGCCTACCGGAGCGAGTCCTTCGCTAAAGTCTCCTGCCGAGCGATAGATAGGGGCTACCGCAAAGTCTCCTTGCTGAGAAATATACCCGCAGGCTCCTTCTACCTGAACGATAGCCATTCCATCAAAAAACTCGCCATTGGAGCTATTGGCCTGAAAATTGAACTGAGGCTCCAGGAGGACTTCCCCTTTCCTGTTGACCAGCCCCCATCTGCGTTGGTGTATGATTACGGCCACATCGCCTTGCAGCGGGAGGACGCGCTCATAGGGGAACTCAAGCTGAAGTTCCCCACTTGGATCAATGAACCCGCAGCCACCTGGGAAGCTGACAGGTGCGTACCCTTTGCGGAATTCTCCAGCCCAGGAATATTGAGGGGGTAGGTTAAATTCCCCACTATGGTCTATAAAACCATACAGTTGGTCTGGAGCTGCTGCCGCGAACCCCTCGCTAAAGTCACTGACCTGGCCAAAGCGGATATCAATTTCAATATCCCCTTTTTTTCCAATAAAGCCCCAGCGATGCACGAGCTGGACACGTGCTTTATTTTCTTCAAAAAAACCTACATAGTTAAAGAGGTGCTTGATATACAAGCGCCCCATTTCATCGAGCAGCACCAGTTTATCGTTCAGGCGCACCCGGGAAAATCCGTTGTAAAAATCATCCGCATCGAAAAACTGGGCTTCGATGGCAACTTCGCCGGAGCGATAGATGAAACCGTATTTTCCGCGGTCTCTAAATCTGAACAATGCTTGTTCCATACGTTTGATTATGCTTCTTCCTGTGCGGAGTGGGTTTTTTCCGGTTTCATTTGTGGAAAAAACAGGACTTCCTGGATGGAATGTTGGTTCGCCAGCATCATCGTAAGTCGGTCAATGCCGATTCCGAGCCCGGAAGTGGGGGGCATCCCGTATTCGAGGGCGCGGAGGAAGTCTTCATCCATGGCCATTGCCTCGAAATCCCCTCTGCCGGCTAGTAGGAGCTGTTCTTCAAAACGCTCCCGCTGGTCAATGGGATCGTTCAGCTCGGAGTAAGCGTTGGCGATTTCTTTTCCCATTACAAAAAGCTCGAAGCGTTCGACCAGGCCGGGTTTGCTGCGGTGCTTTTTTGCCAATGGCGTCATTTCAATAGGATAATCAATAATAAAGGTGGGTTGGATGAGGTGTTGCTCCACCTTTTCCCCAAAAATTTCGTCTATGAGTTTGCCCCGTCCCATACTGGAATCGGTGGGGATATGTAACCTGCGGCAAACGTCGCGGAGGCTTGTTTCATCCATTTCTGAGATGTCAATGCCGGTATATTTTTCGATTGCTTCATACATACTGAGGCGGGTATAGGGACCTGCGAATTCGACTATCTGGTCGCCGATACGCACCTGGGTGTTGCCGTTGGTTTCCCTGGCTACCGTTTCGAGGCATTCTTCCACCATTTCCATCATCCAGTGGTAATCTTTGTATGCCACATAGATTTCCATGGAAGTAAATTCCGGGTTGTGGGTGCGGTCCATACCTTCATTGCGGAACATTTTCCCGATTTCATACACGCCTTCAAAGCCGCCGACGATAAGTCGCTTGAGATAGAGCTCATTGGCGATACGCAGGTAGAGGTTGACATCCAAGGTATTATGATGGGTGATAAAAGGGCGTGCTGCTGCTCCACCGTGGATAGGCTGCAGGATTGGCGTCTCTACTTCGAGCCAGCCCTTTGCATCAAAATACCTGCGCATGGCGGAGATTATCCTGCTTCGCTTCAGAAAGGTTTCTTTAATTCCGGTATTAACGGTGAGGTCCACATAGCGCTGTCGGTGCCGGAGCTCTGGATCGCTAAACGCATCGTACACTTCGGTTTCTCCAGTGGTTTCACTCACCCGCGTTTTTACAACCGGCAGAGGGCGGAGGCATTTACTAAGCAGGGTTAGCTCCCGGACATGTACCGTGAGTTCTCCTGTTTTAGTGAAAAATGCATATCCTTTTATCCCGATAAAATCGCCCAGGTCGAGCAGCTTTTTGAAAACAATATTATATAGATCTTTATTTTCGTCTGGGCAGATCTCATCGCGGGAGATATATAACTGGATGCGGCCGCTGGAGTCCTGTAATTCTGCAAACGCAGCTTTGCCCATTATGCGAACGGACATTAGTCGGCCGGCCAGGCAGATATCCTGAAAATTACCTGCCTGGGGGTCAAAATTATTGCGAATTTCTTCTGAACGGGCATTCACGGGAAACAGTCCGGCAGGATAAGGGTCAATTCCCATATCCCGGAGTTCCTGAAGGTTTTGGCGGCGGATAATTTCCTGTTCGCTGTGCTGTTGTTGCATAGAATGTGTAATTTTGACATCGGTATGATGATTCAAGCCGCAAAAATAGGAAAAGGTTGTTGAAAATCGCTTACTCTCCAATTTACAAATACGATCTTCCTGAAGGCCACCGCTTCCCCATGGCTAAATATGAGCTTTTACCCGAACAACTCTTGTACGAAGGTACGGTATCCCACCAGAATTTTTTCCACCCTATCCCCCTTGAGGAGGAATATATTCTTTGGACGCACACTTTTGAGTACTGGGAAAAACTCAAAAATCAGACGATTGGTCCTAAAGAAGTACGCGCTATTGGTTTTCCGATGTCGGAGCGCCTGGTACTTCGCAGCCGGCACATTGCGCAGGGCACTATCCAGTGTGCTCAATTTGCCCTGGAATATGGGATCGCCATGAACATTGCCGGGGGTACCCACCACGCCTACGCTTTCCGGGGGGAGGGCTTCTGCCTCATGAACGATATTGCCCTTGCCGCCAATTTCCTGTTAAATAAGGGCCTGGCGAAAAAAATCCTCATCATTGACCTCGACGTACATCAGGGTAATGGTACTGCGCATATATTTCTCCATGAGCCCCGGGTGTTTACGTTTAGTATGCATGGCGAGAAAAACTACCCCTTGCGAAAGGAAAAATCAAACCTGGACATCGGCCTTCCCGACAAAACAGAGGATGCACCGTATCTCCGTATCCTGCGGGAAACCCTGCCACGCCTGCTGGATGAAGTGGAGCCAGACTTTATCTTTTATCTTTCCGGTGTTGATGTTCTTGCTACAGATAAACTCGGCAGGCTTTCGCTCAGTTTGGAGGGCTGTAGGCAGCGAGATAAATATGTGCTGGAAACCTGCCATAAAAACCATATCCCGGTAGCCGTCAGTATGGGGGGCGGCTATTCAGAACGTCTGGCACATATCGTAGAAGCCCACGCAAATACGTTCAGGACCGCACGGGAAATTTTCTTTTAACTGCAGGCAGCTTCCAAAAGCTTAGGTAGGGGCAAAAAAAAAGTCGCACTGAAAGTACGACCCATATTATAATCCCATGAACATATCCAAAATAAATGGCGTGCCGAAAAGATTTAACACTTAAAATTTTTGCGAATTAACTTAAAAAATTACCTTCGCACTGTTAGTCATAAACGGCCAAACGCTAATAACAAGTTATAATCTCTACTTACTACGCTCAATCGAGTAATCCCATGAGCATGACCTATTTGACGAGGGGCGGGACAAAAATCCCGTCCTTTTTTTTTGCGCTCTGAAAAGTGTGCATCGTCCCGAAAACGCGTCCGGGACGATTGGCACCTCGCTTATAATCCCATGAACATATTTCAA
>CAZGOT010000213.1:0-5145 GCA_964527495.1 uncultured Haliscomenobacter sp.
AAGTAACAGTGTAGCTAAAAAAGTTTTTCTTGCGATAATCAGCATTTTATATATATTTTTTATTCCGTACTCGCTGTATCTACTGTCCAACGTACTACTTATTGTTTAGAATTATGCATCATTTTGTAAAGTTAATTATTTTTATGAATTTTGGAAACCGTCTCCCGGTCTCCCGTCCACCGTCCACCGTCCACCGTCCACCGTCTATCTTACCTACAACAACCTAAACTCCACCCTCCGGTTCTTTTGGCGCGATTTTTCATCTGTGTTGGGCACACTGGGACGGGTTTCGCCGAATCCGGTGGCTTTGACTTTTTCCGGATCGCAGCCTTTGGCGATCAGGTAATCGCGAACAGCAGAAGCCCGGTTTTCTGAGAGTAACCGGTTGCTTTCGGCGCTGCCGACATCATCGGTATGGCCTTGGATTTCTATTCTCAACTGGTTGTCATGCAGGTATTTGGACAAGGCGTCGAGCTCAAACCTGGATTGGTCGAGTAGGGTATAGGAGCCTGTCTCGAAAAACAGGTTGTTCAGGACCAGGCTGGCCCCTGATTGTATGAGGTCTTCGGTGGTGGACACTACCACAGGTTTTTCTACGATGCCTTTTGCCGTATCCTGTGCAAAATTGAGCTGTATGGAGACTGGAGGTGCGTTTGCTTTGCGGAGTTCGGCCCGGTAGTTCTTTTTCTCCGATAAGGGGATGAATACCGCACCGGTCACGGGATCTGGGCGCACGATTTGCACAATCGCTCCCGTCTCCAGATCTTGAATGGCCACTTCTCCGTCGAGGGGTTTGCCATTGGCATCCACCACCTTGGTCTCGAAGGTATAGACGGGCTCCGGTTTGTAGGCTTCGGGGAGGTCCATATACGTGATACGGTTTGTACTTCCATGACTCCATGTGGAAAAGGCCTTACTGCCATCGGTTGTAACGGTGAAGTGCCAATCATTATCGCCTGAGTTGAACATAAGGCCCAGATTGCGCGGTTTACTCCAATTTCGCCAGGTGTCGTCCAGGCGGGTACTTACAAATATATCGAAGCCGCCAAATCCATTGTGTCCATTGGAAGAGAAATACAAGGTTTTCATATCGGGGTGGAGGAAAGGATTGCGTTCCGTACCTGAGGTATTAATGACATCCCCTAGGGAGAATGGGTTTTGGAGGGTGGTGCCATTGGCGCCGTACCGAGCAACATAAATATCGGTGTCACCTCCTTTTGTTGAGACATAAATTAGTCCTCCACCAAAGTACCTCGAATCACACTCCCAGGAAGAAGTGTTGATTTGGTCTGGAAGCCGCTTAGGCTTTTGCCAGCCATTTGCTGTTCTTTTGCTTTCGTAGATATCCCCGCTTACAAAAAGGAGTATTTCCGTGCCGTTGGTACTTATATGTTCTGCCGCTTCGTTATTGGTTTGGGTGTTTAAACTGGAAACTGGCATTGGGACCGACCATCCATTTTCGGAATATTGCGTATAGTATATATCTTCCGTTTCCCCTAATATGTACCTTCGCGTAAAGTAAAGTTGTTTCCCATCTCCTGAGAGTTCCGGAGAGTATCCATCATATTCCTTTCCATCTGCCCAAACCAAAGGAGAAAGCTTTTTTGGTAGTTCTTCTTGTTGCAACCTGTGATAAAAATCCTGAAAAGCGCTGTTTTTCTGTCCAAAATAGGATGCGTATTGTACCATTGTATCCAGGACAACTGGAAAATTGCCCTCTGCAAAGTCTTTGTACAGCATTTTTTGCAACACAAAGAATGCTTCATCAGAGGGGGCATACTCCTTCACATAACGGGAAAATATAGTGTGCTGTTCTTCCGTATAAGCATTGGAGAATAATACTTTGTTAAAGATAGCTCCGCGATCCCCTTTGATGCGAACGCTGTCAAAATCCGGATAGGCGGCGACGAAAGCGTTAATACTATCCAGGTTCCGATAGGCTCCGCTTATGGTGTAAAGCCGCTCCAGTACATCCGGCCTGGCAGGATGGTCTGGCAATACTTTTAAAAAGGTGCGCATCACTTCTACAGAATCGGATTTGAGTAAGATCTGCGGAAGTTTTTCTTTTGCTTCTTTAGCAAACTTCAATGGTGGCTGTTTGGTCGCATACTGCAGCAAAGGGGTAGGATGACCAGCCGATACCAGTCGGTCGAAAGCCTGTTGTTGGATTCGGTCTTCCCACGCCTTTTTTTCCTGGAGGGCAATTTCCCGGATCGCAGCTGGCATACCAGGCTTGGCCTTAATAAAAGCTTCTATTTCTGCGGGTGTTTTGGCCTGGGCGCGCACAAGGGTATAATAGCGGAGCCAAATGGAATCAACAGAAGGGTATGCAGGGTAACTTTGTAGGAACCGTACTATTCTTCCCACGCTATCACTGCGCATAGTCGCTTTGTAAAAAAACTCCAGCGCCGTCTTTGCATCTTCTTTGAGGCGTTCCGGGAAGGGAAATTCCGGGTAAAGGGCAGCAAAGGATTGTAAGCAATATGGGTCAGGACACATCTGCCTGTATATCAGGTATATGCGTTCCCATACTTGCTCCCTGTTCGGGCTATTAGGCCAGGATTTAAGGTATTGAACACATTTTGGCAGGTCTCCTTTTTGGAGGATGAAGGCAGACAAGGAATCCATCCCGATGGGTTCGAAAAAGGTGCCCTGGTAGCGTCGGATAAAAGATTCCCAGCCTTCCTGCCTGTTGCGGGCAGCCATTGTGCCGGCTGTCTTTACTGCGGTTAAAATGGTATCCAGGGCAAAGCTTGCTTCGGGGTAAATAGTTTTGAAAGCTGATTTTTGTGCCCAGCCTTTTTCGTCTATAAATTGTTCCAGTAAGCGCATCCCGGCTTTTTGGAATAGGGTAGGGTGGGTTGAACGCAGGCTGGGGCCGTATTTTAACAATAGCTGGTAATAAGCGTCCTGGGTGTTTTTATTTGCAGCTTCTTCAAATGCCAACTGGTCCCTCATGACGCTTACGGAGTCCATTTGGGAAGAGAGAGCATTTTTTGTTGTGGTTAAAAACCGGTTCAATTCGAGAAGGTCTTTTTTCGCCATTACCTCACTGAACCACAGTTTTTCAATCTGCCGTTTGATTTTCACAGCACTGTTGTTGCCCAGTTCTTTTTTAACCGCTTCTTGTTTTCTATCCTCTAAACTTCGGTAAGCCTGCAAACCAGCCAACACGCGGGTATATGCAGAATCGAGGTGGAATCCGGGGTTCTCCGGAGCCGAAAAGTAGCGGGCCATGCCCAATTCCAGTAAAGGAGGTAATTGTTTACCCGCTTGTTGGAAAAAGCCTATGGCTTCAGGGAAACGCTGCGCCTGGAGTGCTGCTATTCCAGCCTGGTACTGCTGCGCATGCAGAAAAATAGGGAAGAATGCCAGGAAAATGGCAGTAAGGGTTCGATTTTTCATACAAATCAGGGGCTGCCCAGCATTAGATGTACTGGGCATTGGGTTTTGGTTTTAGAAATAAGATTAACTGGAAACCTGAATCCTTTTGCCAGAATACTCCGAAGAAAACACTTAGATAATGTACAGGAAAACGTTTTCGTCGTACCTGGAAGCAAGAACCGGTAGGTGATATTCAGATAGCCTCTGCTCAGAAGAAAACGTAACTCGAATGAGTGGTATAAACAAATGTAAAAAAGTTTTTCTGTTTTTCAAATAGTGCAGCGAGAAATTATTTTATTGGATTTTCTACTTAACATAATATTAATTATAGGAAATTATTTTTTCTGAAAAAGGCTGCCTTATACATCCCAAATTTTCTAAAATGGGATTTGCTTATCCGTGCCGATTGCTTGATTTCGCTTCTGTAAATCAGAAAAAATGCTGACTGTTTTATTAGTTTTGCTTCACACCATATAACAATGACGAAATAAAATCCTGCTGTGAAGAAAAAAATCAAATTTAACAATATTTGTTTTAAAATAGTCCTACTCCTGTTGCTGTTTGCTTCCGGGCGATTTCTATCTTCCTGCGCATCTTCCGCACCAGCAGGGGAAATTGCCAGCAAGCCGGCTTCCCTGCGTCCAGTGGATAGCACTTCAGCAGATGGCCGCATTCAACTGCGCAATTTTCCCGCAGATACAGTCTATTCTGCCAGTTTTGCTTTGCTGGCACGTGCAGCGTTTCCAGCTAAAACCAGGATTCAGGGACAGGCGGTACACCAGTACAAAACAGGGGTATTTTTTAAAGACCTGGTTTTTAAGGAGGGATTGAACCAGGTTTCTATTGAAGCCGAATTTCCTGACGGGACTAAATCGGTTTATGTTCGGGACATCCGCTATTTACCACGAAATCTGTCGCGCCCAGTATTCCCGCTTTGGCTGGACACCGCTACCCTTTCTCCTAAGCAAAACTGGCATGGTACTCCAGGCAATAATTTGTATTTTTCTTTTCAAGGAAGTAAAGGACAGCGGGCTTTTTTAACTCTGCGTCCAGGTGGGCTTAAAAAGGAAATGGCGCGAAAAGATTTTGCTGATTATAGCCTTTATTACACCACTCTGGCTATGGAAAAGGTCAAGCCAGGCAGGATTTTCCGGGCTGCTGTACTCCTGGAAGGTGGTGGAAAATCCCTACAGGCTACCCTGCCAATCCTCCTTAAGACGGATTTGCGTAGCGACTTTCCTTTGGTACGAAGTATACAAGATAAAACACCCGTGGCATTGAATATGGGCCCGATCCGACTTGGAAGCCCTATATTTGGAGAATATCCTAAAGGAGTGATTTTTCAGACTTGTGGGAAGGTGGGAAACCAATACCGCATACGGTTCGACGCGCTTCGGGAGGGATTTGTCCCGGAAAGTGCCGTAGAGGTATTGCCCTCTGGAACGCCCAGCCCACAGTATTTTATCCAAACAGTCGGTGTGGCGCCCGACGCAGGGGCCGATATCGTTCGAATTCCGTATCCCGAGCCCGTGCCTTACAGCATCGAAGTTATGCCGGGAGCAATGTCCCTGCGCATCCGTTTGTTTGGAGTACAAAGCAGTAGTACCTGGATGTCCCACAGGGAGGGCCTTCGTGCGATTGAATTGGTAACCTGGGAACAAGCCACGCCCGAAACGTATGAATTGCTCATACAATTGAAATCTCCCGTTCAATGGGGTTATACCCTGCACCCTGAGCAAAAGTCCCTGGTATTGAGGGTCC
>CAZGOT010000214.1:0-5091 GCA_964527495.1 uncultured Haliscomenobacter sp.
CGGGTCGCAGGCGCCGCATGCCGGGTTTCCCCCCCTTTGATCGAGGGTTCTGACTGACTGGGTAAAGCTATCCCAACTATCCGTTTCACGAAATAGGCTGGGTTGATAAATCAGTTCGTTTGCTTGATTGCCCTTTAAAAAGTAATAAGAGGTAAGTGGGTGGGCACTTATTTCCACAAAAACGGAATAACCCTGTTGTGTTAATGCTTTCTTTACCTGATGGAACTGAAAGGGATTTCTCAAATTATCCTTCCAGTAAGAAGGCTTAAAATCATCGGGCTTCAGCCATCTGCCATAAGCGGTGGAATAGATTCTGTAATTCCCCGGCTTAAATTCCACATCCGTTGTTTGCCTGGTGAACTGATCCAGAAATACATCCACGGAGGTGCAATGAGAAGCGACGGTGGTTTCGGCTCTCCTGCAATACAAGCCCAGCTCATCCGATTCTTTTTGCACAAGATCGAGTGTTGTTGTATTGGATGCCAGCAAGTAGGAATTTTCAGCATAGAATCCTGCTATCTCCAGATCCGGGAATCTGCCCATCAGGTGCTTCAATTGATGTTCCTCCAATTCAACCACGCAAAACTGGATGCCCGTTGCATATTGTACAAGGTATTGTGACCTCAGGCTAATGATTTTCGCCGCATCTTTCAGGCTTAAAGAACCGGCGATATGGGCTGCTGAAATTTCTCCCAGGCTTATTCCGGTCAAACATTCGGGTTTGTATCCATAAAACATCCAAAGCTTCGCCAGGGATACTTGCAAGGCAAATAGGGTAGGCTGCAGGTATTTTTCATTTGAAAGCAATATATCTGTCGCTTTCACAATATGCTCTGCAATGGATAAGCCAAGGATATCCTCAAATTCAAGAGAAATTTCGTCAAATATCGCTTTAAAATAGGGGGAGCGCGCATAGAGTTCTCTTCCCATACCCGCCGATTGACCGCCCTGTCCGGAAAAAAAGAAAACAATTTTCCCGTCAGATGCCGGAGAGATCAACAGGGGAATATCTGTTTCTTGCCTTAGTGTTAATCTGATTTCTTCGAGTAATGCGTTTTTATCATAACCAGATACAAACATTCGATATTCGAAATGGTCTCTGTAGGCGGAATTGGCGCGGAGATAGGCGGGAATTTTTTCCTCTGCCAGATGTTCCAGAATACTCAAGTGCAATTCGAGAAGACCGATTAAGGCACTCTTGGTCCTGGCGCTACAGAATAGTGCGAAAGACTTATTTTCCTGGCGGATTGAATCCACAGGCTGTTCATCTGCAATCCCTAATATGGTGTGGATATTTGTTCCGGAAATGCCAAATCCGCTGACGCCGGCATACTTTAAATCCCTTTTTTCAACGGACATGCCCCTGTTAACCTTCAGGGAGGAGCCGGCCCAGTTGAAATTTTGATTCAATTCCTCAATGCTTATTTGGGGATAAATGCGCTTGTTCCTCAAACAAAGCAGCGCCTTTCCAATGGATGCAATTCCTGCAGCGTACTCCGTATGCCCAAAGTTGGCTTTTATACTTCCTATTTGCACTTCAGATGCATATTGAAAAATAGCATGCAACGCCTGAAGTTCTATGGCATCGCCTAACGTGGTGCCCGTGCCATGCGCTTCAATATATCCAATATCCATTGGGCTTAGGTCGGCTTTTTGCAGGGCACTTAATATTACCGCTTCCTGGGCTTTTTGATTGGGGGCGGTATATCCATTGCTTTGGCCATCATGATTCATTGCCGACCCTTTGATTATTCCCAAAATCCTGTTGCCGTCTTTGATTGCATCTGCGGCCCTTCTGAGGAATACGAAGCCACCGCCCTCACCGCGCCCAAAACCCGTTGCATCGTTGGAAAAAGTCTTACATTTTCCATGCATTGCCATGGCGCCGAGCTGGCTGAATCCAATATGGCCTTTGGGCGTTAAGATTAAATTGACACCACCGGCAAGGGCATAATCACACTCTTTGCTCAGCAGGCTTTGCCGCGCCATGTGGATCGCAGCCAGGGAAGAGGAGCAGGCAGTGTCAAGGCTTAATACAGGGCCTTTCAGGTTTAGCTTATAGGCCAGTTTGCCAGCAGCAGAAGCAACGATGCTGCCGGTTGGAGAATATTCAGTCGGTACCCTGGATATCAATCCGTCAAAATCGGAATTTACCGTGCCTACAAAAACGGCAGTGGAGGTGCCGCTGAGGCCCTGCAAAAGAATACCTGAATGTTGGATGGCTTCTACCGCAAGTTCCAGTAAAATACGCTGCTGAGGATCTGTAAATTTGGCCTCTTCTACGGGCACATTGAAAAAATGATGGTCGAACCATTCGATGTCGGTAAGATACCCTCCGGCAAAGGTGTATGCTTTTCCTGCTTCGCCTTTATTTCCCAGCCACGTCTCCGTTTTCCATCTGTTATCCGGACTTTCTGCGACACCACATTTCCCATTATTCAAAAAATCATGCAGGTCTTCCAGCGAATTGACCTGAGGGAATCGCAGGGAAATGCCCACAATGGCAATATCCTGAACAGATTCAGATTTTCCCTGCGCAAGCTGGTCCTCCAACGCGGATATCCGGTCGTAGGCTCTTTTCAGCAGGTCCTTTATTTGCGTTTCGTTCATGGCTTACCTGACTTAAGTTTTTCGTCCAGCATTTTCTGGAGTCTCAAAAAATCATCTTCCTCATATCCCGGATCAGCGGTCTGCACCACTTCTTCTGCTTCATGCTTGTACTCCGACCGTAAGAATTGCAATAACTGTAATGGGGTCGGGTATGCGTAAATGATGGTGCTGGGAAGGCTTAGTCCTGTGGCAGTGTTGAGCTTGTTGGACAATTCAATTGCCAGAAGTGAGTTGAAACCAATCTCTTCGAATGGTTTTTTAAAGTCAATTCTTTCAGGGACGTCCTGTAATATCTCGCCTAAGATATTTCGCAGCAAATCCTCCAGATGAGGGGAATGATACCTAATCTCCGGTTTTTTATCTACCAGTCCGCGGCTTTTATCAAAGTCTTTTAAAGGTCTGAATTGCCTCATTTGAGGTGCCATGCTAAAAAATCTATCCCAGTTAAGGTCAAGGATGGCCTGGTAACCTGTCCGGGCAGATTCCAACATCCCCAACATATGTCCGGGTGCTGTGGATACAAAACCCCATTCCCTTTGAAACGATTCATTGGATTCCGCCTGGATCATATTACTGCCCTGCCAGCCACCCCATGCGATGCTGTATACCTTGATTGCCGATTGCCTTTCCGCTAATCCATCCATCCAACCGTTTGCGAATGCATAATGCCCTAAATGGGGAGCTCCTGTCATCGTAACAGCAGAGGATGCTACCAGGAAAAAATCAACCTTGCAGGCAATCGCCTTTTCATAACGTTGCATGGACAAATCCACTTTGGGCTTCAGGACTTTAGATACTTTTTCCGGAGTATAGGCATCAACGGAGAGATTGGAATATGCCCCGGCAAGGTGAATGATCCCACCTATTGGATGATCTATGGAATTGAAAATAGCGTCTATATCTGCCTCTGACCCAAAATATTGAATGGTCCCACCTTGCAGCTGACACCTTTCTATTAATGCAAGATGTGCTTCGGACAGTTGCTCCAAGGGTCTTTGTCCCAGCAAATAAAGGTTTTTGACGCCTTTTTCAAGTAAATATTGAATAAAATGCAGGCCTATCGACCCCGATGCCCCTGTCACCACATATGCCTTGTCCTTTTTATACTCGATAGCAGGCTCCTTCTCCATTGAATCGCCATCCTCAGCGACAAACACGCATTCCCATACTTTTCCATCCTGCACTTTATAGATGCCGAAGGAATCCGCTTCAAAATCAATGGAGTAACCTGCATCTTCTCCGTACAGGAAGACCACATTCAACAAGGGGCACTGCCTTTCCAGGAAAAACGACGGTATAAAGCTGGCAAACCCCAGGCAATAGCTTTCTCTTTCTAATGACCCAACATTTGACAAATCGATGGTCAATACATCGAAATATCCGGTTTCCGCTTTTGCAAAAAAAGCTGCGAATGCTAAAAAACGATCCTGGACTTCGTGAATGGAATTCGTTGGGGCAACAACCCACTGTATTTTTTTTCCGCTATTATGGGTGGAGTGGCTATGGGATTGTACCTCCCGCCATTTTCGGAAATATCTCCTGGCATTACCTGAAGCAGATTTTGCTCTCGTCAACCGTTTATCAACGGTTTCTTTTATCCAAAAACGTTCTTTTTGGAACGCATACAAGGGAGCACTTTCCGTATGATATTGGCCATTTTCAAAGAAAGGCAGTAAGGATAATTTCAATCCCTTTTCAAAGAGATTGGCAAAAGTATCATAAAAGCTATTGGGGTTTGAGGTCGTTGCCAATCCAGCGCCAGCATGACGGATTTGTGGTTTTTCTCTGACTGTCAGGTCTATAAGTATGCGTCCGGGCCCCACCTCCAGCAATACTGCATTTTCTTCGATTGGTGCGATTGACTTTTGAAAATGGACGGGTTTTAAAATCTGATTGGACCAATAATGATTGCTTACCTCCTGAACAGTAATCGGTCGCCCGTCCAAATTTGAAAAAATGGGATACCTGGATGGGCTGAAAGCGACCGCATCCAAATCCTTTTGAAATAAATTTGCGGCGGTTTCCATCAGTCTGGAATGGAAAGCATGCAATGCATTGACCACCCGGAAAGAAAGTCCTCTATGCAAAAGGAATTCCTCGAATTCCAGGATTTCCTTCAAACCACCGGAAACCACAATTTGGTGGGTACCATTAATCGCTGCTATGTCAACGGAAGCGATGTTTGTATATTCGTTAATTGCTTCTAATGTACCTTTTATGGCCAGCATTTTTCCCGGAGGGGCGGCTGCCATCAACTGACCTCTCCGGATGATTAACCTCATCGCCTCCGGCAGACTGATCATCCCGCCAAAGCAAGCAGCTGCCCATTCGCCGACACTATGCCCAATTAGTGCTTTTGGTTGGATGCCGTGTGCTTCCCAGCATTTCGCCATTGCATAGGAAACAGCGAATATAGCGGGCTGAGGATTTTCCGTTTTTGCCAATGTCTCCTGATCCGATTCAAAAAGTAAGGAGAGCAGT
>CAZGOT010000215.1:0-5075 GCA_964527495.1 uncultured Haliscomenobacter sp.
CCTTTTTGGACGAGCCTGGCCCTCAGAGCGATGTCTTTGTTTTTCAGGGCGATGATTTCTTCGGCGATGCTGCTGTGAGGCATGCTAAGCGTTTTTCTTTTGGGTCTTGGCTTATTGTAATTGACGGTGGTAAATGTTTAACCAGGAACGTGCCTATCCCGGCTTACCCGGCAAACCAGTTTCCACCTGTAATCACGCAGAATCTTTATTTACCAATCTTTTTAGGTGAGGCAAATGACCAGTGCCACATCCTTATTTGCCCCCATATCCTGCCAGCGCGGAATTAAGCCGCACCAGGTGGCCTTCCAGCTCTTTGCTGAGTTCTTCAAAAACTTTGTAGGCACCGTTGGTGGGGCGGCCATCACCGGTTTCAACAGAACGCTGCAGAGAAGCCAGCCGGTTATTTAGTTTTATGGGGAAATTCAGGGGATCCTGGCTGCTTTGATTGCGTACCTGGTACAGGTCTTCTTCGATTGCAGACAAGGTATCGCGCAGGGCCTTAAGCGGTTGTTGTGCAGCTGCATCAGTTTTTTTGATCTTATCGTCGAGTTCTTTTTTTACCTCGCGGATACGGATAACGGCTTCATTGGCAGCACTGACCTTATCGCGGATTTTTATGGCAAGGTCAAACTGCTCTTTGATATCCGCTTCAGTGACGCCTTCCAGGTTGGGGTTCATGCGGATATTGAAATCGTATTCCTGAATATAGCTGCCACAGCGGAAGCGCACTTTGTAGGTACCCACTGGTGCTATCGGGCCATTTTGGGGCCTTGCACTCCAGATAATCATCCCATCAAACACGGTGCTTCCCGGGTATCGCAGGTTCCAGGAGAATTTATTGAGGCCAGCATTCAGGGTTGGTGGATTGATCCTTCCGCGTTCCGGAGGAGCTGGTTTATCGCTCTTATTGGCTGAAAAGGTTTGTATCACCTTCCCGGCTGCGTCCAGGATTTCTATCCGGAGGGAATCAGCCGGGTTTTTGAGGTAGTATTGTAACTCGGCGTTATAAACTTTTCGGATGGGATCGGCAGGCTGGAAGAAGACCACCTCGTCATTTTTGCGCTCCGGACCGAACTGGCGCAAGGGGCCTATATCGTCGAGTATCCAAAATCCACGACCGTGGGTGCCGAGCACTACATCCTGATCTTTGATGACGAGGTCATGCACAGGGGCATCCGGAAGGTTTAATTGCAGGCTCTGCCATTGTCCACCATCGTTGAAGGAGACATACACCCCATGCTCTGTGGCTAAAAAGAGTAAGCCTTTGCGGACGGGGTCTTCGCGCACAGCCCTTGCAAAATGTCCATCGGTGATCCCGGTGGTGATTTTTGTCCATGTTTTGCCATAGTCATGGGTCTTGAATACAATAGGCTGCCGATCATCTACCTGGTAGCGGTTGGCAGCAAGGTATGCAGTGCCGGGAGCATGGCGGGAAGCATCTATCATGCTGACACGGCTGAATTTAGGCAGTTCTTTGGGCGTGATGTCGGTCCAGTTTTTGCCGCCATTGCGGGTGATATGCACTTTGCCGTCGTCGGAACCGGCCCAAAGGGTTTGCAGATCGTAGTAAGAGGGTGCCAGGGTGAAGACCGTGGCATAAATTTCAGGCCCGTTCATGTCTTTAGTAATGACACCACCGGTGGGTCCCAGTGTTTCAGGGTCAGCATACGTTAGATCAGGGCTGATGCGCTCCCAGCTTTGCCCATCGTCGAGGGTTTTCCACACGTGTTGGGAGCAGGTGTAAAGGATATTGGGGTCGATTGGGGAAAATACAATAGGGTAGGTCCATTGCCAGCGCTCGGGAAGGGCGCTGGCGGGCTCACCTGAAAAGAAGCGCGGATAGACCTGGATGTCGCGTATTTGGCCAGTGGCACGGTTATACCTTGTAAGCAATGCACCCTGACTTCCGGCATAGAATAGGTCCGGGTTGGTGGGGTGTTGGGCAATATAGCCGCTTTCACCACCTCCGACTTCATAATAATACCCATGATTAGGCCCATCCGCCAGGAGGTGGTCCCAGCCATCGCTGGGTATAGCCAGCGTAGTATTATCCTGCTGTGCCCCTGCTACGTGATAAGGCACATCATTGGTAGCGATGACATGGTAAAGTTGTGTAGTGCAATAATCCTGTTCTGTCCAGGTTTTTCCCCCATTAATGGAGACACAGCCCCCCCCATCGTTGGCACTTATCATGCGGTCCGGGTTGTTGGGGTCAATCCAGAGATCGTGGTTGTCACCATGGGGTGGGTTGATTTCGATATTGAAATTGGTGCCCCCGTCGGTCGATTTATAAAATCCTACATTCAGGCAATAGACCGTTTCGCGATCCAAGGGGTCTGCGTAAATCCGGGAATAGTAAAAAGCCCGTTGGCGGAGTTTGCGCTCTTCGTTCGTACGCTTCCAGGTCCAGCCGCCGTCGTCGGAGCGGAACACCCCGCCTTCATTGGCTTCGACGATAGCCCAAAGGCGATTGGGGTCGGCAGGGGACACGGTAATGCCAATTTTTCCGAGGGGTCCGGCGGGCATACCGGGATTTTTGCTCAGGTCGATCCAGGTTTCTCCACCGTCCAACGATTTAAAGAGTTTACACAATTCACCGCCTCCCCACATTTTCCAGGCTTTCCGATACACTTGCCAGATAGTGGCATACAGTATTTTAGGATTGGTGCGATCAATAATCAGATCTGCGGCACCAGCGTTAGGACCTGTATAGAGGATTTTTTTCCAGGTATTTCCCCCATCTGTTGAGCGGAACACCCCGCGTTCTTCATTATCCCCGTAGGGGTGACCCAAAGCGGCCACATAGACAATTTCGGGGTTTGTAGGATGTACGCGTATGCGGGAGATCGCCTGGGTTTCTTTAAGTCCGAGGTGTCGCCAGGTTTTCCCGGCGTCGGTGGATTTATAGACCCCGTCGCCCTGGGTGATAGAGCCGCGCAGCTGTGTTTCGCCCATCCCGATATAGACGATATCCGGGTTGGTCTCGGCCACTGCCACAGCACCTACAGAGGAGCTTTTTACTTGTCCGTCGGTCACAGGAAACCAGTTTTGGCCTGCATCGAGTGTTTTCCATAGTCCGCCCCCGGTGGCTCCAAAATAGTATTCGTTGGGGCGACCGGGGCTTCCGGCGCATCCCAGTGAACGGCCGCCCCGTTGCGGACCAATGTTACGCCATTTTAGATTGGCGTAAAAAATAGGATCAACGGGTAGGCTGGGCGTTTGAGCAGACAGCCCAGTCTGAAAAAAATACGATAACCCGCATAGGAGCAGCAAATGGATAGCTTTCATAACAGCTGGTTTTAGGTTGCTGGAATACTGGCACTCAATCGTTTTATGGCGATGGCGCGTGTCTTCCACAAAATTTTTTCGCTCTATCGTTCAGCGAATTTAAAACACAATGCACGACGAGCATCAAATAATGCCCTATTTATTTCATTTTCTATTGCCAGGGATTATACCGGACCAATCCGGTTGGAATGCCCCCCGTTGCACCGGCCTTTCCCCAACTGCCTCTTCAAGAAGGTTAGTATTGCAGGTTGATATTATCTGTGCAACACAAGAAAAAATAATGGGAATATTAAGCAGGATCAGACAGAATAAAAAGGAAAATTAGGGGAATTAAGAAACGATAGGGGGAAATTTTAATCAAATAACTGATTATGAATAAAATACATTTATTCGAATCAGGATATTGAGGATGTCTTCAAACGAGACAGTTCAGAATTTTTTTTCAGCTCTGAATACCAGAATGTGCTGGCATCAAATCCTGCAGCGCCTTGGTAAACTCCTGCTGACCAGGACACCGCCAACTTTCTATCGGCACAAAAAAATGCCCTGGTATAAAATGTTGAACAGCATCTGCGTATTATTGAATGTTTTAGTACTTTCACTCCCATTAAGCGCCTTTTTTGATAAGTTTGTAACCGATTAAAATTATTCTTTTTGAAATAAATCAGATAGCAGATGTTTGAAATAAAGAACCTGTTTTTGCTCTTTACAATGTTTCTGGGCTTGTCGAGTGTCGTTTCTGCACAGAATACCACAGAAATATGCTATAATCCAAACCTGGTCAGGGATACTTCAAAAAAGAGCATCAACTCAATGGCTGTATTGGCTGTGAATGGTGATAGTATCAAAGTTAGCTATCATTCACCAGGCGTCAGAAAGAGAATTATCTGGGGTGGATTGGTTCCCTATGGAGAAGTCTGGGTAACTGGTGCCCATGATGCAACCTACATTGTCATGCCGAAATCCTTTGAAGTAGGTGGTCAAACGATACCTGCAGGCCAATACGCGTTCTTTACTATTCCAGGTCAAAAGAGTTGGACTTTGATTATCAATAAAAACTGGAAACAACATTTGGCATCCGAATATGATGAGAAAGAGGATATTATCCGGATCGAGGCAAAGCCCAAAAAAATCGAACATATAGAACGACTTCAGTATTTTATTGAAATGTCGGATGATGAAGAAGGTAAAATTTCAATGGCCTGGGAAAAGATCAGGATAGAACTGCCATTTAGATTTGTGGACTAAACGCCTATGCGCTTTTCAATTAAAATCCGGCGTGGGTGATATTTGGATATTCCGTTATATCTGACCCCAGGATTCCGGAGATCGAACCACTAATAGGCATGCAGATTCGTACGAAAGAAATGGCAACTTCGGTTCCAAAAAACGGGACCGATGGCAGTCAAAAAATGTATGGATCAAATCAGGAATATTTTAAAGAGTTATGTGCCTAATAGGTACAACGTGAAAGTAGGGACGTTGCATGCAACGTCCTTGTTTATTTCGGTGTTTCCGTGACCAATGTGTAGGGGCATTGCATGCAACGTCCCTCAAATTCTGTAAAGGCGGGTGCGGAAGATGTGTTATTTGACTATTTTCGATTGAATAATCCAGACAAAAACTCCTCCAACAAGTGTATAAACCAGGTCTTGAATATCAAACCTAAGTGAAGAGGTTAATAGCTGAATAAATTCGTAAATGAGCATAGCTATTACAGGAACCACGGTTAAAAATGCCTTGCCCATTTTGCCAGTTGTTATTTTTTCTTTCTCAAATACGACCAT
>CAZGOT010000216.1:0-5073 GCA_964527495.1 uncultured Haliscomenobacter sp.
TTAAAATTTTATTTCGCCGCCGAAGGCGGCGGAATACTTTTTACACAACCCCATGTTGTTTTATTTCGCCATCGAAGGCGCGAAATACTTTTTACACAACCTCTTCAAAACTTTCTTTCGCTGCCGTAGGCGGCGTAATACTTTTGGGACATACCCAATACTTCTCAAACACTCCTATAAACATTTTAGGAGCGCTGTTTTCACTGATTTCACAAAGTAGAACCAGTAAAAACAGCGCTCCTAAAAATGTTATTTAGTGGCGGCAAACCACCAATTAACAAGCCAGGGGCTTTAAATACAACACCAAATTATAGTGTAGCAGGAGATTGCAATCCCCCTTGATAGAGACCCTCTTGTTTAGGTCCCGGTTGTTGTTGAGCCGGGGCCTCATTTTTCTTCTTAACGAAATCCCGCCGATTTTTCCAGGAATCCCCTTCCTGGAAAAAAGCTACCAGTGCCCAAATCAGCAACATAGTAGGCAGCAATACCGTGAGGGCAAGACCCTTGACCTCGTAGCGCATGTGCATAAATTCAAAAATGATAAAGTAAGCCTTATACGCTGATAAGCCTGCTATCAGAAGCCCTCCTATATACAAGACGAATTTGTAATCCTCCAGCCCCTTAATCAAATGGCCTTTGGCGAGAAGGGAAATGAATACCTCTACCAGCGTTACGATAGCAAGCAGGTACAAACCATACATAACCCGCTTTTTACTTTCTTCATAAGAGAGATGTCCCGACATGACTTTTATGCTTTTATTGGTTACTGACCGCGGATACAGAAAAAAGCGGATTTAGTCCAGACTCTCCATATCCCGCAGCTATACTCAATTCAAATTTTATTCTCCGCCCCGATCCGTAAAAACCAGTCAGGACGATCCTAAAGACCTATCTCAAAGCAGATAGAATACCAAAAATACGAAAACCCAGACCAAGTCAACGAAGTGCCAGTATAGGCCAACTTTTTCCACCATCTCATACCCATTCTGCCGCTCTACATATAATCCGCTTCCAATATTCACGGCAACAATCAGCAGGATTAATACGCCGGTAAAGACGTGGAACCCGTGAAAACCAGTAATAAAGAAGAACAAAGCTCCAAAGGCCTTCGGACCAAACTCCTCCATCTTGACCTGACCAGCATAAGGCCCATCAGATAGTTTGAACTTGCGGTGGATGAAACCCTGATCATCCATAAAATATCCCGGATGATCCCCCTTCTTATATTCCGTATGGCCACCTTCCCCATGTTCACCCCCGGCATGGGAAGGATCGAATTTATGAATGAGATAGCTCTGGCCACTCTTGAACGTCTCCTTGGATACACTGCCATCAGGATGGAGATACACCCCCGAAGCAGTATGCGTACCAAACGGATTTCGCGTAACCGACATGTGCTCCGTTGCAATCAGGTTTGTCCATTCCCAAGCCTGACAGCCGAGGAAGCCAAGCCCGCCAATGACTGTCATCAGCACCCAGAACAGCGCACCGTTCTTATTTTCCCTATGGCCTTCCTGCACGCCACGGACCATCGTTACCGAGCTGATAATCAAAAGGAAGGACATGATTGTCACGAAGACGAGCGGAGCACCGTGTACCCCAAAAGGAGCCGTCTGGAAAACAAAATCCGGAACAGGCCAGGTGGGACTGCTGAAGCGCAATGCGCCATAAGCGATCAGGAAACCAGCGAAGGTAAAGGCATCAGAGAGCAGGAAATACCACATCATGAGCTTCCCATAACTCACCCCAAAAGGTTCTTTTCCTCCTGACCAGTCTTCGACGGGTTCGTGTGCATGTGGTTCGACATGCGGATCCAAAACAGTATCTGTGTTAGCCATCAGCAAATAATTTTTTTTCGGTTCGGCTAATAGAGCTTTTATTGGGTTTATCGCTGTATTAAAAGAAAGACAAACAAATAGACCCACAGTAAATCAACAAAGTGCCAATAAATTAAAGTTAGTTCAAAACGAAGCTTGCGCTGGGCAGTCAGCTTGTACGGCAGCGCGAATGCGTGTACCAGTGCGAGCACCAGCGCAGCAACACCCCCCAGAACGTGCGCAGCGTGAATCCCTGAAATAGCATAGACGAAAGAACCAGATGGATTTGTAGAAAGCTCAATTCCAATTTTTTGTAATTCCAGCCAGCCCTGGTACTGCAGCACCAGAAATCCAAAACCAAGCAAAGTAGCCACTATGAGGAACCCCCTATATTGCCACTCTGCCCCTTTGCGGAAACCCGCATACGCAGCATGTAAAAAAATACTGCTCAATAAAATCACTGCCGTATTGACAGAGAATATCACCGGAAGCTGAAATTCCAGCCAATTCCCTGCTGCCTGCCTCACCAAATAGGCACTGGTAAGTCCGGCAAACATCATCACCATGCTCGCACACGCCAGCAGAAGCGCAAATTTCTTTGGGTGAATGCCGCTACGACTATATGCCCTTTCTACCGCTACTTCCATGATGCATCAAATTTTATCCGTCCAAAGGGCGACCAGCGCCACAGGAATGAACATAAAGGAATAAAACATCAACTGCAGCGCCGACTTGCGGTCATTGCGCCGGTAAAGACCCCATCCCATCGCTGCATAACCCACGCTCAGGATGGCGATGATGGCGCCAGAGACCAGACCAGTAGCCCCAGTCATCCAGGGAGCGAAGCCAAGCGGTACAAGTGGTAAGGCGTAAAAAAAAGCGTAAAGGCCAGTAGTGGTCCTGCGCTCTTCTCCCCCATCCGGCAAAAGACGGTATCCCGCCCGGATATAATCGTCGTGCCCAAGCCAGGCAATGGACCAAAAGTGGGGAAACTGCCAGAAAAACTGGATGGCAAACAAAGATGCCCCCAGGGCAGAAATAAAACCTTCAGCCGCTGCTGCTCCGATAAGCGTAGGCAAAGCTCCAGGAATAGCCCCCACAAAAACAGCTACTGGGCCGATGCGCTTCAACGGAGTATACACAAAGGCATACAACATCAGCGCCACCATTCCCAGAAAAGCAGTCCAGGGATTGAACCAGGCAAGCATCGTCACCCCAAAAAGCGCCATGATACCGGCCAGCAAGACCGCTTCAGAAACCCGCATCCGGCCCGTTGCCAATGGGCGCTGGGCCGTGCGTTGCATCAAACGGTCATAGTCCTTTTCCAGCACCTGATTGAGGATATTTGCCGCACCTGTCACCAGAAATCCCCCCAGCGAAAGCATCAGAAGGGAAAACCAACTCCAGGAACCCGGACTGGCAATCAGAAAGCCCATGGCAGAGGAAAAAACTACCGTCAGCGAAAGCCGGAACTTGACCAGCATCTTGAAGTCCTGTAACCACTGAAAAGGACCTGATGCCGACATTTGTCCGACCACTGCATTCCCCTCCTCCTTATTTTTCCCGTTTATCATTCTCGCCGAAGCTTTGATCAGGTTTGATATTTCTGGTGGGATCATCCACCCTAAGCGTTTGATCCCACTACCTTTTAATGTGCCCCCTCATCCGCTTCCCCTTTGGCAAGCGGTTCGATTTGTGATACGAATTCACGTCCATCCTTTCCGTAATCATACGCCCAGCGCTGTACAGAAGGAATCTTACCTGGCCAGTTACCATGTACCGGATGGATGGGCGTAGTCCACTCCAGCGTATTCGCCCCCCATGGGTTCGATTGCGTCACCTGCTTTCCTTTCCAAATACTGTAGAAGAAATTGATCACGAAAAGAATCTGGAAAGCAAAAGTAATGATCGCAGCAATCGTGATGAACTTGTTCAACTCATCAAAATGTGAGAACGCCTGGAAAGTATCAAAACGGTAATACCTCCGTGGAACACCCGCCATACCTGTATAGTGCATCGGCCAGAAAATCAGGTAAGCCCCGATAATCGTACCCCAGAAGTGTACCCTGCCAAGCGTTTCATTCATGTAACGCCCATACATTTTGGGGAACCAATGATACAATCCTGCAAACATACCGAAGAAAGCGGCAATACCCATCACAATATGGAAGTGCGCTACCACGAAATAGGTATCGTGCAATTGAATATCAATGGCAGAATTGCCAAGGAAAATCCCCGTCAAACCACCGGAAATAAACATCGAGACAAAACCTATGGCAAATAAACTCGCCGCAGTAAACCGAACGTTACCCCCATAGAGCGTAGCAATCCAGTTAAATACCTTTACGGCTGAAGGCACCGCAATAATCAGGGTGAAAATAACGAAGAAGTTGGAAATGAATGGATTCACCCCAGACATAAACATGTGGTGCGCCCACACGATGAACGACAGGAAAGCAATGGCAAGCATAGAATACACCATTGCCTTATACCCAAAGACAGGCTTGCGCGCATGTACAGAAAGCACTTCAGACACAATGCCCATTGCGGGAAGGATGATAATATATACCTCAGGGTGCCCCAGGAACCAGAACAGGTGCTGGTAAAGTACCGGGCTACCCCCTACATGGTCAAGGGCCTTACCCCCAATAAATATTTCACTAAGGAAAAAGCTCGTACCCAGGCTACGGTCAAAAGTCACCAGGAAAAATGCCGATGCCAGAACCGGGAACGAAAGCAGGCCGATGATGGCCGTAATAAAGAACGCCCAGATTGTAAGGGGCATGCGCCACATACTCATACCCTTGGTACGCAGGTTGAGTACCGTCGTAATGTAGTTCACCCCTCCGAGCAGAACCGATACGACAAAAAGAACCAGGCTCACAATCCATAATGTCATACCCGCTCCCGAACCACTTGATGCCTGTGGAAGAGCACTTAATGGCGGATAGGCCGTCCAGCCACCGGAAAAAGGACCGGTACTCAGGAAAAGTGATGCGAACATAACCACACTGGCCAGGAAAAAGAACCAGTAGGACATCATATTCAGCAGTGGGGAGGCCATATCCCTGGCTCCCACCTGCAGCGGGATGAGGAAATTGCTAAACGTACCGCTCAAACCAGCAGTAAGCACGAAAAAGACAATTATCGTGCCGTGCATGGTTACGAGCGCATAATAGAAGTCCTGGGACAGCGAGCCAATGCCCGTCTCCGGGTTGACTACGATCCAATTTCCCAGAACGGGTGTCAGCCAGGC
>CAZGOT010000217.1:0-5051 GCA_964527495.1 uncultured Haliscomenobacter sp.
CCGTCAGGGCCAGGGTGGCGGTCCATTTACTAACGAAGGCGCAGGAGGCGAAAATTATAACACCCTTTATTATGTCATTGAATCTGGACTGGAGAAAGGTACCATCTATACCGGAAGCGACTGCGGCCTTGTACATCTCACCCGGGATGGGGGCAAAAGCTGGACTAACATCACTCCTCCCGGACTACCCGAGTGCATGATCAATTCCATTGAGGTTTCCCCAAATACTCCCGGAACGGTCTATATATGCGCCACCAGGTATAAGTTCAACGACATGAGCGCAATGGCCTATAAATCCGCTGATTACGGCAAAACCTGGACAAAAATTTCCGCAGGCATCGCAGAAAACGATTTTCTGAGGGTCATACGGGAGGATAAAACCACTAAAGACCTCTTGTACGGAGGTGCAGAACATGGGTTTTATATCTCCTTTAACGGCGGCACGACGTGGGAGCGTTTTCAGCTCAACCTACCGGTCGTACCCGTTACCGACCTGAAAATACAGGACAACGACCTCGTTGCTTCCACTGCCGGCCGTGCTTTTTGGATCCTGGACGACCTCAACCCCATACAACATGCCCGCTCCGTCAGTGGAAATTCTGGTATCCATGTATTCCCCACCAAGCCTGTAGTGCTGCAGGATGGAGAAGCTGCCGCAATACCTGGTTATGGCCAAAACCCACAGGGCGGCGTCCTTGTGCGCTATATGCTCCCGGAAAAAGCAGATACCAACCTGCTGAAATTAGAAGTCCACGACCCTGCTGGTATGCTCGTGCGTAGCTTTACCAATAAACGGGATGCAGCCTTTAAAGCTTATCCCGGAGGCCCGCCTGCACCAGAAATCCTTCCTGCCAACGGGGGGCTCAATGTATTTGTTTGGGATTTCCGAACGGAAACCTCACCCGGCGTACCTGGCGTATTCGTCTATGGCGATCACCGCGGATATCAGGTCGCCCCCGGCAAATATACGATTACCGCCCACTACAAAGGCCAGTCGTCTAAAATCACCGCAGAAATATTGAACGATCCCCGAACACAATTCACCAAAGCGGAATGGGATGCCCAGCAGGCCATGCTCCAGCGGATTACGAAGCAAATCAATAGCATTCATAAGGCCGTGAACGATATGCGCAAAATAAAATCGCAAATGGCAGCGTTGAGCGATAACCTTAAGGAAATCCCGGAAGCTTCCGGGATCGTTCAGCAGGGTAAGGCACTGATTCAAAAAATTGATCAGTGGGAGGCAGTGCTTATTGAGGCAAGGACCAAAAATGGCCAGGACGTCATCAACTGGCCAAGTGGGCTCAATGTGGAATTTTTCAATCTCCGTAGTGCGTTGGATTCCCAAGATCCACGCATCACTCAAGGGCTTCGCGACCGGCTGACGGACCTGGAGTCCGAGTGGGAAAAGAGCAGGAAAATCATGGACACAATACGGGATAAAGAAATCCCTGCATTCAATGAGGCGTATAAAGCGGGAAATTATCCAGCATTATACCTGTCGCCATTAGAAACAAAAGAATAATTTACTTGTAGCAGAATCATAACTCTTATTGGATGATTGCAGTATTCAGGAAGGAAGTTGGGGCTTTTTTCAGTTCCTTGGTGGCCTACCTTTTCATCGGGGTATTTTTGGTGTTGACGGGATTTGTTTTATTCGTATATCCGCCATCCAGCCTGCTCGACAGCAACTACGCCTCTCTTCAGGCCCTTTTTGACAATGCCCCGCTCCTGTTTTTGTTCCTGATACCTGCCATTACGATGCGGTCATTCGCTGGGGAGCAACAGGAAGGCACTATCGAATTTCTGGCAACCAAGCCTATCCGGTTTGGGGAAATTGTTGTAGGAAAATACTTAGCGGCACTCTCCCTGGTAGTATTTGCTCTTCTGCCTACTTTGGTTTACGCGTGGACGGTTTACACACTCGGTGCGCCACGTGGCAACCTGGACCTGGGTGCTGTTGCAGGTTCCTACCTTGGCCTCTTGCTCCTGGCCGCGGTTTTTACCGCAACAGGCGTATTTGCCTCGGCATTGGTCAGCAATCAGATTGCTGCTTTTGTGCTTGCCGCCTTACTGTGTTTTGTGCTCCTCAATGGATTCGATTTCCTCGGACAACTTCCGGTTTTTTCTGGAAAAGGGGATGATATAGTCGAAATGCTCGGCATCCAATACCATTACCGCTCTTTAAGCCGGGGGGTCGTTGACACGAGGGATCTGGCATATTTTCTCTCGCTCATCGCCTTTTTTCTGTCATTCACCCAACTCGTGTGGAGAAAAAGGTTTGGCAGCGAAAGTAGCATCCGCTTTCTGCTTTTCACCGGAATTTTGCTCTTCTTTAATATTCTGGCAAATTCCCGCATCAGCGGAACTGCGCTGTATGGGTATCTGGACCTCACTGCCGATAAGCGCTATACCCTCACCAAAGGCACCCGTAACCTGCTGAGGGGCGTAGATGATGTCGTTTATGTGAAAGTATTGTTGGGTGGAACCTTTCCCGCGGGCTTCAAGCGCTTGCAAACCGCAGCAACAGATATGCTGGAGGATTTCCGTTCTGAAAACGGGTTGATAGAATACGATTTTGAGGACCCTTTTGCTGGCCCGGTCCAACAAGTAAATGATCGCCTGGAAGGCTACCGCAAAGAAGGACTGCAACCTATTTCCCTGCGCCTGCCCGGGCAATCGGAAACTACCACCAAAGCCGTCCTTCCTTATGCCCTGGTCTATTACAAAGGCAGGAACCTGGCTGTCAACCTCATGGAAGGGGGCCCCGGCATCAGTGAGGAGAGCTTAAATAAGGCGGTGCGCTTCCTGGAGTACAAGCTGGCCAATGCCATACAGCAACTGAAAAAACCAGAAAAAGCGGCCATCGTTTTTTTGGAAGGTCACGGCGAACTCGAGCCTGTCCAGACTGCTGATTTCGAACGTGCCCTTCGACAGTTTTACAATACGGGAAGGATTAATCTTGATAGCATACCCGGAATAGATTCCCGGATTGCTGCTTTAGTCGTAGCAAAGCCCCGGACCGCTTTTACAGAAAAAGACAAGTTCAAAATAGATCAATACATCATGAACGGGGGTAAAGTCTTATGGTTGATAGACCCGCTCGCTATTGACCTGGACAGCCTCAACGGCCGCAGCGATTATATTCCGATGGAGTATCCTACCGGCCTCTCCGATCTCCTGTTTCATTACGGTATCAGGATACAGCCCAATATGGTCCTTGATATGCAATGTACACCTATTGAACTCGTCACGGGTATGATAGGAGACCAGCCACAATTCCAACAATTTGAATACCCCTATCACGTAGTATGTACCCCCAATAACCCCAACGCCATTGTCAAAAATCTTGGGCCTATCAATCTGTTGTACCCAGCTACCATAGATACCACGGTAAAGACCAGGTACCCGCTAAAAAAGACCGTTTTGTTATCGAGTAGCCCAAGATCGCGGTACCAATTTACGCCTGTACGCATGAATTTCGAATTTCTGAAATATCCGCTGCAGCCGGATAAATTCGACAAGGGCCCTCAGCCTGTCGCGCTTTTATTGGAAGGTAGTTTTAGCTCCAGGTACGAAAACCGGGTTTCAAAGGAAATGGCTGCTTCCCTTGAAGCTGCAGGCACTCCGTTTCTCCCACAGAGCCGGGCAAGCCGCATGATTGTCCTTTCAGATGGCGATATTGCAAAAAATGGCATTGACCAAAAGCGCAGGGAGGTGATTCCGCTCGGGTACAACCGCTTCGCCAGGTATATCTTTGACAACAAAGACTTTTTGCTCAACGCAGTTGAATACTTGCTTGATGAGAGTGGAGTAGCAGAAGCCCGGGGCAAAAACATTGATCTGCGCCTTCTGGACGTGGCGCGTGCAAAATCAGAGCGGATAAAATGGCAACTCCTCAATTTTGGGGTTCCACTGGCAGCGCTCGCGCTTTTTGGCTTTGCTTTCCAGGCCCTTCGCAGAAGGCGATATGCCCGGAATTAAGGAAGCAGCCTCAATAAAACCAGGATAAAAGTCAAAAGGGTGAAAAAAATTCTACCATATCTAATCCTATTCCTCTTGTTAGGAACCGTCGTTGCAGTACTTAAATGGAGGGACAAGAACTCCTCCATGGCCGCCCTGAAGGCAGAACGCGACTTTAGGATAACAAACCCGGAAGCAATTGGAAAAGTATTGCTTGTCCATAAAGACGGCGAGCAGGTCTTACTCGAACGCAAAGGAGAAAGCTGGATCTATAACAGGAAATGGACTGCGCGCCCCGACGCCATGCAGAACCTCCTCGATGCCTTGGTCCGGTTGCAGGTACAATATACCCCTGCCACTGCTGCAGTCCCCAATATGATGCGCAGCCTGTCCACTGAAGGCATCCAGGTAAAAATTTACGATCGCAGGGATAACCTGCTCAAAAACTACATTATCGGTGGGGGCACGGTGGACGAGCGAGGGGTATTCGCTATCCAGGAGGGTTTCGATCAACCATTTGTCGTCCACCTGGATGGCTGGGAAGGCAACCCGCGTTTCCGGTACAACCTCAAAGGAGAGGATTGGCGTGACCGATCTATTTTTTCGGAAGATCCCGACCGTATCCGCGAAGTGTCCATCGAATATCCAGCCCAGCGAAACCAATCCTTCCGATTGTTCAGAAAAAAGGGAAATTTCGAAATCGTCCCCTTTTATTCCATAACGCCCCGCCTCAGCAAACCCTATCAGCCTGGTGCGGCAGAGCGCTTTCTTTCAGGTTTTGAGACCGTTGTGGCAGAAGATTTCAGGAATGCGTTTCCTCAAAAAGATGCTATCCTGCAAACGCTTCCCTTTGCCGTCATAACGGTAAAAGGAGAGGGAAATACCGAAAAAAGCGTACGCCTATTTCCAATCATCCAGCCTTCCCCTACCGCCCCAGGACAATCCGCCCCTATAGAGCGTTATTTTGTGGGAACGAGCGGTGGGGATTTTCTGCTAGCCCAACACCGCGTGATCCAAAAAATATTATGGGGATACCCCTTCTTTTTTCAAGACAACTAAACTGATTGACCTAACCCACATACCTAAAC
>CAZGOT010000218.1:0-5018 GCA_964527495.1 uncultured Haliscomenobacter sp.
CAAACCAGTAAATATGAAAGAGGCTGTCTCGCGTCGTTACTTGTGAGACAGCCTCAAAATTTTGAGCAGACGTCGTTTTCATTGATTTTGCTTCGCAAAATCAATGAAAACGACGTCTGCTCAAAATAACGTTTGGCGGCGCAAGCCGCCAAAGGACACATCGGGAGTATTTCAACCATCCCCCCAAAACGTATCCTTAAAAGACAAGCATTCTGCTTCCTATATTTAATAGGGAGCGGGCTCCTTTACTCCCGTTCAATAACGATTTTCTTCACTGCGGTGCCGGCTGCTGTGTGCAGTTTCAGAACATAAATACCGGCAGGAAGGGTACTTGTTGGGATCGTTTTCACCTCGCGCAATACCCCATCCCAAACATTTCTATACACTATCTTGCCGCTCACATCCATTAGGACTGCCTCCATTCGGCTGGACTGTTCCCGCAATGTAAACTGGATATTCAATAAATTACTTGCCGGGTTAGGGAAAACGGCAACCTGGTCGGCAATGCTGGGTAACTCATTTACAGGCGTAGCACCGGCATCCCCACTGATATGCCACCTTACCAAATAGGAATAGTCTCCTGGAAAAGAGCTATAACCTACCGGAGAATAGGTCTCCTGCGTCAAATCCCCTGCCAGGCCCGTCATGGAAGTATAGCGGGGCTTGTTGAGCAATTGATCACTCAGAAGGAACTGAGCCTTGTAGTCAAACTGATCGCTGACCAGTGCCTGCAAGTCCACCCCATCTGCGTCGGGGGCATAATATTCCAACATGACGAGATACGTTGTATTGTCTTCCAATTCTATCGGAGCCTCTCCGGGAGCCGGAAGCGGCACATCAATAAAACGAAGCGGGGTAGATTCCGTTCCTAAAACTGTATATACGTTGATGCCTGCAAGCGTCCGCTCTGCCGGCTGACATAAGTCGTCCGAATTATTATCTTTCCATTTGTAAAGGGCAACAATCAGGCCCCGGTCTTTTAGGGGGGTCGCATTGGAGAGTGCGAAAGTTACTCTTCTGGAGAATTTACCCTTGCCCTTGGGGACGAAAAATACATTGCCATAAGCAGCAGAATGCGGTTCGTTTGCAGCCCAGTTCGTAGAAGCGGGGTTGATAGCACGGAGCGCACCGCCATCTTCCTTGGCAAAAGTAGAGTCTGTTACGACAAAATTGAACGTCCGGGTATTATCCTTAAGATCAAAATCGGTAAGGCTACCGCTAATGGAATACGTTCCGGTATAGGTTCCTTTTGCAGCTGGTTGGAAAGTATTCGCAAACGCCTTGTTTTCGACAGCTGTATTCGCAGGGATAGAGCCGTAGGGGTTATTTGCCGAAAAAACAGTCTGGTTTGCCTGATTATTGATATTTACCGAGAGCAGCACATTGTCCTGGGAGAGGCTACCGATATTTTCCACATCTGCGAGGAATCCGAAAGGCTCTACCTGGGAGAGCGGGGTGGCAAAGTTGGGGGGAATAGCATAAAAATCGTTCACCCGGAGGTTACTGGCTTCCTGAGCGAGTACCTGGACATCATCAATAATCCAGTGGTAATAATTCCCCAGGTGAAGGAACTTCACGACCAAACTATCTGCATTGGCCGTACCGGTAAGGGGTAGAATAACCAGCGGAGAGGTATTGACGGTATTGGCCGCAATATCCTGATTTATCTGCAGCGTATCCCAACGCGATCCACCATTTACCGACCACAGGACGAAGTAACTGCTGTTGAGTTGGCGCACATATTGATAGAATTTCAACTGATAACCGGGAGAACCCGCACCGCGCAACTTGATAGTGGGGGAAATGAGTTCCCCGAACTGAGTAGTTGGGCAATCCCCACTTCCCAGGCCAGCTCCACACTCTGTTCCCTTGTCGTCGAGGAGATTGGAGGAAAACATCGCAGCACCGTTGCACTGGGTCGGACTGGAGATGATACCCCGCCCACAAGTCGTTACCGGAGTAGCCCCGTCTTGTGCCCATCTCCAAAGATCTACCTTTGGTTGGGATTGATTATTGGAACACCAGATATTCCTGACCCTCCAACCATTCAGACCGCCGTTGAAGTCCCCTTGGCCCTGAGTGGCACCCCAGACCACCGTTCGGGTAATACTGGAATCCGGATCCTGGAAAGACCGCAACTGGATTTTAACTTTCACCCCTTGTGCCAGTGCATTTTTAACCGTAGTTCCCTGACCCTGGGTCATAAAAAAGCTCGGGATGGTAACCTGGGCAGCAAAAGGTTGGGTAGCCCCCATATTAATGAGCTCCGGAGCAGTTGTATTGTTATTGATTACAATAGCCGCAATCGCCCCTTTTAATTGGGCATTCAGGACTTTTTCGGAAAAAGAACAGGTGCCCCGGTCAATGACGGCAATTTTACCAGTCAGATCGTTGGAAATGGAGCCGCAGCCAAGCGTCAGCCCGGCATTATCGCGCACTTGTACAAGATCACCCTGGACGGAGCAGCGAAACCCACCAAAACTAGCGATTTGCGCCAGATAGCTGCCAGCTGCAGGCGATGGTGCATCAATAGTCAGGACGTGGGTACTTTGGGCCAGGACGCTATAGGCCAAAAATAAAAAAAACAGTGAGGTAAAAATCCGCATATTCAGGCATTTGAACAACCGGTGGAACGGCCGATGGATTAAAAACAGGAATTTATATTAACAGGAAAGCTGTTTAAGGACAAAAAAAGCATATCGCCTTTTCCTAACAGATAGGTTATCCGGAAAGCCTGGGGTGGGGAGAATACTTCACTCCCCGATGGACCAGCAATCAATCAAGCAGAAAAAGAAGTCCCACAACCGCAGGTATCTTTGGCATTGGGGTTGTTGAACACAAACCCTCTGTTGTTCAGCCCCTCTAACCAATCTATTTCCATACCCATCAGATAAATGGCGTGCGATTTTTGCATCAAAACTTTCAGTCCGCCTATTTCAAAGGTACTGTCCCCTTCTTTTTCTATATCAAAACCCAGGACATAGGAGAATCCTGAACAACCTCCGCCTTTTACACCTACCCGTAGTCCGTGATCGCTCGGGATATTTTCTTCCTGGCGGATGCGGTTCAGTTGGTGTATTGCGCCTTCTGTGAGGATAACTGTTTGTACTTCTGTTTTAACCTGGCTCATTTGTCCAATTTTTTCCATTTGATTCAGCAATAGGTAAAACGTCTCGTCAAATATACAAAACAACGCGATTTGTGCAAATATAGTTCTCCCGCTTCCGGGAAAGCAGAAGGGAATAATAGGACCTTGGAATATATGCGGCCAGGAAAAGAAAAATTTGCCCGAGCTTACGGGAAAAATGCCCTGTCATTTCCTCTTTTTAGTAAATTGTACCCAAAATCTATTGTATGTTTTTAAACACCCTCCTTGAAATCCTGAAGCTAAGCATACCTGCCCTGGTAGTTTTTTTTACGGTTGACCGATTATTAGGCCGTTATCTGGGGCACCAATCGCAGGTAATGGCCAGGGAACTGGCGCGGCGCAGTCAGGATATCACCACCCCGCTGCGCTTGCAGGCCTACGAACGGCTTTCGCTGCTGTGCGAGCGCATTGACTTGCCCAGTCTTGTCATTCGGGTGCGTCCCGAGGGCATGAAAGCAGGGGAATACCGACTTGCCCTCCTGCTGGCAATCCAGCAGGAATACGAACACAACGTCACCCAGCAGGTCTATGTGTCCGGTCAACTCTGGGATATCATCAAACTGGCCCGCGATGACAACATGCAGGTCATAGAGCATGCCAACGGACAAGTACCTCCCCAGGAGGAAGCCCGAAAGCTTGCAGAATCCATTTTGCAAGTCCTTGCCCAACGTGGAGAAAGTGCACCCCAAAAAGCCTTGCAGGCCATAAAACGCGAAGTTGCCACTCTTTTTTAGCATAGATTGCTTTTAGCCACCACCAAAACCTATTGACATGAAACAGGACAACCGCAGAAATTTCCTGCGCAATCTTGCGCTCTTTACCGGAGCAGCCCCTGCCCTTGCCTACTTCGACAGCCCTGCTGGAAAGGCTTTACTGCAAAGTGCAGGACGCCTCCAAGAACAAAGTCTTTCCGACAGTGTGACCGATGAAACCTTCTGGTATCAAGTCAAACAGGCATACACCGTTTCCCCTAATATCATCAATCTCAACAACGGAGGCGTATGCCCTCAGCCCAAAGTAGTCCAGGAAGCCGTGGAGCGCTACAACCGGCTGAGCAACGAAGCTCCTTCCTACTATATGTGGCGCACCCTTGATGAAGGTAGGGAGCCCCTGCGCAGAAACCTTGCTGACCTCGCCGGATGCTCGCCGGATGAAATCGCCATCAACCGCAATTCCTCTGAAGCGCTGGAAACTGCTATTTTCGGACTTCGCCTGAAAGCCGGAGACGAAGTCGTGCTCACCCGGCAGGATTATCCCAACATGATCAATGCCTGGAAGCAAAGGGAAAAAAGGGATGGTATCGTACTGAAGTGGATTTCTTTTGATTTTCCTTCGGAGGATAAAAACAAGATTGTACAGGGCTTTGTGCAGGCATTTTCTGCAAAGACCAAAGTGGTGCACATTACCCATATGATCAATTGGAACGGCCAGATCCTGCCCGTCCGCGAAATTGCGCTGGAAGCAAAAAAAAGAGGTATAGAAGTCGTGGTAGATGCCGCACATACGTTCGCCCATTTCCAATATTCCATTCCGGAGCTGGAGTGCGATTATTATGGCACCAGCCTGCACAAATGGCTATGTGCACCATTTGGCAGCGGGATGCTTTACGTACGAAAAGAAAAAATACAGAACCTGTACCCGCTTTTTGCAGCGGCAGACCCGGAAAGCACGGATATCCGGAAATTTGAAAACCTGGGCACCCGTTCTTTTGCTATCGAAGAAGCTATTGGTGTTGCTATTGATTTTCACCACATGATCGGCTCTGAAAGAAAAGAAAAACGCCTCCACTATCTGAAAAACTACTGGGCAGAACGCGTCCTGGACCTGCCCAACGTACATGTCCACACCCCCATGTCACCGGATTGGGGCG
>CAZGOT010000219.1:0-5012 GCA_964527495.1 uncultured Haliscomenobacter sp.
ACGTTATATCTTCAACAAATTCAGACTATACCATTTTCCTAATCCAGCTTCCTTCCAATTGAATAAATCGGAAAAGCTTCTGGGGTGAAATTCCTGCAGAACAGCTCGGCACGCCCTACCTGGTGTCCGGCTACCCGGCAGCCCCCGTTAATCCCCTTGTCAATTTTTTTCTCACATTTTTAATTAACCGACGCTCAAACCGATTTTTCTTTAAAAGAAACCACTTATGCTGGATATTCTTCAATTGAATGACATGCTCATGCCCGAGCTCCGTGAACTGGCCGAGCAAATAGGTCTTAAAAACTACAAACGCCTGAATAAGAAAGAACTCGTATATAAAATCCTGGACCACCAGGCTACCGGAGGGAAAAACGAGGAAACCGACGACGAAGATATGGAAAGGGATATCCCCAGAAGTATTGCCAGCCGCGAACAATTCAGAAGTGACGCTTTCGATACTTTCGACGTAGAAGATGAGGACGATATCCCTCCCTACACCTCCCCATCAAAAATCGAAGAGGAAGGCAGTACAGATACTCCCCCCGTCCCGGAAGAAGAAGACGAGGAGGACGAAAAAGGTTTCTTCAACCGTAGGCCCCGCGTGCGCAAGCGCCTTGCCTTTGGCGAACGGGAACCCCAACAGCCCAAATCAGTGCCCTCCCCGGAACCCAGGGAAGAACCTAAAGAAGAACTCCGAGAAGAACCTAAAGAAGAACCCAAAGAAGAACCCCGCAAAGAACACCGGCAGGAATTTCGACAGGAAAAACGCGCCCCCGGGGGCGATAACCGCGAACGCCAGCCCTTCAACCGGAATGAACCTCGCGACCGGGATAGAGACCGGGATAGAGACCGGGACCGGGATCGGGACAGCAGAGATAGGGACAGGGATCGCGACAGGGACAGGGACAGAGATAGGGAAAAATCTCGTCCTGAAACAACGTCTTATCCCCGGGAACCCGAATTTGTCCAACCGACAGAACCTGATTTGCCCGACAACGAAAAATTTGATGTGGAACTCGATGGTATTATCGAGGGAGACGGCGTTTTGGAAATGATGCCCGATGGCTATGGTTTCCTCCGCTCCGCCGATTATAACTACCTGACTTCCCCGGATGATATATATGTATCCCCTTCTCAAATCAAACTCTTTGGTATCCGCACCGGTGATACTGTCAAGGGCGCCATCCGGCCACCTAAAGAGGGGGAAAAATATTTTGCGCTCCTGAAAGTCTCTAAAGTCAATGGCCGCGACCCGCAAGACCTCCGCGACCGCGTGCCTTTCGATTATCTGACGCCCTTGTTCCCAACGGAAAAGTTCAAACTGACTATTTCTCCTACCGGCAGGGATATAGGCACCCGCATGATAGATCTCTTTACCCCCATTGGCAAAGGCCAGCGGGGTTTGATCGTCGCACAACCCAAAACTGGTAAAACATTCTTACTCAAAGATTTGTGCAACGCTATTTCCAAAAATCATCCGGAATGCTATATCATCGTACTTCTGGTGGACGAACGTCCGGAAGAAGTAACTGATTTCAAACGCAGCGTAAACGCCGAAGTAGTCGCTTCTACTTTCGACGAGCTTGCTGATAACCACGTACGGGTGGCAGGAATTGTCCTGGAAAAGGCAAAACGCCTGGTAGAAAGCGGCCATGATGTCATTATTATGCTCGACTCCATTACCCGCCTTGCCAGAGCATACAATACCGTGGCACCCGCCAGTGGAAAGGTATTATCTGGTGGCGTTGAAGCAAATGCCCTGCACAAACCCAAAAAATTCTTCGGTGCGGCCAGAAATATCGAAGGGGGAGGCTCTCTGACAATCCTCGCTACTGCCCTCATAGATACCGGGTCTAAAATGGATGGTGTCATCTTTGAAGAATTTAAAGGTACTGGCAATATGGAACTTCAGCTCGACCGCAACCTGGCCAATAAGCGCTTGTTCCCGTCTATTGACCTGACCAAGTCCAGCACGCGCCGCGATGATCTCCTACTGGATAAGGATACCCTCCAGCGTATGTTTATCCTACGCAACCACCTTGCCGATATGAAACCGGACGAGGCCATGGAGTTCCTGCGCAAGCACATGATCTCCACGTCAAGCAACGACGAATTCCTCGCTTCTATGAACGGATAAAAGAGATAACCATGCGTTTTCTCTGTGCCTTTATCTTCGCGGTCTGTTATATTCTCCCTGCACATGCCCAGCAATTGACGCATGTGCAGGGAGAAATCCTCATCCAATTCAAACCTGGTACTTCTCCGGGACAGGTCAGGGAAAAAATGGGGCGCCTACACAACCAGGCGCTCAACTATCGCCCCTTCCAGTGCCTGGCTGAAGAAATGCACATCTGGAAAGTCTTCTTCGATTGGACTAAGGTCAACGAAAAGCCCCTCCTGGATCAAATCCGACAGGATCCCTCCGTGCAAATGGCCCAGCTTAACCATATCGTATCCCTCCGCTCCGCACTACCCAATGACCCACGTTTCCGCGATCAGTGGTACCTGCTCAATACAGGCCAATCAGGTGGCACCCCGGGCATGGATTTGAAAATGGACCAGGCATGGGATATTACTACCGGCGGTATTACCCCCGGAAAGGATACCATCGTACTCTGTATCATAGACAATGGCCTCGATACCAGCCATCAGGATTTACGCCCCAACCTCTGGACCAATCGCGGGGAAATCCCCAACAACGAGGTGGACGATGATAAAAATGGCTATATAGACGACTATTTTGGCTGGAATAGTATCCGCAACAACGGCCAGGTCAGCGATGCCAATTACCACGGCACCCCGGTATCCGGAATCGCCGGCGCCCGGGGTAATAATGCCATCGGCATCAGCGGAGTCAACTGGAATGTGAAAATTATGCATATCGTAGGCGGATTCGGCTCCGTCTCTGAAGACAGAATCCTCCAGGCCTACCTATATCCTTATCGGCAGCGCAAGCGCTATAATGATACCCGGGGCAAAGAAGGTACTTTTGTCGTAGCGACCAATGCCTCCTGGGGGTTGAGCAGGGTTCGACCCGCAGACTTCCCCATCTGGTGTGCTTTCTATGACAGCCTGGGCCGCCAGGGTATCATCAATATCGCCGCAACCGAAACTTCCCAGGATATTGACGTAGATCTCGTCGGGGATATGCCTACCGCCTGCGGCAGCGACTTCCTCGTCACCGTAAATAGTGTCGACCACAAAGGCATGAAGGCACCTGGCGGCTTCGGCCTCACTTCTATTGACCTCGGTGCTTTTGGGGAAAATGTCCTGTCCACTACTCCAAATAATGGTTATGGCCTGGAAAAAGGTACTTCTTTTGCCGCCCCTCAGGTAACAGGGGCGGTAGGTCTCCTCTATGCCGCCAATTGCCCCGCACTCGCCGTACTGGCACAGAGCGATCCAGCCAGCGCTGCCCTGTGGGTCAAATCCCTCCTTCTCGCCGGTACTGAACCAACACCCGCCCTGCAGGGAAAAACGGTTACGGGAGGAAGGTTAAATATTTTCAACAGCCTACGACGCCTGCTCGAAAACTGCAGCGCCTGCCCCCCGCCTTCCAGACTTTCGGCAAGCAACCTCCGCGAGACTGCTGCTACAATCTCCTGGATCGGCAATGACAGTATCGCCCACCTCGATTTGCGCTGGCGCAGGGCGGGAACTACCAACTGGACTACCCTCCCCAATGTCGGCACCCCACTTGAGTTGAGTGGGCTGAGTGCCTGTACGGCTTACGAAGTAGAGGTTAAAACCGTTTGCCGCGCTGACAGTACCGGATTTGGATCTACCCTCTCCTTTACGACCGATGGCTGCTGTGTGCCCCCCACCGGGGTAGAACTGCCTTTTATCAGCGACCGCGATGCCTTGGTAAACTGGACTGCCGTAACTGCGGCAAAGGGATATACCGTGCGTTACCGAATTAAAGAAAGCCCCGACTGGTTCACCACGCAGGCCGCTTTTAACAGTGTAGGTCTTCGCAACCTCACAGCCTGTAAAGACTATGAATTTCAAATCCGCACGGAATGTGGCCCCGGAACAGCCTCCGCGTATGGCCCTTTGGTCTCTTTCCGCTCCCGCGGTTGTGGCGCCTGTCTCGAACAAAATTATTGCAAGCCCAATAATGTCACGATCGAAAGTGCCGCACAGGAATGGATTGCTAAAGTCAAACTCCACGACTTCGAGTACCGAAGCGGAAAAAATGGATATGGGGATTTCACCGGTGTGAAGACAACCACACTGCAGCCAGGTAGCCTATATGCACTCTCCCTCGTGCCGGGCTTTCCCAGCTTCAGCTCTCAGGAATACTGGACTGTCTGGATAGACTATAATCAGGATGGATTTTTCAGCAGCCAGGAAGTTGCATTCGATTCCGGACAGGCTTTGCGCGACTCTGTGACGGGCATCGTGAATATCCCTGCGACGGCTAAAATAGGCAGCACCAGGATGCGGGTAGTTATGCGCTTCCGGATTCCTGGTTCCGCTTGTAGCTTTAGCACCGATTTTTTTGGTGAAGTGGAGGATTATTGCCTCTCCATAGGTCCGATAAGTAGTTCCAAACAGTCCCTGCTACCCTATACCACCCGCATTTTCCCCAACCCCTTCTCTGAACAGGCCCGTATTCAAATGGAACTTCCAAGGCCCCAGGATTGGCTCCGAGCCGAGGTCCTTAATCTCCAGGGGCAGGTCGTACATTCTACCCTCCAACATAGGGTCCCCGCAGGATTGCTCGAAATGGCTATGGGAGGAAAAACATGGCCTCCCGGCACCTATATCTTGCGCCTTTCCACGCCAGACGGCATGTTAACCAGAAAAATCATAAAGGTAGCTGAGTGAAGAACAGGGTTTTGCGAAAACCCTGAGGTTGTGTAAATATTATTCCGCCGCCTACGGCGGCGGAATAATATTTTAAATGAGCGACGTTTAGCCCCATTTTGCAAAGCAAAATGGGGCTAAACGTCGCTCATTTAAAATAACATTTGGCGGCGTCAGCCGCCAAATGAAATGCCAGGGGCTTT
>CAZGOT010000220.1:0-3488 GCA_964527495.1 uncultured Haliscomenobacter sp.
ACAATTCAAAAGCGGTAGCATCACCGAGCATCAGGTCCACAAATTCCGTTAGGGCGGGCATCACCTTATCGGGCTTTGCATATTGCCAGAGCTGAGCCCTGTAGTTAAGGTCACAGGAAATGCGGATCCCCATGTCAGAAGCTATTTCCAGGGCCTCGCGGGTAGCATCTGCTGCACTTTGCGAAAGAGCACAGGTAATTCCGGACCAATGCAACCACTGAGCCCCAGCCAACACTTCCCGCCAGGGCACCATTCCTGGCCTGAGTTCCGACATCCCCGAACCACTGCGGTCGTAGAGCACCTTGCTTCCCCGTCTGCCGACCCCGCTTTCCAGGAAATACAATCCAATCCGGTCGCCACCCCAGATGCTTTGCCGGGTCTCTACTCCATAACGGGACAAGGTACCGAGTGCAGCACGCCCTATCTCCTGATCAGGTAGCCGGGTTACAAAGCCGGCGGAAAGACCAAGTTGTGCGAGGGAGATTGCCACATTGGCCTCCGACCCGCCATAATGTACATCAAAAGTACTCGTCTGGATCAGCCGCAGCCCATCAGGAGGGCTTAAGCGGAGCAGGATTTCACCGAAACAGCAGATGCGCATACAAGGTGTTTTTGTAAAAGTGGAAAAAATGTTGCCAACCTGGGTAACGCTATACATTAAATTATGCGTAAGGGACAAGGTATTGTCTTTTCAGGCAACCCCAAAGGGCATTATTGTTCGCGATTTGCTGGAAATAGCAGCAAATTCCCGTTTTTCCTGTCCCTTATTTCCCTAAAGGACGAAAAAAACTTTGCATCCCCTGTCATTTTCCAATTTTTTTTTCAAAACCATTAGGGGTAATCTCCGGATGGAACGTCTTCCATTAAATCATTTTTTCATTCAACATTTCTACTGGCATGAAGCGATTACTACCATTTAAAATTCTGTTGCTATGGGCATTTTGCCAGGCAACTACCGGTTTACAGGCCAAAGAAGCGCCTGTTAATCCGGTTATACGGGAAACGGCCTTTAAAGTTTCCGGAAAAATAACCGACCAGGCAGGTGAACCCCTCATCGGTGCTACGATCCTGGAAAAAGGGACCAGTAATGGTACTTTCACCGATTTCGAGGGCATGTTCACCCTGGAGGTTGCCGATGGCAATGCAATCCTGATTGCCTCTTACACAGGATTCGAAACCAAAGAGGTACCTGTCAATAATCAGGCTACCATTAATATAGTATTAAAAGATGGTACCGATCTGGAGGAAGTTATAGTGGTCGGGTATGGTATCCAGAAAAAAAGCCAGACTACCGGGGCGATTGCTTCTATTTCCAACAAGCTCATCGTAGAAGTACCCGTCACCAATGCCCGCCAGGCGTTGCAGGGACGTGCCGCAGGTGTGGACGTCGTCCAGGCAGGCTCCAAGCCTGGAGCGGCCCCTCAGATCCGGATCAGGGGACGCCGCTCCTTTAATGCGACCAACGACCCCCTTTATGTAGTAGATGGCATCCCGCTTGCAGGCGGAATTGACGATATCAACCCCCAGGATATTCAGAGCATGGAAGTACTCAAAGATGCATCTTCCACAGCGATTTATGGCGCAAGAGGAGCCAATGGGGTCGTACTCGTGTCTACCAATCGCGGAAAAGCAGGAAAAACGACGATCAGTATCAACACCTTTGCCGGCCCCAACCAATCCCTTGGGCAAATTGAACTCTTCAACGGAGCCGAGTTTGCGGAATATAAGCGGGAATCCCGTCGCGCAACAGGTAACTACCCTGCTGGTCCGGCCACGGATGCAGCAGATGCCCTGCTTTTTGAAGCAGTGGAACTTGACGGGATCAAAACTGGCAGGACAACCGACTATCAGAGCTATCTGCTGCGACAGGGCCTGATCCAATCTCATCAGATAGGGGTTTCCGGGGGAAATGAGAAAACCCAGTTTTATTTGTCGGGCAACCTGTTCAATGACGTTGGCGTGGTAAAAAATCAGGATTTCACCAGGAATTCTTTCCGGTTGAACCTCGACCACCGGATAAATGACAAGATTAAAATCGGGATTTCTACCATGGGTGTTTATTCCGTGCGCAACGGCGAAAACTTCAACCCGATTGGCGGTGCATTGCAGGAAAATCCCCTGGGCAAACCCTATGATGACCAAGGTAACCTGATCTTCCTGCCGACCACCGATGGTCTGCGCACCAACCCGATTGCAGAAATAGCAGAAGGTGCCTTTGTGGACGAAACCAAGCGCTATCGCATTTTTAACAGTATTTATGGAGAATGGAAAATCCTAAAGGGCCTGACCTATCGCCTTAATTTCGGGCCTGATTTTACTATTCGCCGCTCCGGCCTCTTCCAGGGCAGCCTCACCAATGCGCGCCGCAACGGTCTGGCACTCGGCTCCATCAGCAATGGCCAGTCTTTCAACTACACCCTGGAAAATATCCTCAATTACAACAAAAATCTGGGAGGCAAGCACAGCCTGGATTTCACTGCCCTGCAATCTGTACAAAAAGACAACACGGAATTTGCCAGCATGACCGTCCTCGGCATCCCGGCTCAAACTCAATCCTTTTATAACCTCGGTGCCGCCAGCCAGGTGTCTGCTGTAGGTTCCGGCCTGGTCCAATGGACCCTGCTTTCCTATATGGGCCGTGTGAATTACAGCTTTGATGACCGCTTTTTGCTGACCGGAACCCTGCGCGCCGATGGCTCTTCCCGGTTTGGTGCCAATACCAAGTGGGGGTATTTCCCCTCCGTGGCCTTCGGTTGGAATATCGCCAGTGAGAATTTCCTGAAAAAAGCGACCTGGCTGGACCAGTTAAAGCTGCGCATCAGCTATGGCGCCATTGGTAATCAGGCAATAGACCCATATCAAACGCAGTCCCTCCTCACACGCAGCTCTTATGCCTGGAACACTACAGCTGCTTTCGGATCCCTGCCGGGGACAACGGGCAACCCCGACCTCCGCTGGGAAACCTCTACTACCGGAAACCTCGGTCTGGACTTCAGCCTGTTCCTGGGAAGGGTCAATGGTAGCCTTGAATACTATCAAACGATCACTTCCGATCTCCTTGCACCTCAGCCCCTACCTACTTCTACAGGTTTTGACGGCTTTGTGACTAATATTGGCAAAACCCGGAACCGGGGCCTGGAACTTACCCTATCCACGATCAATGTAGATGCCAGTAAATTCAAATGGACAACAGACTGGTCTTTTATGCGCAACAGGGAAGCCATTCTTGAACTCGCTAACGGAAAAGTGGACGATATTGCCGCTGGAAGGTTTATAGGACAACCTCTTAGCGTATTCTTTGATTTGGAAAAAATCGGGATCTGGCAAACCACCGAAGCCGACAAAGCCACTGCTTACGGATATAAGCCAGGGGAAATTAAAATCAAAGACCAGAATAATGATGGTAAAATTGATGCCAGCGACCGCACTATTCTTGGCACCGCTGTACCCGACTGGGCAGGTGGCCTTACCAACCGCTTTGAATTCGG
>CAZGOT010000220.1:3498-4977 GCA_964527495.1 uncultured Haliscomenobacter sp.
GCGTAGGACAAATGCTGCGCAGTCGTTTCCACGATTCCTATAATACGCTTTTTGGCCGCTATAACAACCTCAAAGTGGACTATTGGACACCGAACAACCCAACCAACGCCTATCCACGGCCCAACCAAAACCAGGAGTTCCCCCGCAATGCTTCTGCTATGTCCTATTTCGATGGCTCCTTCCTGAAGGTGCGCAACATCAATTTTGGATATAATTTCAGCAAAGACGTCGCATCGCGCCTGCGCATGGAGAGCCTACGGGTGTATAGCAGCATCCAGCAACCCTATATTTTTTCTTCTTATCGCACCAAACATAAAGGTATTGACCCGGAAACCCAGATTGACTCTGAGCAGGGAGTCGGGGGTGGAGAAATCAATGACCTCGTATCACCCGCTATCCGAAGCATTACCTTCGGCATAAGCGCACGGTTCTAATCTAAGGTTAATACTGATAAAATATCCATAAAAATGAAAAATAGCATTCGATTATTCTTTAAACTGCCCCTTGCGGCGTCCCTGATAGCCCTGCTACTTCCGGTATCCTGCAGCAAAGATGCTTTGGATGAGAATGTAATCTCCAACGTCGGAACCGAATACCTCAATACAGCCGCTGGTTTCAATGATGGGGTCAGGGCAGCTTATTCCACTTTGAGAAGTTGGTACGGAACAGAACGCGGTAACAACCTAACGATTTTTGGTACCGATACCTATACCAACGGATCCGACGGATCCTGGAAGTTCATGAACCAGTACACCGCACAGTTTGACCCGCGGACTGCCATTCTACAGGAGGTATGGGATCAGTTTTACCGGGGCATCAACGTCTGTAATGCCATTGTAGAACGCGCACCGAATGTAACTGGCCTGGATGCCACTGTACTCAAACAGCGCGTTGGGGAAGTGAAGTTCCTGCGCGCCCAATACTATTTTATCCTGACACAGTTGTTTGGTGGCGTTGATCTGCGCCTTACAGAAACCCAGGAGCCCACCAAGGAAGCCAGGCGTGCAACGGTGCAGGAAATGTATGCGGCAATCGTCAAGGATCTGGAAAGTGCTATCCCCGATCTCGAGAACAAAGCACGTTCTACCGATTACGGACGGGTAACCCGGGCAGCAGCTGAGCACCTTCTTGCACTGGTGTACCTGACCAAAGCCACCTCCGAGGCCAAAGCCAATGACGATTATGCCAAAGCTGAAACCCTGGCTAAAAATGTAATCAATAATTATGGTATAAAACTCCTTCCAGACTTCGCCTCCGTCCATCAGGAAGGGAACGAAATGAACGAAGAAGTCATTTTCGCCACCCAATACACCCGGGATCCCTTGACCAACAGCACCGGCAACAATGCCCATGTATTTTTCCTTATGGAATATGACGTACAACCAGGTATGCGCCGGGATGTAACCAACGGTCGCCCTTTCAAGCGCTACAAACCCACCAACTACTGTCTGGAAACTGTTTTTGCCCCGTCCAACCGGG
>CAZGOT010000221.1:0-1752 GCA_964527495.1 uncultured Haliscomenobacter sp.
CGCAAAATGAGATAAAACAGTGTCCATTCAAAATAAAATTTGGCGGCGTCAGACGCCAAATGACGGCCTACGGCCTTTTTACACAATCTCTTTCAAATGATTTTATTCGGGACAAAATCCCGGACACGCAATTGCATTACAAGCAGTGTCTGTTAAAATCCGATAGTGGATTTGCCCTTTTTCAGTCCTTTTTTGAGGGCAGCCATTTCTATGGCGGTGACCGCTGCCTCAATCCCTTTGTTGCCGTGCTTGCCACCTGCCCGGTCCTCGGCCTGTTGTTGGTTATCAGGGGTAAGTACGCCGAATATACAGGGAACATTCGCGGTGAGGCCGAGCATTATCAGTGCCTGAGCTACCGAATGGCTGATATACTCGTTATGTTTTGTCTCTCCGGTGATTACGCAGCCGAGGCAAATAACGGCATCAAGTGATTGGCTTCCCAGCAGGAGTTTGGCTCCGAAGGGTAGTTCATAGGACCCCGGAACGTGCAGGACTTGCAAGTCGCTTTCCTTTGCCCCTTGCTGAAGCAATACCTGGCGACAGCCATCCAGTAGGGCATGGGTGATTGTTGCATTCCAGTCGGACACGACGATGCCGAAGCGCATGCCTTCGGCAGAGGGCGTGCCAGAGGCGTCGTATTCAGAGAGATTTTTGTTTGCGGTGGACATATATAGGAGGAGATTTTTTCCCTGAGCTTCCCATTGGTGACTGGCTGAAAGTTATTTCGCAGCTTTAGGCAGCGAAAGTAGGTTTGGGATTGTGTAAAAAGGCCGAAGGCCGTCCTTTGGCGGCGTAAGCCGCCAAATAATGTTTTGAGCGGACGCTGTTTTCGTTGATTTTCCTTCGCAAAATCAACGAAAACAGCGTCCGTTCAAAATTTTCTTTCGCCGCCGAAGGCGGCGAAGTACTATTCACACAACCTCAATATTATTTGGCGGCGCAAGCCGCCAAATGTCTTATTCACCACCTAGGCGGAGGATATACTTATCTATATCAGTTGCATCGGAAGAACTGGGGAATTCTTCTTTAATCCGCTGGTAAGCTTTAAGGGCTTTCTCAGGATTCTTCTGAAATTCGTAAAAGAGCCCGAGTTTTTTGAGGTAAATCGGGGTCAGAGATTCGTTAGCAGCAGCGGAAACGGCTTTTTTATAGTACTGTTCTGCTTTGTCATATTGTTGGAGTTCGGAATAAGCATCGCCCATTGCTCCGTTTGCGGTGATAGGCAGGACATCCCCTTTTGCTTTGAATTCCTTGAGGTAGCTCACAGCAGCCTCATATTTACCCAGGTTGAGATAGCATATACCTGCATAATATTTGGCCAGATTACCCGCTTTTGTGCCGCTGTACTTATCGGCAATATCAATAAAGCCGCTATATCCGCCTCCTGGTTTGGTAAGGGCTACAGCGAAGGAATCCCGCTCAAACTGGATCTGGGCCTGGGACATTTGTTCGGCAGCTTCTTTTTGCCGGGGGTCTAGGTATAAAAATTTGAGTGCCACGAAAGCAGCAAGCAGGACTACCAGCGCACCTCCAGCCCATACGATGAGCTTTTCGTTTTTGGCATAAAAGTCCTGGGCTTTTTCTCTGACCTCGACAATATCTACCAATACTTCGTCTGCTTGTTGATTCTTCTTATTTGTCTTTGCCATGGTAAAAAATTGTTAGTTTAACCCCATTAGGGAGGGTATTGAAAATCGAAAGGCGAAAATAAGCGGATTTTTTAATTGAATTCCGGAAATAGAGGGAAAACTT
>CAZGOT010000221.1:1762-2513 GCA_964527495.1 uncultured Haliscomenobacter sp.
TGTAAAATGAGGGAGTAGTGTTTTGGTTGGAGCCTGATTCGGGGCACCGCATCAGGTTAATTCAGGTTATGGAAAGGGCAGTGGCTGTCAACGGCGTAATCAGGTGGAGGGTGCAGGGGGGAATGAGGATACTGGAAAGTGCTTTTGCTTTTTGATGTTGAGTACCTGACAAAAGCACTTTCCAGTAGGATAATACAGCATATTCAGAAGGCGATCAGTCAACGATGAACGGATAGTCCTCCTGGGTATAATTATCGGTATAAAGCTCAGAAACAGGTGGATAAGGCGACTGTTCGGCAAATTCTACCGCGTCGTCAATTTCCGCTTTGATGCTATCTTTAATAGCCTGTATTTCTGCTTCTGTAGCTAACCCCAGCGACAGGATTTTTTCTTCTGTCGTTTTTACAGGGTCGCGTTCCTGGTAGGACTGCACCTCTTCTTTGGTTCTGTACTTTGCTGGATCGGAAACGGAGTGCCCCTTATAGCGATAGGTGCGAATTTCGAGGAAGTAAGGTCCTTTCCCTGCACGGATATGTGCGACAGCTTTTGCAACTGCCTCGTGCACGGATTCCGGCGACATGCCGTCTACGGGTTCGCTGGGCATATCATAGGCATAACCGAGCTTGTACAGATCTGTTATGTTACTGGTACGCTGTACAGAGGTACCCATTGCATAGCCGTTATTTTCTACGATATAGAGGACGGGGAGTTTCCATGTCATGGCCATATTGAAAGCCTCATGGAGCGCACC
>CAZGOT010000221.1:2523-4931 GCA_964527495.1 uncultured Haliscomenobacter sp.
GTCTGGCAGCGCCATCGCCGAACATCGTTACGCAGAGGTTGTCCGTACCTTTATATTTTTCGGCGAAAGCGATACCTGTACCGATAGGGATTTGAGCCCCTACAATACCATTTCCACCGAAATACTTGTTGGGGGCATAGAAAAAGTGCATGGAGCCCCCTTTACCTTTTACGATACCCGTATATTTACCGAACAATTCTGCCATGGCTTCCCGGGAGCTGACCCCGCGCCCCAGTGCGATACCGTGTTGGCGGTAGGCGGTCACAATTCCGTCCTCTTTGCGGATAGCAGACTCGAGGCCTGCTGCCACGGCTTCCTGGCCTATATACACATGGCAAAAGCCCCGGATCTTCTGTTGCCCATACATTTGAAGGGCGCGCTCTTCAAAGCGGCGTATGCGCAGCATGAGTTCGTACCAAGAAAGGTACTGTTCTTTACTGTAAGCAGGAGCCTTGGCAGGAGAAGGAACTTTCTTCTTTTTTTCAATCACTGATTCCATCACAATTGAATTTGGCGAAAATTCGCTGATTTAGTGAAAAAACTGGTTCAAAGATAAATCAAAAGGCAGATACCAAAGGAAATTTTTCTGGCTTGTTCTGCTTTTTTTTGGATTGCTCCTAAACATGGGGGTGTAGCACCTCTCTTTTTAAATCCTGCCTGTCGGGATGCGGTGGCTTTGTCGAAAATTTCCTTATTTTGTGGCAGGAGCGGAGCGTGGTCTCTTTCGCCCAATCCCAAAGGTATCAGGTGGCCGTCACAACAAACCTTTTATTCCATAAGACGTGTACCTTAAGCGGATAGTTCTCGACAACTTCAAAAATTATGGGCACCTCGATGTCAATTTTGCGCCGGGGTTCAATTGTTTTTTTGGCAATAACGGAATGGGCAAGACCAATCTCCTGGATGCGGTGTATTTCTTGTGTATGGCCAAAAGCCACTTTTCCCTTCCCGATCAGGCGATTTTGCGGAGCAGTGCGTCTTTTATGCGCTTGGAAGGGTATTTCGAGCGGATGGAGCAGATGGAGAAAATTGTTGTCAAATACGAACCGCGCAAGGCTAAGATCCTGGAAAGGGGAGGGGTTCCCTATGAACGCCTTGCCGACCATATCGGCCTGTTACCTGTAGTATTTATTGCTCCTGACGATGCGGAGTTATTGACAGAAGGAAGTGAAGCACGGCGCAGGTTCCTGGATAATACCCTTTGCCAGACAGATCCTGCGTACCTGCGTGCTTTGATTGCGTACAACCGCATTTTACAGCAGCGCAATGCTTTGCTGAAGCAAATGGCAGGTGGTTTGGGGGCTTTTGAGTTGCTGGAGGCGTATGACAGGCAGCTCTTACAGCCCGGGGCATATATTTTTGAACAGCGCAGGGTATTTATGGAGTCCTTCAGGGAAATCTTTCTGGAGCGCTACGCGGCTATCGGCCCAAAGGTGGAAGAAGTAGAGATGTTGTATCGCTCCGAACTTTCCGAGCAATCCCTTGAAGGCCTTTTGAAAGCCAATTTTCAAAAGGATTGTATGTTGCAAAGAACAACTGCAGGCCCTCACCGGGACGACCTCGAATGCCGGATTGGCGGGATGCCAGTCAAACGCTTTGCTTCCCAGGGCCAGCGCAAATCCTTCCTTCTTGCCCTGAAGCTCGCACAGTATGAAATTCTTCGCCAGCACAAGGGGTTTCGTCCTCTTTTGCTGCTCGACGATTTGTTTGATAAGCTCGACCCGCAGCGCACCGGGCGCCTGATCGAATTACTTGCAGGAGATTCCTTTGGCCAGGTCTTTATTACGGACACGCAGGAGTCGCGTATTGCCCCGCTGCTACTAAACCTCTCCAAGCCCTTCCGGAATTTCCGGGTTGCAGAGGCCCAAGTGGAACCCATACTTAAGCAAGGCACATGAAAAAGACCAATGAACAACCTCTGAAAGCCGTGCTGGCCGAATTGATGAAAACTTACCGGCTGCGGAAAGGAAATAACGAATGGGTAATCAAAGAAGCCTGGCCCCGCCTGTTTGGTCCAAGTATCCATCGCCACACGACACAATTGCGTCTCAGCGGCCGCCGCTTGTACGTGCAGGTGGACTCCTCCCCGCTTCGTCATGAACTGATGATGGGAAGGGAAAAAATCCGGAAAATGCTGAATGAAGAAATCGGCGATGAGTTCCTGGAAGAAGTAATCCTGATGTGAATACCCGTCAGAAATACAGATGCAGTCTGCTGGGAATGGGGTTTTACAGTTTTTTTGAGGGTGTTTCAATAGTATTCCGCTGCCTTCGGCGGCGAAAGGAAATTAATTTGGCGGCGTGAGTCGCCAAATGTTATTTTGAATGAACGACATTTTGCCTCATTTTGCTTTGCAAAATGAGGCAAAATGTCGTTCATTCAAAATTTCCTTTTGCCGCCGAAGGCGG
>CAZGOT010000222.1:0-1416 GCA_964527495.1 uncultured Haliscomenobacter sp.
ACCGTACCGCAGCCCGGCGACCCTAAATGGGAACTGATGCGATAGTTCAGGGTATAATCCTGTAGGAAAGAAGGCGAACAGGGGTTCCCCACATGATGAAAGAAACCAAATCCTCGTATTCCCGGGCGATAACCTGAACCCTTATACCTTGCTTTCGGAGACCAGAAGGGCAATCTATCAGTAGCCATTGCCCTCCATTTTCATCTATGAGACCCCAGAAGCCCCCTTCAAAGGGTTCGAAAACGACCTTCCCAATAATGGTAATTTGTTTCATAGTCTGGCACTTAACCCTGGTTGGAGAGTTGGTCAATTTTTTCCTGTAAATTCAAAATGAGCTGGTTCTGCTCCCTTATCATCAGAAGGAGCTCCCCCAAACCAGGCCCCGAACCTCCGGTTTGTGGAATGGGGGCTTTCAGGGATGCACAAAAGCGGGAGCGTACATACCATACCTCCCGGATTTCGTGCAGTCCGATATGCGCTGGCTCGTAGAAAAGATTGTCCGACAGCAAACGAAGTTGTTTCCGTTCGCCCAGAAAATTCAACACCCTCCGCACCAGCACATCGCCACGGGTAATCACCACATACACATAATTATCCTTTATCGAATGCTCCCACAAGGCAGCCTCCAAAAAACTGCAAATTACCCGGTCTCCTTCGTGCAGGGTAGGCTGCATATTATCACCAGTGACTTCAAAAGAACGGAAGGTTCCAGATTTATATTGATATTCAGGAAGCGTAAACGTGGGCAGATGCTGCATAAAACCCGGATTACCGGTCTCTTGCGCATATATAGCCTGTGCGGGGGCAGGCACATGCACAATGCGCTCCTCCCCCTCTGTATTTTTAATGACCGTAAGCACCTTCAAGGCAGGCCGTTCTTCCTGCGACATAAACATCGGCCCTTCTCCGGTAATCAGGTAGGAAGGATTAATAAGAAACGCTTCCACTGATTTGCGGACTAAATCAATCGTAACATCCCGGCGCCCTTTCAGAATTTCACTCAAACTCTGGGGGAGGTAATCCAATGCAAGCGCAAACTGCCGGCTGGAGCGGATGCGGTTGTCCTCCCGGAGTTTGTCGTGACATTTAATAAAGCGTTGTGTGACAATATGCATAACAGAGGAAGATTTCAGGCGCCTGCAACAAAATTAACAAATCCTGAATAAGGCGCAACCTCCTCTTTTGAATTATTCCGCAAAAGCCCCCGCAGCGATAATCTGTGCAAAATCCTCTGCTTTGAGAGAGGCACCGCCTACCAGTCCACCGTCTACATCCGGGCGGGAGAAAAGGTCGCCGGCATTTGCTGCACCTACGCTCCCCCCGTAGAGGATAGGCGTATTTGCAGCAACTTCTACACCGTATTGAGAGGCAATAAGGCCACGGATTGCCTCGTGCATTTCCTGTGCCTGCTCCGGA
>CAZGOT010000222.1:1426-4916 GCA_964527495.1 uncultured Haliscomenobacter sp.
TAAGCGATGACAATCCTGGAAAAATCTTCGGCACCCAGATGAAACAGCGATGCTTCAAGTTGGGCAGCCACATGGGCAATATGCGTACCTGCATTGCGGATATCCAGGGCCTCTCCACAACAAAAAATAGGCGTCAGGCCTTCCTGAAGTGCACGGTCAACTTTTTTTGCCAGCAACGCCCCATCCTCCGCGTAATATTCCCGGCGTTCGGAATGCCCGAGAATCACATATTCCGCCCCGATAGCACGCAGCATTTTTGCAGATACCTCCCCCGTAAAAGCGCCTTTATCTTCCTGGTGGCAATTTTGGGCACCCAAAGCAAACCCAGACTTATGCTGTATTAAGGCTCCAACAGCAGCGAGATGAATAAAAGGCGGACACAAGACGACCTTTACCCCCTTTGGAACCTCCAGGCCCGATAGCTGCTTAGTAAGCGCCACACCTTCTTCCGGCATCAGGTTCATTTTCCAATTGCCGGCAATAATTTTTTGTCTCCCCATGGATTATTATTTTTGAGGAACGAAGATAATTAAAGAATCTATAAGATGGAATTTGGAAAGCTACCCGACATATCCCAGGTGGAATTCCGTTTGCCGCCGGATGCTCCGGAGACCCAAGCGGTACTTCAAGGCAATACGCCTTTGGAAAATTGGCCGTTTTATATCGGCGCAACAGGCTGGAACATGAAGGAGTGGGTAGGCACCTATTATCCCGCGGGCACGGCTGCCAAAGATTATCTGGTAGCTTACGGCACCCAATTTAATACCATAGAACTCAACACCACGCATTATCGCGTTCCGGACACCTCAACTGTCCTGCGCTGGAAAGCACAAACCCCTGACGATTTTCACTTCTGCCCCAAAATACCACAAGCTATTAGCCACAGTAGAGACCTTGGTGCCTCAAGCTGGCAGACTCAGGCATTTGCAGAAGGGATTGCCCTTTTGGGAAACCGACTTGGCCCTTCCTTTATACAACTTCCTCCGCATTTTGGGCCTCCTCAGCTGCCCATTCTGGAATACTTTTTAAAAAAATGGCCTCCCGAACTTCCCCTTGCCGTAGAGTTTCGGCATCCTGCCTGGTTCAACAGCCCAGGTTCGATGCAGGAAGCCGCAGCACTACTTTCGGCTTTTGGTACGGGTACGGTAATTACCGACGTAGCAGGCAGACGGGACGTATTGCACATGTGCCTCACCGCCCCCTTCGCCTTTATCCGGTTTGTTGGCAACGGGCTTCATCCAAGTGATTACGAACGGGTAGCAGAATGGACAGGAAGACTACAGCAATGGTTTGGGAACGGCTTGCAGCGCGTTTTTTTCTTTACCCATGAACCCGATAACCTGCAAGCCCCGGAACTTGCAGCGTTTCTGGGCAAATCCCTGGCTCAAAGCAATCTGCCATGGAAATTCAGGGCACCTCAAAAAGTAGATAAAGAACCCATCAACGGGCAAATACGTTTATTTTAACATGCACGTTGCTATACGTCGGAAAAAGCGTTGCGCAAAAATACTGTTTCCTCAACGGAAACACCCTTGTACCAAAGTATGCAGCAAAAGCGTTTTCCGCTATATCAACAGAAGCATTCATCTATATCATAAACACCGTGGATCAAATTGACTGGCAGCCGATACCGGCAATAACACATACTCAGGACGGTCTTCCATTCCTCCACCGCGATGTGAGCTGGCTTTCCTTCAACCACAGGGTGCTTCAGGAAGCACTGGACCCAACGGTACCGCTTTTTGAGCGCATTAAGTTCCTGGCTATCTATTCTTCCAACCTCGACGAGTTCTTCAAAGTCCGAATGGCTTATCACCGCTATCTCTTCCGGGTAGGCCGCAAAACCAAACGCGAACTCGACGTGGACTCCAAGATCGTTATACGCGAATTGCGCCGGATCGTCAACCTGCAGCAGGAAATTTTTAGTCAGGTATTCGACAATGTAATCATTCCTGAACTACGCCAGTACAATATCCACATGCGGCGCAGGCTGGAACTCGATGACGAGCAGAAAAAGTTTGTAGAGGATTATTTCCGCGAAAACCTGCAGCTCTATGTACAGCCGGTCCTGCTCCTGGACCACAAAATCCGTCCCTTCCTCAACAATGGCGCTTTATATCTGACGCTGTGGATGTCAGACAATGAGTCCCCCGAAAAAAATCATTACTATGGACTGGTAAAAATCCCCTCTGACCAGTTGCCCCGCTTTGTACCCCTCCCAAGTCCCCCCGGAAGGCATGATTTCATAATACTTGATGATATAGTGCGCCATAGCGTGCGCCGGATGTACCCGGGCTTTGAAATCATTGATACGTTTTCTGTAAAACTCACCCGGGATGCGGAGCTGTATATCGAAGATGAATTCTCTGGCGACCTGATAGAAAAAATCCGGAAAAGCCTCATCAAAAGGCATGTAGGTCCTCCATCCCGCCTGGTGTACGACCGCGAGATGCCCGAAGGGATGCTCAGCTTCCTCAAATCGGTATTTGATCTGGGCAAATATGATACCCTTCGGGAAGGACGTTATCACAACAATGCCGACTTTTTTCGCTTCCCCGATTTTGGTGTGCAGGGGCTACGCCATACTCCCCTCCCCCCTTTACCCTGCCCCTCGCTCGAAAACTCCCGGGACCTTTTTGGAGAACTCCGGCGCAGGGAACACCTCCTTTTCTTCCCCTACCATTCTTATGAGCCAGTATTGCATTTCTTTGAAAAAGCAGCCCGCGACCCCCGCGTTACCCATATCAAACTCACCCAGTACCGCGTAGCCAGAAATTCCAGGATCATGCAGGCCCTGATTGCTGCCGCCCAAGCCGGGAAACAGGTGTCGGTGTTTGTAGAAGTTAAAGCCCGGTTCGACGAAGAAGCTAACCTCAACTGGGGGGAACGCCTGCAAAAAGCCGGCGTAACGGTACACTACAGCCTGCCTGGAGTAAAAGTCCATGCCAAGCTTGCATTGGTGCGGCGTATGGAAAAAGAAGGTCCGCAGATGTATGCGTATCTTGGTACCGGAAACTTCCATGAAGAAACGGCAAAGGTCTATACGGATATGGGGCTCTTTACTACCGATACCCGCATCAGCAGTGAGGTATTGCGCATCTTCTCCTTCCTGGAAGATGGCCAAAAACCCGCTGAAGACTTCAAGCACCTGCTGGTTGGACAGTTCAACCTCCGCCCTGCACTCGAATCCCTGATTATGGCCGAAACCGAAGCAGCAAAAGCAGGTAAAAAAGCTTTGATTATTCTGAAAATGAATAGCTTACAGGACAAGGACATGATAGAAAAACTCTATGAAGCCAGTCGTGCCGGAGTACAAATCCGCCTGATTGTCCGAAGTATCTGTAGTCTCGTTCCCGGAATACCCGGGCATAGCGAGCATATCCAGGCCATCAGTATTGTGGACCGTTTTCTGGAACACGCAAGGGTGTTTTATTTTTATCACGGCGGTGAAGAAAAAATTTACCTCTCCTCTGCCGACTGGATGTTCCGC
>CAZGOT010000223.1:0-4101 GCA_964527495.1 uncultured Haliscomenobacter sp.
GGGAGAGGAGGTGAAAGAAGGTGTTACCTATCACGCATTTCGCGCAAACCCGGCTAGTTTATTGCCAGATGGCTCGGTACAATTGCCGCTGTATTGGGGCGAACTTCCGTTTACCAGTGGTCCTTCCTATTTCGGGGCAGTAATTTGCTTCCTTTTTGTTTTTGGCCTTTTTTTCCTAAAAAATTCAATGAAGTGGTGGATAGGGATTTCGGTTTTACTTACCATTCTACTTTCCCTGGGCAAAAATCTGGAAGGATTCCAGCGCTTCTTATTCGACTATCTGCCCATGTACAACAAATTCCGGGCACCAAGTTCCGCAATGACTATCACTGGGTTTTTTATGCCCCTCCTGGCTATTTTGGGAATATCTCAAATAGTAAAGGAACAATTTAATCAAAAAGAAGCAATGCGTGCTCTGGGACTAAGTGCGGGGATAACGGGTGGCCTAACCTTGTTTTTTGCACTTTTTGGCAGTGGTTTTTTCAATTTTTCCAATGCCGGGGATGCTGGATACCAGGTAGAACTGGTTAACTTACTGAAGCAAGACCGGGCAGATTTTTTACGCCAGGATGCCTGGCGTTCATTCTTTTTCATCGCAGTGGCGGCAGGTTTGATATGGGCATACCTGCAAAGGTGGATCCAACCGGTATTTTTAATCTTTAGTATTGGGTTATTGAGCACTATTGATCTTTGGAGTGTCGGGCGCCGTTATTTGGGGCCTACGAATTTTGTACCAAAATCGAACTATTCTGCCCAGTTTCAAGCACGGCCAGTTGATCAACAGATTCTGAATATCGAATCCCGTCGTGGAGATTATCGTGTCCTCGATCTTTCGGCCAATACCTTTAACTCCAGCGCAGTAAGCTATTTCCACAACTCTATCGGGGGATACAGCGCTGCCAAATTGCAGCGTTATCAGGATTTAATCGAATTTCACATCGCAAAGGGTAACGAAAAGGTGCTGGATATGCTTAATACCAAGTATGTTATCACCCAGGACCAACAGTTGCGGGTCCGAAGCTCTGCCCTTGGACCAGCGTGGTTGGTAGAATCGGTGCTGCCGGTGCGCTCAGCCAATGAAGAAATTGAAGCACTTTCGACTTTTGACCCTGCTAATCAGGCAGTAGTGCTGGAAAAAGAGTTTAAAGGATATACAAATGGATTCGACCCTCAGAAAGGGGGAACTATCCGGCTTACTACCTATGACCCCCAGCATATGGTCTATGAAGCAAACCTGCCTTCTGAGCAACTGGCTGTCTTTTCGGAGATCTGGTATGGCCCAGATAAAGGCTGGAAGGCTAAAATTGATGGAAAAGAGGTGCCCCATATCCGGGCGAATTTTGCACTCCGCGCCCTGCGTATCCCCGGCGGTAACCACAAGGTGGAGTTCGTGTTCGAGCCACGCTCTATTATCCTGGGCCGACTGATTTCCGCTATTGCTTCCCTGATCGCCATTTTAGGCTTTCTGGTAGTAGCAGGCGTGCTCTTTTGGAAATGGTATAAAAATCCGGTTTTGCCTCAGGGGCTACTGCTCTTTACCCAGACAGCAGCTCCGATAAAGGCTGGACAGACGGCCAAAGCTAAGTCGCCACAGCCTGCGGCAAAACGACCAAAACCGGGAAATAAGTAGATATGGATAGCGTTTCTTCCAGGCAGCGGAAAGTATTGATCCTGACCTATTACTGGCCTCCAGCCGGAGGTCCGGGGGTCCAGCGGATACTGAAATTCGTCAAATACCTGCCGCAGTTTGGCTGGGAGCCCATCGTGCTAACCGTCCGCAATGGCGAATATCCGGCACTCGACGAGGGTTTGTTGAAGGAAATCCCACCGGGGCTGAAGGTCTATTCTGCACGTTCCCTGGAGTTCTTTCGCTTCTTCAAGTGGATAACCGGCCGAAGGAGCGGGGCGCCCATCGAAACCTATATCCTGAACCGGGAAAAAATGGGCTGGAAAGACCTTATCTTTACCTGGATCCGCCAAAATGTGTTCCTGCCGGATGCCCGGGTTGGTTGGGTACCTTTCGCAGTAAAAATGGGGAAAGAAATTCTGAAAAAGGAAAAACCCGACCTGATTTTCTCCTCCTCCCCTCCGCATTCTCTCCAACTGGCTGCTAGCAGGCTGGCACGCTATTCCGGCCTCCCCTGGGTAGCTGATTTCCGAGACCCCTGGACAGATGCGTTCTGGGATAAAGGACTCAGACGCAGCACATGGGCTGCTGCCCGCAACCAGCAAATGGAGCAGGATATCCTCTCCAGCGCTTCTGCCGTAACTACCGTCAGCAAGGGATTCCTTGACCTGCTGACTAAGGGCAGGACGGTCAACAGCCAGATTCTCCCCAATGGATATGATGGGGCAGATTTCCAAAGCACAAAACAGCCCGGAGAAAAATTCCGCTTCGTTTATGCAGGCCATATCGCTGCTTCGCAAAATCCACAAAATTTTTTCGAGGCCCTCGCCCTCCTCCCTGAGGAAATCAGGACAATGCTGGATATCCATTTTTTTGGAAAATTTGACCAGATCGTGCCCGCTACTCTCCAAAAAATGCAGCTAACGGATTTGGTCCATCTACATCCCTATATATCCCACACAGAAGCGGTACAAAAGATTATTCATGCCGATGTACTGCTGCTCCTTATTCCAAAAGTCCATGGCAAAGGTATCCTGACAGGAAAAGTGTATGAATATCTGGCAACGGGCAACTTTATCCTGGGTATCGGAGCGGAAGACCACGAAGCTTCCGATTTACTGCATGCGTGCAATGCCGGAGAAATGTATGGCTATGATGCAGATTTACTGCCTGTTATCTTATCTTTAGTAGATAATTGGAAAAAGGGCACCTTGCCACAATCCGACCGCACTGCGGCAGCACAGTTTGATCGCAAGCAGATTACCGCCCGCCTTGTCGGGCTATTCAATACCCTATGCAGGTAAAAAAAATTTTTTTCATGGCGAAAAAGGGCTGGAATGATATCAAGGCCCTTTTCCTTCAGGTCCCTCTGCACCTGGAAGTCCGGGATGCGCACCTGGGATATTACTATATTCGCTTTCCCGAAAATCTGAAGCGCCTGAACCGCCTGATTGCTGACTTTGATCAGGATGGAGTGCCCTTGAACACGACCTATGTGGATGTCAAAGAGAAAAAACTGCACTATTACCCAATCAGTATCGGGCAATATGGTCTGGCAGTTTTCCATACCTGGCTGGATACCAACTCGGAAGCGAAAAAAGCCCTCTTCCTGCGCATCGCCGATTGGTTTTTCCGTAACCGGACGGAATCGGATGCACTGGGGGCTTATTGGCTTACCGATGTGCCCAAACCGGAATATGGGGTTATTGCACCCTGGAAGTCGGCATTTTCCCAAAGCCGTGCCCTTTCTCTATTATTGAGAGCCTGGCAGATTACCGGTAAAGAAGAATATCTGCGGGTAGCAAAACTTGCACTGGTACCTTACACCCTGGATATTTCCGAAGGAGGGGTCTCGGTAGACCGCGCCCAAGGAAAAACTTTTTATGAGGAATATGTAGCTGCTGCCCCTACCCGGGTCCTCGATGGCCACATCTTCTCTCTTTTTGGTTTGTTGGATTTTGTCCGGGCAGTGGATAGTACACGCGACGCGGAGGCCCACGCCACAGCTACCAGATTGTTGGAAGAAGGGATCCAGGGCCTGAAACTTCAGCTTCCCGCTTACGACCTGGGCTTTTGGTTGCGCTTTAACCTCTGCGACTTGCCCGGTTATCCCAAAGATGATCCCTGTACTATTGGCTATATGCAACTGATATCAGCTCAGTTACAAATTCTCGCTGTACATACCGGGGATTCCTTTTTCAGGGATTATAGCCAGCGTATAAAAGGCTACCTCAAGCTGCCCAATATGGTTAAAATGTACCGATTCAAGACTGGGGCACTCAAAAAACTTAACCGGCTTTAAATAATTGCTTATGTACGAAGCATCTGTTTATATACATCCCTCCGCAGTTGTGGATCAACCTGCAGATATCGGGGAAGGCTCCAAAATCTGGCATTTTTGCCATGTCATGGCACATACCCGCATTGGAAAGGGTTGTAGCCTCGGCCAAAATGTATTTGTAGCTTCCAAAGTA
>CAZGOT010000223.1:4111-4915 GCA_964527495.1 uncultured Haliscomenobacter sp.
GGACGATGTCTTTTTAGGCCCTTCAATGGTTTTTACAAACGTATATAACCCCCGGAGTGCCGTAAACCGCAAAGGGGAATATCTGCAAACGCTGGTGAAACGGGGCGCTACCATTGGCGCTAATGCAACTATCGTTTGTGGTCATACCATCGGGGCATTCGCTTTCATCGGCGCAGGTGCTGTAGTGGTACGCGATGTGCCAGACTATGCCCTGGTAGTCGGAAACCCCGCACGTCAAATCGGCTGGATGAGCGAATATGGGGAACGGCTCCGCTTCGATAGCGGTACTGTTGCTGTTTGCCCGGGTTCAGGGGAAACGTACATCCTGGAGAATAACCAGGTTAAAAAAGTAGTTGTATAAAATTTTCCATTCAAAATAATTTTTGGCTGCACAAGGCGTCAAATACATTATCATTCAGCCTGTTTCAAATTATTTTTGATGCCTTGTGCCGCCAAAAATAATTTGAAACAGGCTAAAAAACCCATTGCTTATGAAATCCTTTGCACTTATCGGGGCGGCGGGCTTTGTGGCGCCGCGGCACATGATCGCCATCAGGGACACCAAAAATGATTTGGTCGCAGCAGTGGACAAATCAGATTCGGTGGGGATAATTGACAGTTATTTCCCCAATGCGGCCTTTTTTGTAGAATTCGAGCGATTTGACCGGCACCTGGAGAAGTTGAAACACAAAGGCCACAAGGTGGATTATGTGAGTATCTGCTCGCCCAACTATCTGCATGATGCCCATATCCGCTTTGGCCTTCGCTACGGTGCAGATGTAATTTGTGAAAAACCGATTGTAC
>CAZGOT010000224.1:0-4904 GCA_964527495.1 uncultured Haliscomenobacter sp.
GGCGAAATAATGTTTTGAACAAACACTGTTTTAATTGATTTTGCTTTGCAAAATCAATTAAAACAGTGTTTGTTCAAAACATTATTTCGCCGCCGTAGGCGGCGGAATACTTTTTATACAACACCAAGACTTTTCGGACAGTCCCATTCAACATAATTATTGGCGACGAATGCCGCCAAAGGGCAGCCCAAGGGCTCTTACCCACCCCCGGCCTCAGCGCCGAAGAAGTCTTTCCCTGCATCCTCTGCCGCGCATGAACTTTGTTGGCCCCCGGTTGTTGACCCTCCAACAAATATTCACACATGCGCTATATCGCAATATTGCTACTCCCGGCTTTCTTTGTCACAATGCTTCCTGCCCAGTCCACCTCTTCTTCCTGGAAATTGAAAAAATCTTCTGATGGCGTGGAGGTGTATTATCGCCAGGCAGAAAATTCGCCGATTAACGAAATTAAAATCACCACTTCTTTCAAAGGAACGCTCAAATCGTTGCTCGACATCATGCGGGACGTGCGAGGGTACCCAAGCTGGGTGTATAAATGTATAGAATCCGAACTGGTAGAGCGCGTTTCCCCTTCAGAAGCCATTTACTATGCCGTAATGGACTTCCCATGGCCCATGAGTGACAGGGATTTCGTTGCGGGAAGCAAAATCTACACAGGTGCCAACGGCAAAGTAGTTATCACAGTCAAAGGGGTAGCTGACAAGGTGCCCGCGCACAAAGAGCGCGTGCGCGTGCCGGTACTTGACTATCGCTGGGAATTTATCCCTCTGGACGACCATAACCTGCAGGTGAAATACTACCTTCGCAGTGACCCTGGCGGAGAGCTGCCTGCCTGGCTGATTAACCTGGTTATTGACCAGGGGCCTACCCAAACGGTTAAAAACCTGCGGGAACTTCTTCAAAGAAGCAATGCTCTGGGAAAAGGGCTTTAAATAATGCATGAATAGAGGCTGACCGCAAGTATGGGGTTGGGTGAAAAGCCTCCGGCTTTTCATCGGGGGTGTGTGGAAAGTCTTCCGCCGCCTTCGGCGGCGAAATGAAATTTTGAACGAGCACTGTTTTCATTGATTTTACTTCGCAAAATCAATGAAAACAGTGCTCGTTCAAAACATTATTTGGCGGCATCAGCCGCCAAAGGACGGCCTTCGGCCTTTTTACACACCCCCCTTTCTTTCGCCGACGTAGGCGGCAAAATACTTTTTACACAACCCCAGACTTTTAGGACACCCCCATTCCGGAAAAATCGTCCGATTATGCCCGGAAACAAAACAATAGCACGTTTTAAGCAGTTTTTCAATACGTTAATCAACCCAACGTTATGAGCTATTCCAGCATGATGGAAGCGGTACTGGATCTGGAAAAACATGGCAAACTGGTCCGCATCCGGGAAGAAGTAGATCCTAACCTCGAAATGGCCGAGATCCACCGCCGGGTATTCGATGCCCAGGGGCCAGCCCTGTTTTTTGAAAAAGTAAAAAACAGCCCCTTTCCGGCAGTTTCTAATATATATGGTACCATAGAGCGGACAGAGTTCTTGTTCCGCCATACTTTAAAGCGGGTCCAAAAAGTCATTGAACTCAAAGCCGATCCCACTAATCTACTTCGCAATCCATTGCGTTACCTTACCGCGCCATTGACTGCCATACGGGCCCTCCCACGTGCGACTTGGGGAAAAGCTCCTGTAGAATATGGCGAAACGCGTGTTGACCTGCTCCCCCAGGTAATATCCTGGCCCATGGATGGTGGCGCATTTGTGACCCTACCCCAGGTTTTTACCCTTCCTCCCGGAGAGCGCCAGGTTATGAAATCCAACCTGGGCATGTATCGGGTTCAGCTTAGCGGCAACGAGTATATCCTCAACCAGGAAATCGGTATGCATTACCAGCTTCACCGGGGCATAGGTGTACACCATACGGCCTACAATAGCTCGGATGCACCCTTCCGCGTTTCCGTTTTCGTAGGTGGGCCACCGTCCCATGCATTTGCCGCAATCATGCCCCTTCCCGAAGGGCTTTCTGAACTTACCTTCGCCGGCATGCTCGGTGGCAGACGCTTCCGCTATGCGCGACGCAATGGGCACATCCTGTCCTCCGATGCAGATTTTGTGCTTACCGGAACTATCCGCAAAGGAGAAAAAAAACCGGAAGGGCCCTTCGGCGACCATCTTGGATACTACAGCCTGACCCATGACTTCCCGGTCATGGATGTCGAAAAAGTCTATCACCGCAAAGATGCCGTCTGGCACTTTACCGTCGTAGGCAGGCCACCACAGGAAGATTCCAGTTTTGGTTACCTCATCCACGAACTCGTCGAGCAACTTACCCCACAGGAATTTCCGGGTGTACTCGAAATCAATGCCGTTGATGCTGCCGGGGTACACCCACTGCTCCTCGCTATCGGCAGCGAGCGCTACATGCCTTTCCGGGAACCTCAGCCGGAAGAAATCCTTACGCAGGCCAATCACATTCTGGGAAGCGGACAAACCTCCCTGGCCAAATTCTTGTTCATTGCCGCAGCCGAAGACAATCCCAAACTCAGTACCCGGCAGATACCTGCGTTTTTACACCATGTCCTCGAACGCGTGGACTGGACCCGGGATTTGCACTTCCATACCAAAACGACCATAGATACCCTGGATTACTCCGGAACCGGATGGAACAGCGGCTCTAAAGTAGTCATTGCCTGCAGAGGCCCAAAACGCAGAGCGCTTGCTGCAACTTTACCTACTGGCTTTTCCCTGCCACCCGCATTCGAACATCCTGTTTTTGCCGCACCCGGTATCCTGGCCATCAGTGGCCCTGCTTTTGAAATGCAAACCGGATATGCCCAGGCAGAAATGCTGGCCACCTATCTCGAGCGCTTCGATCTGCAGGAAGTGCCCCTTATCATCCTGTGCGATGACAGTAAATTCACCGCCGCCACCTTAAATAATTTGCTTTGGGTTTCTTTTACCCGTGCAAATCCCTCCCATGACCTGCATGGTGTCCGGTCCTTTACGGAGTTCAAACATTGGGGCTGCAGGGGACCACTTATCCTGGATGCGCGTATAAAACCACACCACGCACCCGAGCTCATAGGAGATCCCCGGATAAAAGCCAGGGCAGACCGTTTTTTTGCCCCCGGAGGTGCCCTTCATGGCTGGGGATAAGGTTAAATACTTTCCAATCACCCCAAAAAACAGTAAAAAGATCTGGCGATGTTTGCCCAAAGAAATCTGCCTGAAACGTTATCGCTAGCGAGCCTGGACCATTATCTGGAACGGGGATGGTATAGAACAGGGCAATCCCTGTTCACCACCCATTTTCTGATGTTCGGGTTCAAAAAATTTTTTTCTGCTATTTGGGTGCGCTTACCTCTGGAAGGATTTTCCTTTAGCAAAAGAAACCGCAAGTTATTGCGCAATAACTGCTCCAGGTTTCGCTGGGCTTTCCAGGAAGCCCAAATGGGACAGGAAGCGGAAGCCCTCTACAAGCAATATAGCTCTCACTTTCCAGACAAACTATCCCCTACCCTGCAGGATGCATTGCTCGAAGGAAACAACAGCAATATCTTTCGCACCATGGAATTTTTGGTTTGGGATGGAGAACAGCTCGTTGCTGCGAGCTATTTTGACCTCGGTAAAAATAGCCTCTCCAGCATTCTGGGCTTCTATCATCCCGACTACGCGCAATATAGTCTGGGCTACTTCACTATGCTCATGGAGGTCATGTATGCGCTGGACCATGGTTACCGCTTTTTTTATCCAGGATATGTGGTACCAGGGTATTCCCGCTTTGATTATAAGCTCCGGGTTGGCCCTATGGAATACTTCGACCTGCATACGGATGGCTGGCTACCTTATGCCCAACTTACCCCTCAACAGATGCCGTTTGCAAAAATTCAGCATAACCTCCTCGCTTTATCCGCGCTGCTCCAACAACATGAAATTCCACATGAGATTCGGCTTAATGGCCTTTTTCATCTCAACCTCATGCAGGACGAGCAGTACCTTGATTATCCCCTTATGCTATACCTCGGCCAGAATCACGACTTTTTCAACGAAAATCAGGATATAATTGTCTTTAATCCCCGGATAAACCAGTTTCAACTCCTTCTATGCACATGGGCAGGAGGCTTTTACGCTTTAAATTACGAAGGAAACACCGAGGGGGAAGCAGAAGATTTTTTAAGCGGTGTTCCTATTCAGGTTAGGCATGTCCGCGCTACCTGGGAATTAATTTCAGATATTGCTACTTCGTTAAAAGCGGCAGGTTATTAAACCTTAGGCTACCGCTCTGGATTATAGCCTTAGCATTCAAACTTTTTTAAGGGTATGCTGTCGAAATAAAAAACAAGCGCATGCATTATCCGTTTTGCCTTTTTTAAGCGCATAGCGGGAGTATAAAGAAAAAACCAGAAAATGAAAAAGCACCTCCTCTTTGCTGGCTTGCTAGCTATCTTCACCGCCTGCAGCACCTATCTGGACCTCCCCAGTCCGGAATTTCAGCAGGTATGGAAGACCAAGGCAATCCCCCCCTCCCCGCAAAGTGAAGGCGGAGATCCCGAAAAAGGGTGGGAATATCTCATTTACGGTGATTATATTGGTTCAGGGATACCTTATGAACTCATGCGCAGGAGGCTAGGCAGTAAAACCGACACCGTACTTCGACGTACAGGGCCCAATGCCCGGATGCCCTACTCCATTAATGTTTTTCCTGCGAAAAATGGCGTTCTGGTAGCTAATGGCAACTGTTTCACCTGCCATGCCTCTGCTTTTGATGGAAAAATTGTCCTTGGGCTTGGCAACAGTTTCTCCGATTTCCGGCGCAATTTCAAACCCCTGGGCAAGGGCCTTGAACTCGGTATGCGCATTAAATATGGTAAAAAATCCCCGGAATGGACAGCCTACGAGGACTTTGGAT
>CAZGOT010000225.1:0-424 GCA_964527495.1 uncultured Haliscomenobacter sp.
CCTCATAGGGTTTATTGTCGCTGGGGTTAATCCACCTGGGATAGCGTTCGATGCGCATAATTTTTCCGGTACCGACAGACGTTTTCAAGTCCACCACCCTACCTGCCATGGCGAGGTATTTCTTTTCATTGCGCCCTACCCGCACGGGAAACCGATAGAGGGTACCCCCGGCTTCGATGATGCGCAGTGCAAATTCCGGAATATTGACGTCAATGGTCGTCGCTGCCAGTTTCTCCAGCAAGTGCCGGCCAAATACAGAATCCGGGATACCCAGGCTATCGCCGGCATGCAGGATAACCATGCCCGACTGGTCATAAACAAATTTTCCCCGTTCCATTTGGACATAATAATCCGTTGCCGCCAGGGAGTCAATCAGCCAGGGGTTAGCGCGGGCGATCAGGTGTTCGCTCAGTTGATATGGGAG
>CAZGOT010000225.1:434-4872 GCA_964527495.1 uncultured Haliscomenobacter sp.
ATGGGAGCAGGGTGTCATAAGCCTGTGCGACGGAATCCATCCATTTGAAATACCTGCGAATGGGGATATCCCGCTGCGCGACTGCCCAGTAAGCGATAGAATCCCGCCAGGTAGGGACTGGAACCGGATTGGAAGATTGGACTGGAGCAGAAAGAGGCAGGCTATCCCACCGCACACTTGCCGGGATAAGGAAACACAGCACAACTACCACAATTCTGATGATCCAACTTTTCATAAAACGCTATTTTTCCGGTACAAAATCTGTTCCGCGTCCATTTTATCCCGCCTGACGCGACAAAAACCGCTATTTACCGCTATGATAAGGTTTCTGTGGATATGATGCAATGATAAGCGTCATCAATTTGTCCAGGCATGAGTTTTTTGAATCAAAAGCCCATGGCTGTCATTTGACGGCTTGCGCCTCCCAATGGGGCTGTGCAAAGGCCTCAAAGTTGTCTTTGGCGGCTGGCACCGCCAAATAATATTCTTATCTTTGAACAAGATAATTAGCTTAAAAGGGAGGATCAGTCAAAAATTCGCTAGGTTCAACGTTTTGGCAATTTCGAGGAATCAGAGGAAAAAACAAGCTATTTTTCGGCCTTGCGAAGCCTTTTTTTGCGAAAATAGCCTTGCTTTGTATTGCAGTTTATGCCAAGGGCGCCAAACAGTTGCAAAAAAAATCAATATGATAGCGGAAGAAAAAGTAATCGCATTATTAGCAGATATGGAAAGTGATTTGATCGAAAGAACCATTTCTATCAAAGAAAACAAATTAGGGCCAGCTGTTTGTGCTTTATCCAACGACTTTCCTAATCATAAACAACCCGGATACATCTTATTGGGTGTAAAAGATGATGGCAAATTGGCAGGGATGACATGGACCGATGAAGAGTTGCAAGCTATTGGAAATGTTAAGAGCAATGGTAATGTATTGCCTCAACCTTCAATGGTGTTGAGTCCCGTTTTTAAGTTCCCCGAAGGAGAAGTTGTGGTAATTCAAGTAACCCCTTCATCCTATCCGCCTGTCAGGTATGATGGTAGATGTTGGATCCGCATAGGGCCAAGAAGAGATAAAGCTACAGTAGAAGAAGAAAAAATTTTGGTTGAAAGAAGAGCTTCTTATGCAAAAACATATGATTTGGTGCCTGCATTAGGCGCGACAATAGAAGACCTTGCTATCGAATACTTCAAATCAACTTATTTGCCCGCTGCAATAGATAGGGACACGTTAAAAGAAAACGGGAGAACAGTTGAACAGCAATTATCCTCATTGCGGTTTTATGATAACAGGGAGCAGTGCCCCACAAATGCAGGCATCCTGATGTTTGGGCTGAACCCCGAGTTTTATTTACCTGGTGCATATATCCAGTATGTGAAGTTTAATGGAGAAGAAATGAACAGCGACGTTGACTTTGATAAGAAGTTTTCCGGAGCACTCATTACAGAGCTAAATTCTATCGACGACTTCGTAAAAAATATTATTGTAAAAGAGCGCCCCGTAAAAAACAATTCATTTCAGGAAGAAATAATTAGAAACTATCCCTTTTGGGCATTAAGAGAACTGCTGATGAATGCTATTATGCACAGAAGCTATGAATCAAATTCACCTATATATATTTTCGAATTTACAAACAGGGTCGAGATATTGAATCCCGGCGGTTTATACGGCGATGTAAATGCACAGAATTTTCCCAACGCAAGCGACTACAGAAATGTGGTGATCGCCGAAGCGTTGAAAATAATGGGCTATGTAAACAGATTTAACTATGGGGTAAGGAGAGCAATAGATGAGTTGAATAAGAATGGGAATGGGCAGCCCGATTTTGATTTGACCTTAGGTACAAAATTTAAAGTATCCATTCCAATAAATACAAAATGGTGATATGAAGTCTATTGTATTTTTCAACAATAAGGGTGGCGTTGGCAAAACAACAACTGTTTATCATGTAGCCTGGATGCTCTCAGAGCTTGGGATAAAAACTGTTGCACTTGATTTAGACCCTCAGTCGAATCTAACGTCCATGTTTCTGGCCCCTGAACGGCTTGAAGATATTTATGATAAGGACTTGCCTATTACCATACTAAACTCCATAAATCCAGTGGCTTCTGGAGACCCTTATCAAGATGTGCATATTGAAGTTATTAATGACAACCTCGGTTTAGTACTTGGAAATCTTTCGCTATCTATTTTCGAAGATAACTTAAGTGATGCCTGGCTAAAATCATTAGCAGGCGATAGGTACTCTTTTAGAATGACAAGCATTTTTAATACAATCATCAATGATGCCGCAAAGCAGTTTGATGCTGAAATTGCACTTATAGATGTTGGCCCTAACCTGGGCGCAATTAACCGAGCGGTAACTATAAGTTCCGATTATATTATTACGCCTGTAGCTTCAGATTTATTCTCTTTACAAGGCATCAAAAACCTAGGACGAACACTCACAAAATGGAAAAAGGATTGGGCACAACGCAAAGAACAAAAACCATCTGACGTCACTTTTGAAATACCTGATAAAGATGCCCTGCCTATAGGTTATATAATTATGCAGTATTCAGCCAAAGAAAGTAGGCCAGTAAAATCTTATTTAAAATGGGCGAACAGAATACCATCCGTTTTTTCTGAGTTTGTATTACATAAAAGCTCGAACATTTCCTCTGTTGAATTAGACCCAAATTGTATAGCACTGTTAAAACATTATAGAAGTTTGGCACCAATGTCCATGGAATCACATAAACCAATCTTTCTTTTAAAACCGGCAGATGGTGCTATCGGTGCTCATGTTTATGCTGTTCAGAAAAGCTATCAAGAATTTGAATCTTTAACCAAGAGTATTTTAAGTCGCTGCAAAAGTTGATATTTTGCCATTATTTCTTTTACCTTTACAGCCCGTAACAACGCATATCCACAACATGGTCAAATACATTTTTGTTACGGGAGGCGTTACCTCTTCCCTGGGCAAAGGCATTATTTCAGCATCCCTAGCCAAGTTGCTGCAAGCCAGAGGCTTTACAGTCACTATTCAAAAATTCGATCCCTACATAAACGTCGATCCGGGTACGCTCAACCCCTATGAACACGGCGAGTGCTACGTCACCGATGATGGCGCCGAAACCGATCTCGACCTGGGGCACTACGAGCGCTTCCTCAACCAGCCGACTTCACAGGCCAACAATGTGACGACAGGCAGGATTTATCAAACAGTCATCCAAAAAGAACGGGCCGGAGATTATTTGGGGAAAACCGTACAGGTTATCCCGCATATCACCGATGAAATCAAGCGCCGGGTACAGTTGCTCGGAGCAACCAACAAATACGAAATCGTCATCACCGAACTAGGGGGCACAGTCGGGGATATCGAGTCCCTCCCCTACCTGGAAAGCTTACGGCAGTTGCGCTGGGAACTAGGGGCCGATAATTGCCTGGTCATCCACCTTACCCTCATCCCCTACCTCCAGGCGGCAAAAGAACTGAAAACCAAGCCCACCCAACACTCGGTCAAAGAACTGCTCACCACCGGCATCCAGGCAGATATCCTCGTCTGCCGTACCGAACACCCACTCAATATGGAAATCCGCCGCAAACTTGCCCTGTTCTGCAATGTGGATGTCGGATCTGTCATCGAAGCCCGGGATGCCGAAACTATCTATGATGTGCCCCTGCTCATGCTGAAAGAACGCCTCGACCTCACCGTACTCAGCAAACTGCGGATGCAAGACCGAAGCGAGCCCGACCTGTCGGCCTGGAAGGCTTTCCTTGGAAAACTCAAAAATCCCCTCCATGAGGTACGCATCGGACTTGTTGGAAAATACAACAAACTACAAGATGCATATAAGTCTATATATGAATCATTTATACATGCAGGTGCCATTAATGAATGCCGGGTAAAAGTTGTTCCCATCCATTCTGAGGTACTGGAAGGGGATCTGACCGAACTCCCCAAACAACTTGAGGGATTAGACGGTATCCTCGTAGCCCCGGGATTTGGCGAAAGGGGGATAGCGGGTAAAATCCGGGCCATCCAGCACGTAAGAGAAAATAATATACCTTTTTTCGGAATCTGCCTCGGCATGCAATGTGCTGTGGTCGAATTCGCCAACCACATCCTCGGGCTACCCCTTGCTGCTTCGACCGAAGTTAACCCTTCCACCCCGGACCCTGTGATTGATATGATGGCCGATCAAAAAACAATTTCCGATAAAGGAGGCACCATGCGCCTGGGCGCCTATCCTTGTGTACTTGCCCCGGGCAGTAAAGCAGCTGAAATTTACGGCACCCCAACCATTAGCGAGCGCCACCGACATCGCTTTGAATTCAACAATGTGTACAGAGATCGCTGTGCCGAAGCCGGTCTTCTCTCCAGTGGACTCAATCCGGACAATGACCTGGTGGAAATTGTCGAACTCAAAGACCACCCTTTCTTCATTGGGGTACAAT
>CAZGOT010000226.1:0-4868 GCA_964527495.1 uncultured Haliscomenobacter sp.
TGCCAGGGCCTTTGCGATTTTGAGGATAGACAAGGAGGCCCGGGGGGATGCACCTAGGTAAATATCCCCATGGCTGCGTGTGGAGTGGACGATGGCTGCGATGTTTTCGATGAGGGGAATGGATAGATGTACCTGCTCGACGAGTTCGCGGCAGCGCGCCAGGTCTTGCGGTCCGAGTACCTTGTGGACTTGCTTGCGTAGGGAAAGCCCGAAATCGTTCTGGAAGCGCATCAAAATCTCTTTTTCCTCCTCAAGATCCGGATAGGCGACTTCAATTTTGATGAGAAAACGATCCAGTTGAGCTTCCGGCAGCTTGTAGGTACCTTCCTGTTCAATGGGGTTCTGGGTTGCTACAACGAAGAAGGGAAAATCCACGGGATAGGTGCGTCCATCTACGGTAACCTGCATTTCTTCCATTACTTCGAAGAGGGCGGCCTGGGTTTTGGCAGGCGACCGGTTGATTTCGTCAATGAGGACGACATTGGCAAAAATAGGGCCCGGATTAAAGGAAAACTCCGAGGTCTTTTGGTTGAACACATTGGTGCCCACTACATCGCTGGGCATAAGGTCGGGGGTAAACTGAATGCGGGAAAAATCAATATCGAGGGTTTGGGCAAGGAGCTTGGCAGTAAGGGTCTTAGCTACGCCAGGCAATCCTTCTACCAGTACGTGGCCACCGGTAAAGAGGGCTGCAAGCAATAGTTCGATGAAATTTTCCTGGCCAACGATGACTCTGGAAATTTCGGATTTGATTTTGTCCACAGCCGTCTTCAGGTGGGAGAGGTCGACATGCTGACGGAGGAGGATTTCGGGATCACTGGCCAGAGGTTTTTCCTGAGGCGGCAGGTCTTCCTGGGTCGGGGTGGTTGGTTTGTCATCTTCCATAGGACTTGGAGCCATAATGTTTGCAATGTTGATAAATTTCTTCAAGGTGCTGGTGGAACTGCATCAGGGTGATGTCCGTAACGATAGATCCCCGTTCAATGTTTTGGTAAAAATGCAACAGTGTACGGATTTTTTCTTCGTCTATTTGTATTTTTTTAGCGAGCAGGGCCGCCATTTCTTCTCCGGGTTCGCGGGTATCTATCAAGAAGCGGTCGCGAAGGTATTGTAAGAAGAATTTCATTTGCTGGCTGGCGATTTTTTTATGATAGCGTTGGAGGAAATTCATTTTGCCGATGGCCTGCACAAACTCCAGAGAGAGGTTCCGGTTGACGGGAAGTATCGGAATGGCTCTTTGGCGCCGCTTGGTTCGAAAAAGGAGGAACAACAATGCTGTCAGGAGGAGAATGTACCACGCTGATGCCAGGGCGGGCTGTCGGAGGATATAGTCCAGAGGTCCTTTGCCAGAGAGCTGGCGCTTATTCGTCGCCCCTGGATTCATGGCATTCTGCCTATCGGGGTTTTTGCTGATGACATCCCAGTAAACGGGCCCTGGAGGTAGGTGGGAAAGTACGCGCTCAGCATATTGTTTGCCCTGAGGTTGGAGGAGGGCAATATTAGTAAAAGCAAGAGGGTTTGCGTGTATATACACCCAACCTTCCCCATAGCGGGCCCGTGCGAAGTTGATGAGTTCGCTGTTGAGGGTTCCCAGTGGGGAAAATCCCGCTTGCGCTCTGCAGAAATAAATATCCCCGAAATAAGACCAAAGATGTCCGGGCCTCGGCTGGCCGGGGGGGTGGGGATAGAGAAATGGCAGGTGGAAATCCGTTGACAACTTAAGGGAAGGGTGCAGTAAGTTGAGATTGGCGGCAGTATCATTGAAGGTAAAGAAGCGTTCCCATTCGTAGCCCTGGCAGGAATTGCGATATAGGCGTTGTATGAATTCATCCTGAATATCGGCAGAAACAATAAGGGCGGAGTTGCCTTTGCGCACAAAGCGGAGCAGTGCATTAATCTCCAGAGAGTCCCAGACAGCCTTTTCCCCTATCAAAATATAAGAAGACTTGTGTTCTGTGTAGATAGGTAATTCCCGTCGTATACCCTGGCGTATTACGGTCACTTTTTCTTTTTCAAAATATCGCTCAGCAAGCTCCCGGACTACGGACAGGCCATAAGGGCCTTTATTTCGTTCAAGATAGTTTTCTTCCCAGGAATAAGATTTTTTCATTCGCTGAGACAAAAAAACTACCCCTGCAAATAGCAGAATAGCGATGGGTATAAAATATAGGATACGGCGGTTAAGCATGTTTTTCTGGAGTTGAAGTGGAGGTTTTGGGTTTTTCCGGCGCAATTTTTTCCACCCAATCGAGTAATCCGGTAAAAAGCGGCACGATATCCTGTCGGTATTGTTTTTCATCGGGGAAGTATTCCCCATAGCGAACACGGTCAAAAATCCGGGTGGCCTGTTGAAAATCTTGGTTAAAGGGGGCGGGCTTCAGTTCCCGGGTATATTCGCGGTTTGTTTTTTCTCTTTTCCAGATAATCCATTTGGTGCGTTCAAGCGCCTGTAAAATGCTGAGGTAGTGCAATCGGATAGCTGTTCCAAAATCTCCTCTTGCTTCGGCTTCCCGGATGTGGCTATGTAGGCCAAAGGAAGGGAGCCTGTCTGCTTCATCAGAAAAAATCGGGCTTTGGTGCTTGGGTGTTTTGGTGTTGTTGGTTTTTTTCAGGAGTTGGTACATAATAAAAGCAGCCAGGGAAAGCAGGATTCCGAAGGCTAGTATTTTGAATACCTGTTGTGCAAGGTGCACTAAATGCTTCCACCCATCCTCGTCGGAAGGTTGTTTTTTGGCCTTGTCCTGCTGTTTTTGCTGCTTCTCCGGTTTAGCGGGTTTGATGGTAAATTCCATTCCCTTGGTCGCCTTGCTCCAATCGGTGTCAGAAAATGGACGGGGTTGAAATTCCTCCTGGAGATACACATCATCTGGAGATTTCTGGGGCAGGGCATTTGAATCTGTTATGGAAACTGCCCAGCATACCAGAAGGCCTAAAGAGTAGGTTAATAGGTTGTTCATTCTGGTGCTTCCTGTTCAAGCCCACGGAGCAGGCGTTTTTGTCCAATAGATTGAATTTTTTTCCTCAACCCTTCTGCACTGTTTATTTCGCGCAGCGTATAGTACAGGAGGCCAAATCCGGCAAGGATATAGGCAAATGCGACGTACTGAAAAAAATAAGTAAGTACCGCAAGTAATATAGCGGAGAAAGTTTCCATGGCTTCAGGTTCCAGGGATACTACCCAGCTTGCCAGATTGAGAAAGCTCCAGAAAAGACCTGTATCCAGCAAGGAAAAAAATAGCCCTGCCGATAGTACCAGGAGCAGAAATGCTTGTAATACTCTGGAAGTATTAGTCCAAATGAGGAAAAATACACTTCGGGTCCCCAGGTCTTTTTGTCCTTTTTCCAGGCTGATGACAGCAATCCAGCACAGCAACCAGGGAAAACCAATCAGGAGCGTGAGCTGGTTAAACCCCTTTCCATTGTAGAGCAGCAGTACCATAAACGCAGCAGGAAGTAAGGATTTACATGCTGCCTTCCACCGGGGGGAGGGGCTGTGCGAAAGGTGGCCCATAAGCCTGGGGAGTATTGCTGCAGAAAACCCTGCGATTATCGGCACATTCCACCAGGGTAACCACGATACCTTGCTTGCTGAATAGAAATTGCCGAGCGCACGGATACCCGCAAGCAGCCCTTGTTCCATAGAAAATAGCTTCTGGGGGGGATGGCCACTGAATAAAAAAACTGGTATGCAATAAACGGCAGTCGCAATCAGGGAAAAAAGTAAAACGGAAGTTAGGGCATGCCGCATCACAGAAAAGACATCCTGGAAGATTTCCCCCCCTCCCTTTACGGTTTCGAGATTGGGAAAAGCCATGGGGGTAGGTAGTAAATCGGCATCTGCTATCTTGCTGCCAGAGGTCGTGGAAGCGACATGCCGGGGGAACCACCAAAAATAGACAAGCACGAAAGAAAGACAGGAGAAAATAAAAATACCCCTCAACCAATCCGGTGTTTCGGTAAACCTGGTGAGGAAGGATTCAAAAATGGCAGCAAGGAGAATAACGGGCGATATGCCGAAAAAAATCTTCAGACCCCGACGGGCAGATTGCTGGAAGGCCTGTGCTCGTGTATAGGTGCCGGGGAAGGCCAGACCGCGCCCCATAGTAATTCCCGCGCCCCCGGCAATGACGATAGCAGAAATTTCCAGGGTACCATGCACCCAAATCGTCAGGAAGGATTCCATAAATAATCCTTTCTGCACAAAAAAATACTGAAATGCCCCTACCATAATGCCGTTACTGATCATAATAATAAGGGAACCTATCGCAAAAAAAATACCGGAAATAAAAGAGAGAAATGCGACATAGAGGTTATTGGCAGTAATGCCCATTGCCATATCAAACTGTCCACTGCTTTTATAAACCGCCATCGGATCACCCGCTGCGATATTCGCTTCGGTCATTTCTACATAACGCTCGCCCAGGATTAGCTGTGGAAAATCTGGATCCATGGCGCAGGACAATACACCTGTCAGAAATGCTGTAAGGAATACCAGAAAGGCAATCAGCATGTCCCGTCGCGCTGCATACATGAGCAGGGGAAGTTCTTCGAGCCAGTAGCTGGTATGGTTTGGGGATTTGGATTGTCTGTTGGAATAAAGGACATAAAAAGTGCGCTGAGCCAGATCATTCAGATAGACCCGCACGGATCGGTTGGGGTAAAAAGTACGGGAATAGGAAAGATCGTCCGTTACCTGCACGAATGTATCCTTGAGGTGGTCAGGCTCGGCAGAAGGGGTTTTCAGGGAATTTTCGATGCCCTGCCATCGGGATGAATTTTTCCGGATAAAGTCAGTCTCGCGCATCTGTGCAGACGGTGTTGTTGGAAATGTCCCATTTTATGAAAATATTTGCACTTGCGCAAAAATA
>CAZGOT010000227.1:0-4863 GCA_964527495.1 uncultured Haliscomenobacter sp.
ATATTAGCCGCAAAAGAAGCGTCGCACCCAATTACCTGGACGATTTATTTGACCAAATCTGGAAACATTTTGATAACCTGCCTGCCGACCAGCTCCAGGATGCCCAATGGCTCAAGCAAAACAAACCCTATATGGGGGAGCTGATTCTGGGTCACCTTCGCTACGGCACCCATGGCGACAACTCCATAGAAACCTGCCATCCTTTCCTGCGTCAAAATAACTGGATCAACCGAAACCTCATCCTGGCAGGCAATTTCAACCTTACCAATGTGGATGAGCTCTTCGACGAACTCCTCGAACTCGGACAGTATCCCAAAGAAAAATCCGATACCGTCACCGTACTGGAAAAAATCGGACATTTTCTCGATGATGAGGTCCAGCGCCTCCACACCTGGTACAAACCCGAGGGGTACTCCAATATTGAAATCAACGACCTTATTTTGCAAAACCTCGATATCCAGCGCATGCTACAGCGCGCCTGTAAAAAATTTGACGGCGGCTATGTTATGTGCGGACTCATAGGCCATGGCGATGCTTTCACTATCCGCGACCCCAATGGTATCCGGCCTGCCTACTATTACTATGATGAAGAAATTGCCGTAGTAGCCTCTGAACGCCCTGCTATACAGACTGTTCTGAATGTTCCTTTCCGCGCTATCAAAGAACTGACCCCGGGCCATGCCCTCATCATCAGGAAAAACGGCGACATTGCGGAAAAGCCTTTCATAGAGCCCGCTCCCAGGGCTGCCTGTTCCTTTGAGCGCATCTATTTTTCCCGAGGCAATGACCTCGATATCTATCTCGAGCGCAAACAACTCGGCCACCAGCTCGTGGAACCTATCCTCCAGGCTCTTGACTATGATTTTGAAAATACCGTCTTTTCTTTTGTGCCCAATACTGCCGAAACTGCCTTTTTCGGACTCATGGAAGGCCTCCACCTTCGGCTCGATGAAATCAAAGAAAAGCGCATCCTCAAACTCATGGAGGAGGATAAACTCAAACCCAGGAAGCTCCGCAAAATCATGGCCGTTAAGCCCCGCGTGGAAAAGCTCATCCTCAAAGATGCCAAAGTTCGGACTTTTATAGCGGATACCACCGCCAGGGGAAAGCTCGTATCTCACGTTTATGACATTACCTACGGCCTCGTGCGCAATAACGAGGACACCCTCGTACTCCTCGACGATTCTATTGTGCGTGGCACTACCCTACGCGACAGTATCATTCAGATTGCCGCACGGCTCAAACCCAAAAAAATTATTATCGTTTCTTCGGCACCCCAGATCCGTTATCCTGATTGCTACGGCATTGATATGTCTAAAATGGGTGAATTCGTTGCTTTCCGCGCCCTCGTAGACCTTTTGCACAAAGACGGGCGCGAACACCTCCTCGAAGAAGCTTATCAACGCTGCAAAGCACAGGAATACCTGCCAAAGGAGCATATCACCAACGAGATCAAAACCCTGTACGAGCAGTTTTCCTATGAAGAAATATCCCGGCGCATTGCCCGCATCCTCACACCAAAGGGGATAAAACCCGAAGTGGAGATTATCTACCAGACCGTGGAAGGCCTGCGCAGTGCCTGTCCGGACAACAACGGCGATTGGTATTTCTCCGGCGACTACCCTACCCCGGGCGGTCACAGGGTCGCCAACCGCGCTTTCATCAATTATATGGAAAAAAAGGACGTGCGCGCCTATTAACGAAGGTATCATGGCCCAAAACGAGACGTTCACCATCCACCTTCCCCAGTTTCAGGGGCCTTTTGATCTTCTCCTCTTTTTTATCGAACGCGATGAATTGGATATACACGATATTCCAATCGCTACGATAACAGATGACTTTCTTGGATACATTCACCAGATGGAAAGGCTCAATATTGATCTGGCCAGTGAATTTATCCTCGTTGCCGCTACCCTTTGTCGTATTAAGGCAAAAATGCTGCTGCCCCGAAAACCCCTCGATGAGCAGGGCAATGAGATTGACCCGCGAGAAGAGCTCGTTGCCCGCCTCCTGGAATACAAACGCTACAAAAGTGTTTTGGAAGAAATGCGGGAACTCGAAGAACAAAGAGCAATCAAGGAAACCCGTGGTAATGTGGCCGCCGAACTCCAGCAACTCGCCTCCCGTGCTCTAGCCGATACCGAGCTGGAGTCGCTCACCCTTTTCCGCTTGCTGCGCGCTTTCGAAAGCGTTATGGGGCGCTTTGAAAAAGGCCCACCCAAGACGGTCCATCAAATCGTCAACTTTACCTACAGCATCGAAGAACAGCAAAATATGATCCTCGCTAAAATTACAAGTCAAAAAAAGACTGATTTTACCGGGATCTTCGGAGCGTGTAAAGACCGCATCCATGCAATAATCACCTTTCTTGCCCTCCTGGAACTCATCAATATGGCCAAGGTCGCCATCCTCCAGGGTATAGGCGTAAACAACTTTTGGCTCGAAATCCCTAAGGAAGAAGAAGAATAATTCCGATTAATACCCCTCCATCCCCTCCTCCTACAAATTCCTCCTTCCCATCTCCATGAAAATACGTATATTGCTGCCCTTGTACTATCCGAAAAACAATTGAATTACTTTCGGGAATAATAATTTTTCCACGTTCAATTACCCCTTCTGATCTATGTGGACAGAAAAAGACAACCAACTCGTCGCGCGTTTTGCATTTGATGATTTTGTACAGGCCTTCGCCTTTATGACCGAAGTCGCTTTCCAGGCAGAAAAATTGAACCACCACCCAAACTGGAGCAACGTCTGGAACCGCGTCGAAATTTGCCTGACCACCCATGATGCAGGGAATACCATTACAGAAAAAGACCGGGAACTCGCCGCCGCCATTGACCACATTTACTCCCGTTTTCGCTAATCAATTCTCGTATTCATGTTGCTGAACTCAAAACTGCCCAACGTCGGAACAACTATTTTCAGTGTAATGACCGCCTTATCCGAGGCACATCACGCCATTAACCTGGCACAGGGGTTTCCCGATTTTCCCTCATCCCCTCGCCTCATCGAACTTGTAGGCCAGTATATGCGCAAAGGCTTTAACCAATATGCGCCCATGCCTGGAGTTCCTGCACTCCGGGAGCGTATTGCAGAAAAAATTGAAGCACTTTATGCTGTCCAGGTTGACCCTATTCCCGAAATCACCATTACTGCAGGAGGCACCCAAGCCCTTTTCACTGCTATCTCTGCTTTTGTCCATCCAGGGGACGAGGTCATAATCCTGGAGCCTGCCTATGATTCCTATCGCCCTGCCATAGAACTGGCCGGCGGGATCGTCAAAGCCTATGAACTTTCCCCACCTGATTATCAGCCGGACTGGGAACAGCTCAAAAAGCTGATTTCCGTCCATACCAAAATGATTATTATCAATACCCCTCACAACCCAACAGGAACCATTCTGCACAAGGAGGATATGGAACGCCTTGAACTGCTGTTGCGGGATACGAATATTCTGGTGCTAAGCGACGAAGTCTATGAACACTTAGTATTTGATGCCCATACCCACCAAAGTATCCTCCGTTATCCGGGCTTGCGGGAAAGGGGAATCGCCGTTTTTTCTTTTGGAAAAACCTTTCATAATACCGGATGGAAAATCGGCTATTGTATCGCTCCTGCGCAACTGACCACAGAATTTCGGAAAGTGCACCAGTTTAACGTTTTTTCCGTGAACACGCCCATCCAGCACGCGCTCGCCGAATTCATGTCTGACCCTTTCGAATACCTGAGCCTGGGAACTTTTTATCACCACAAACGCGATTTCTTCCTCGATGCGCTGGAGGGCTCCCCTTTCCGCCCCTTGCAATGCTCCGGCACGTACTTCCAGCTCTGCGATTACAGTGCCATTAGCGATGAGCCTGATATGGATTTCGCCCGGCGCCTCACCACAGAATTTGGAGTTGCTGCGATCCCCGTATCTGCCTTTTATAACAGCCACCGGGATGAACGACTCCTGCGCTTTTGTTTTGCGAAACAAGAGCAAACACTCGAACGTGCGGGAGCGCTTTTACAGAAAGTCCCCATCCGCGTCTGCTGAACTATCCGATTGCGTTACCACCATTTTTTGTCAACCTAAATAGCTTTCCTTATGAAAATCTACTTCGTCATCGCCCTCTCCTGTTTGATGCTCAGCGTATCCTGTACCGGACAAGGCAAACAAGGAAACAAAAGCACCGCAGATAAGGATTTACCTGAACCTACTGGCGAACAAATCAGGGAATTAGGCCTCCTCAAGCAAGTGGAGGATTCCGGTTATCCCTTTTTTACGCTCCTGATTGAATTTCCCGAACGGAAGTTTGAAGAATATTTCCTGCTCGATCTTTCAGAAGTTACGAATTTAGATCCCGGCTCCCTCAATAAGGCAGTAGGCCGATATGTCAGCTTTCTCTATACCAGCAATATCATCAACGCTCTCCTCGACATGCGCCAGGAAGGCAAATCCCTCCTTGGTATTAGCCCTGAAGACCTCCCCGAAGGCCTCGAACGCGCCACAGGAATCCTCACAGGAGCGGGAACCCCTACGGAAGGCGACCTTCCCACGCGAATCAGCGTCAATGACCCCCATGAATTCTCTTTGGAATTCGATGCTTTTGTCACACCAGAAATGGCCGAAGCCGAAGGAAATATCGTCGAAGTATTTTTCGAAAAGCGAACAGAAAATAAAATTGCGGCTATTCGGATTATGCCAAAATAAATTTTGACCTAATCCATGCGTTTAAGATTTAAGATGCGTAAGTGCGCTTTGTGCACGGTGGGGTTGTGTAAAAAGTATTCCGCCGCCTTGGGCGGCAAATGAAAAGCCGGGGGCTTTTTACACACCCCCATGATGTTTTGAACGAACACTGTTTTCATTGATTTTGC
>CAZGOT010000228.1:0-1658 GCA_964527495.1 uncultured Haliscomenobacter sp.
AAACAGCGCTCCCGAATTTTATTGCCTCCCGTCCACCGTCTCCCGTCTACCGTCTACCGTCCACCGTCTACCGTCCACCGTCTACTGTGCCTTCACAACCCTGATTGTCTCCATGCGTTGGGTTTGCTTTTCGCGCACCTGGATAAAATACACCCCTGAAGGCAGACTGCCAAGGTCACATTCCAAAAACTGTATGCCAGCAGTGGTTTCTACCGATACGTCCTGGCCAAGTTGGTTGGTAACCGTGATGGCCAAATGCTCGGATAGGACTTCCGGAGCGGTCTCCAGGAACACTCTGTCCCAAAATGGGTTGGGATGCACCTGGCGGATTAGACCAGGATTCGCAGTTTTTTCCAGATCTTTCACGTCGGTTACAAAACACCCCCCCTTAGGTATGGTGTAACTATCTCCTACTTCTTTATTTTTTCGTGTCGTCGTTTCGTTTTCTGGTTTGTAGGCCCGTACATAATCCACCTGCACTGCATCTGCACTTACCCGAACGCGCAAGTGACCGGCATTGGGGATTATTTTACCGCGGATATAACCATACTGAGCGGCCTGATTAGCATTTAAAAACTGTGGATGGCTTGGCTGCGGGACTAGCTGATACCCCATGCAGTCCAGTTGCTGATTGGCATAAAAGTGGTCGTGACCATGAAAAAACAGGGTTACGTTATACTCTGCCATCAATTGGTGTATGGGTTTATACCATCCTGGCCTCCTGGTCTGGAAGCCTGGCGTGCCATCGGTATTTTGTCCACCCCACTCGTATAGATTGGCAAATTCTACCCCTCCCCTTCCCGATTCTGATCCACCTACAAGGTTATGTATGAACACGAATTTGAAAGATGCCCTGCTGGTCGAAAGGGTCCTGTGAAACCAGTCATACTGCGTTTTACCCAACGTCCAATTCCAACCATCTTTGGAGGGTCGATCGGTAGTACTCCAATAGGGGTCTAAAACGACGAATAAGGCATCGCCCCACTCCCAGGCGTAATAGCTTTCCCTCTGACCAACAATAGGATAAGCAATAGTATCTCCGGAATAAATGCCATTCGGGAATGGATTTGGAAAGAATTTTTTTCGGGCAAGGGTGTTCCATACAGCTACGTTATCACTAGTTCCGTTCAATACCCATCCAGCTTCACCTTCATGATTTCCCAACGTTATCATCGCTGGTACGGAGTGCCCACTAATTTCGTAATAAGATCGGAGCAAATGGCAGCGATCCTCTATTTTTTGGTAATTCACTCCTGCAATTTTATCCGACATCAGAAAATCGCCGAGGTCAACCATGAAATCAGGTTGGTCAGCAAGCTGGTTTTGCAGGCAAATGCGGTAAATAGCCGTATCCGATTGCTCGTCGAGATGCGGGTCTGCCTGCACTACAAAAGTGAAAGGAACGCCTCTTGGGCGCTGGGTTCGAAAGGTATGTGGCGCCCGCGGCGTAAAGGTACCTGCCCCTCCTGAGCGCCTGGCCTGAACCCGGTAGTAATACAGTGTATTCGGAGTAAGTCCAGTGATTTCAAGATCAAACGGCTGTCCTGCAGGATAGGTTACAGTAGTTGTCTTCTTGTCGTATACGTTAGGGACTACTCCATATTCTACGTACATATCAGTGGCAACGTTCGGCATCATATTGAGGGTAATAGAACGAT
>CAZGOT010000228.1:1668-2829 GCA_964527495.1 uncultured Haliscomenobacter sp.
GCTTAAAAAGGGTATCTACGGTGGAGCCTCCGGGTGTTGTGGTGTTATCGTACAAAACCGTCATACTGGCTGAATCCAGGGTAAGACCTTTAATTTTTGCCAAAACTTCTTGCCTTGTCTTCGGGGTAACGGTAAAACTGATTAATTCTTTTAAGGCATATAGGGTCAAAGAATATGACTTTAAACCCGGCCCGGCAGAGCAAGGAGGGGAATAGGCGGCTAGATTGTTCTGGGTATTCCCCCCCCACTTGCCTAACATAGTTTCATTCTCCTGGATACCCGTGGCCTGGGCAGGGATATTGTATAGAATCATATAGGTCTTTTCCACCTGGTCTTTGTCATAATGATACATTAAGGCAACATAACCGGCAGTGCCGGTAGGTGGATTTTTCCACTGTAATGGAGGGTTGATGCTACTGCCCCAACAGGTATATTTTTGAGGCAAGAGGGAGTCGGGACCCACGACCGGACTTGTGAGAACAAAATCAGTATCCACAGGCATTTCGGGTAATTTGCAAATAGCAGTGCCAGTATAGGATTGGGAGGTAACCGTTCCTGCGGGATTGGCAAAATTGAATTGATACTTACCCTCGGCCGTCCAGGAATAGTTTATGGTATAATTTTGGTTATTGATTTGATACGTCAGTTTATACCCCATGCTTCCGTTGGGCTCGAATCCTGTTATCACCGCTCCATTAAGTCCGGTTAGCGCAGGGCGGATCGGTTTGGCAAAGGCCTGCGGGATAATCTGGTCTTCCGGAGCAGGAGTTTGAGGATCAAGCGTCACTTTTCCGACCATTTTGCCAATAGAATAGGGATAAGTGGTTGTTCCGTGATAATGATAAACCCCATTTGTGCCGAAATGCCCGTGGTTGGCATCAAGTGGCTGCATTGGGCTACCATCTGGTTCTTTACTCCCATAAAGGGCATAGCCGTCCAGGGCAAATCCTATGGGTAAAACTGCTCCTGACTGACCCTCGAGATGCAGCGGCGCCGTATGGTAATGGTAGTCGTCTGCCCTTCCGCAATGCCCGCCAAAATTATCCAACTCTCCTGCCAGATAAGAATCCAGACCAGTATTGTTGCGGGCATTAAAAATTGGGATTCCATTTGCAGCAATTGCCACCGCTCCTTTCATGAAATGTTGCTCAATAGCCAGTG
>CAZGOT010000228.1:2839-4847 GCA_964527495.1 uncultured Haliscomenobacter sp.
CGCCAACTCCGGGTTTCGGGGAATAGGCCAGGCATTTGTGCCGACATAACACTGTGGAATGGGCACTTGCTGCTGCCACTCGGTAATACCAACCATCATATTGTGTGATGGGAGACCAAGAGAAGACACATAAAAGTATTTGTCGTCCCAGGAAGTCGCTACTTTAGGCTTAAACGGGCGAAATGCAGACTCTATAAATAAAGGATCTGTCAATGATTCAGTCTGGATGCCTGATCCAAAGCTGAAAAAAGTAAATATCGCCAATTGAAAGCTTATGGTGGCAAAGGCAAGTCGCCAAATACTGAAATTTTTCTGGCTTAACAAGAATGTAAAGGTCAGGGTGAAAAGGGCGATTATGGCCAGGACTACGGATGTACTAACGGGCCTTTTCCCCTTTTTCTGTAATATAGAATCACGGTTAAGTTTACTTATCCGCACAATTCTCTCCTCCGCATATTTGGCATCTGCTTTTGATAGACGTGTAAAGGGTATTTGTAATACTTTCCCTGCAGGGGTTTCTACTGCAATGTATGTGTCATTACCGTGCAAAAAATACCCAGTGGCGAGAATATCCCCTTCACTGGAATGCCAGATAGCTGGTTTCACAGGTATAGCAAGGTTGCCTGTATGGGCAAAAATCCGGGTAAACGAACAGCATACCCATAAAACGATCAGTAGCTTTTTCATTGCTTAGTGGTTTTGGTGTTTTTGAAGGATTATTGCTTGTGTAAGTCCGGAAGCCGCACGTATCCGAAGGAAATAGCTGCCGACAGCAAGGTGTGGCACAGGCAAATGGATGGTATTAGACCCTTGAACCGATTGTCGGAAAACGATTTTCCCTCCAGTATCGGTTAAATCCAATTCTAGTTTTTCATTTTGAAAATCTGGATTAACGGACAGGATCAAATTTTCGGCAAAGGGATTTTGTAGTACTTCCAGTATTTCCGGTGAAATCTTCTTCTCGAAAACCGTTGAAGTGGTGCCCTGGGAACGATACGGATCTGTTGCCATTCTCCATTCTTCCAGATTGGAAAAACCATCCTGGTCTGGGTCATCAGCGGCTCCCATAGCGTATGTGAGGAGTTCCCGGAATTCCCAGACGTCAGGGAGTTGGTCATTATCCAGATCATCTGCGGGACCAGAAAAGCTTGAAAACTCAGGGTTTAGACTAACCATCCTGGCCTGAACTCCTTTTAGGTAATCTCTTAACTGAATGGTCATTGTGCGGGTAATCCCTGGCTGCTGCGCCGAAAGGTCTTTTGTTTCTCCAATATCACTGCGCAGATCATACAGCGCTATTTTCCCTTGATCATAATCTACCAGGAGCTTCATCTGGCCGTCGGTAATGGCGGATTGAGGAAAAGTATTTTCATTGTAATGCGGGCAGTGGAATATGAGCGGCTGTGACCTTACAAATGGCTGACCAGAAATAGGTTTGAGCAGGGGAAGCAAACTAACCCCATCCAGTCCATTGGGGAGGCTTACGGTTGTTCCGCTTGCAGCCAGTGCGGCTATAGTGGAAAAAAAATCATACCCAGACACAGGTTTGTCATTATACACTCCTTTTGGTACACCTGGCCCTGCCACGATGAAAGGGACTCTGATCCCTCCTTCTTCGCAGGCAGCTTTCCCCCCGCTCAACGGAGTATTATTACCACCAGCGCCATTGTCCGCAACATAAATTATATAGGTATTGGAATCGATTCCCAGCGCCTTTATCCTGTCGAAAAGGATTCCGAGACCTACATCCATATCTGCCAGCATAGCGGCATACTCCGGGTCTTTATGCCGTTGTCCCAGTGGGTGCAGAAGGGAATTTGACCATTCTGCAAGGGTTGCCTGGCGTGTTTCAATAGGCTTCCGTGGAGCGTGGTGGGAAATTTGGACGAAAAAGGGTTTACCCTGGCGTACAGCATCCGCCATGAAGGTACAAGCCGAATCAGTGATACTGAATATTTTCCTTGGGTTATTCTGAATTAATCCCCCCTGATTGCCATCCTCATTTCCC
>CAZGOT010000229.1:0-3748 GCA_964527495.1 uncultured Haliscomenobacter sp.
TCCAGAAAATACTGCCTTTTATCCGTTACCGTTTTTTATACTGATACTTTCCAGCAATTTTTCTATATTTTCCTTTAAGCATATTGGCGGGTTCGCTCCTGCATGCTACTTTTATTCCACTTTAATCTGCTGAGGTTTGTTCAGATTAAGTCTTCGAAGGATTCTGCGCCATGCGCCGATATTTACAAATACACCATGCGAATACTGATTGCTTTGTTATTGCTTCCTGCCTTGTTCTTCCTCCCGGGCTGCAAAAAGAGCAGGTCTGACAGTGCGCGCATCGGAGTAGCGTATTGGTCCAGTAACAATGGCGGCGAGGTAGCATTTTCCAAATGGGCGGTAAGCAAGTGGAACAAGACGCACCCCGACCAGCGGGTAAAATATCAGCCGGTACCGGAGGGACAGTCGAGTGAAGAAATCCTGCTTGCGGCGGTAGTGGCGAAAACGACGCCCGATATTTATTCGAATATCTGGCAGGGGCTGGTGGAATTTTATAGCAACTCCGGCGTGCTCGTCCCACTGGACACGCTCGCGGGGTTTCAAGATTTTCTCCGCGAACGCTGTGATGAAGCTACCATCCAGGAAATAACTGCCGCCGATGGGCATATTTATCAAATTCCCTGGAAAATCAATCCCATAATGACGATATTTAACCGTCAGGCGATGAAGGACCTGGGATTGGAAGGGCCGCCAGCGACATATTCTGCTTTCCTTCAGGCTGCCAAAAAATTCCAACGGGATACAGACAGCGATGGCTATGTAGATCAATGGTTTGGGAATACTTCCACCAAACTGGCCTGGTACCAACGGCTATTCAATTTTTATCCGCTTTACCTGGCCGCCTCCGGGGGTATGCCACTGATTAAGGATGGCCGTGCCAACTTTAACAACCAGTATGCCGTTGGGGCTTTTCGCTTCCTGCAGCAACTCTACCGCGAAAACTACTACTCCAGGCAGTCCGAATCTGCTGGCCAGGATTTGTTTATTGCCGAAAAATATGCCACAAAATGGACTGGTCCGTGGGAAATCGAGTATCTGGAAAAATTCAAGCGGAAAGGCTTTACCTATGATTTTGCTCCGATGCCGGTACCTGATGACCACCAGGGGCCAATATATACCTATTGTGACCCAAAGAGCATAGTAATTTTCAATACCTGCAAAAATCCGCAATTAGCCTTCGAGTTTGTCAAATCCATGCTCAGTGAGGAGGCTGACCTGCAATTTCTGCGTATGACAAATCAATTCCCACGGAGAAAATCGCTGAATGTAATTCCTGCTGCCCAGGATTTTTTCCGGGAACATCCGGGGATGCAGCGTTTTGCCGAACAGGCGGGCTTCGTCCGGGGCGTTGATCGCTGTACGTCCTTAATTGAGGTCTTCGAAATAATTTCACAGGAATATGAAGCTTGCGTACTGTATGGCCTCAAATCCCCCGAAGTGGCAATTGCAGATGCCGAAAAAGCCGTAAATGTATTATTGAGAGCGAAAAAATAAGAAAATGGGCAGATTAACAGGTCGAAAGGGCAGTTTTAGAAAAAAAATACAGGCGTACCTGCTCGTCACACCTTACCTACTGCACCTAGCCCTCTTCGTACTTTTTCCTGTCCTCTTTTCTTTACTGCTTACCTTCCACAAGTGGAATATCATTTCCCCAATGGAATGGATTGGCCTGGACAACTACCGCCATATTTTTCAGGACCGACTGTTTTGGAAAGCTATTCTCAATACCTTTAAATTCCTGCTTGTCCATATCCCGTTGCAGGTCATTATGGCGTTGGCGCTGGCATATGCCCTCCATCAGAGCACGTGGCTCCGGGGTTTTTTCCGGGCAGCATTTTTTCTGCCTGTCGTCATCTCCGGTGTAGTCGTGACCGTACTTTGGCAGCAATTATATGGCTTGGAGACCGGTTTGCTGAACCGTATGCTCATCTCCCTGGGGCTACAACGGGTCGAGTGGCTCTCCAATCCGACTATTGCTATGGTTTCCATCGCGATTATGGCTACCTGGAAAAATGTAGGCCTCTATGTCATCCTGTTCCTCGTTGGATTGCAAACGGTGCCGCGGAGCTATTACGAAGCTGCAGAAGTGGAAGGGGCCAGTGCCTGGCAACAATTCCGCTATATCACCCTTCCTTCGATTAACCCGACGATATTTATGGTAGTTATCTTGTCCACTATCGGCGGATTCAGCTTATTCATCGAACCGTACATCATGACCGATGGAGGCCCCATGAATACCACCTTATCGGCGATGCTCTATATTTACCGGCAGGCTTTTGGCTATTACCACATGGGCTACTCGGCTACGCTGGGGCTATTTTTTGCTTTGCTGATCCTTGCCGTAGTGGCTATTCAAAAACGCGTAATCGAAGAGGAGCATGCATAAAATGAACCGACCAACAAAAATCCTGTTTTACGCGCTGCTCTTTACTGCGGCATTGTCCTTTTTATATCCTTTCTATTGGATGGTAATGGCTTCTTTGACTCCGGAGGCAGCAATCAGTAATATGCGCTTTGCCGGAGGAACGCTCACGCTAGAAAACTACCGGATGATGCTGAGCAAGATCCCGGCAGGACGGGCCCTGTTGAACTCTACCCTGGTGGCGGGCCTTTCCACACTCGGCGTTTTGGTTTTCGGGGCGATGACGGGATATGCGTTGGCTAGGCTACGTTTTCCGGGGCGGAACGCACTTTTCTTCGTCCTTATTTTCACCATGACCCTCCCTTTTCAAATCACCTTGATCCCAAATTACATTCTGATGGTACGCCTGCAATGGGTAGATACCATGGCTGCCCTGGTAGTCCCTGCATTGAACAGCGCGTTTGCCATCCTTTTATTCCGGCAAGCTTTTCAAAGCATTCCCAATGACCTTATAGATGCCGCGCGCGTGGACGGGTGTGGGGAGCTGCGCATCATTTTTCAGGTGCTTTTCCCCAATATCCTTCCGACCATCATTACCGCAGGGATAATCACCTTCATGAATTCCTGGAACGACGTTCTCTGGCCCCTCATCGTCATTCGGGAGGAGCAACTGATGACCATGCCCCAATTGGTAACCCTTTTTGCTGTAGGGGGCAGGGCAGAAGCCCAACTTGGGGTAAAACTTGCTGCCGCTGTCCTTCTAGCCTTGCCGGTCATAATCGCTTATGTGGTTTTCCAGCGGCATTTTATCCAAAGTATGGCGACTTCAGGACTAAAAAGTTGAAGATTTTCCATTCCTGTTTTTAGTAGGTAAAAAATGTGTAATCCGCATGATACCCGTACACCGAACTGATTTGAGACTGAAAGCCGATGCCAGAAAAGTGCTGCTCCGCTTTCTGGATTTTGGGAATCCCGCGAGGTTTGAGCCTGTAATCCGCTACGTACTGTCGCTGGAGGAGGAAGAGGCCCTTGTCCAGTACCAAGGCATCCTCCGGGATTTTGAACATAGGCACTTCGATTTGGAAACGGCCTTTATGGAACATTTCGAGCGACTTTCCGAATATGTCCCGCTACCAGTTTCCCAGGTAAAGCAACTACTGATTGGAGCCTATTTCACCCACGAATACAGCATCCAGTCGGCAGCACTGTTTAATCCCTCCATCGTGCCGCATCCAGACCAAAGCGGACTGGCGCCAGGCGAACTACGTTTTATCCTCTCTCTCCGGGCCACTGGAGAAGGCCATGTTTCCTCCATTGCCTTTTTACCGGGCATTATCGGCACCAACTTCGACATTCGTCTGGATGCGACTACGATAAAACTTGCCC
>CAZGOT010000229.1:3758-4836 GCA_964527495.1 uncultured Haliscomenobacter sp.
TGGAAAGCGCGTTGTACAAAAGCTTTTTCAAAAATCCGCCTTATCGCGCACTATACCCGGGAAAATTGAGGGTGCCAACTCCTTTCTTGACCAGCTGCCGGACGCATTTACCGCTGAAGAGGCCATCAAAATAGCAAATGCGCTGAAAACTGGCAGTGACCTGGATTTGTCCCAGTTGAAGGACTACCTCGCAGGGTATTTCGATACGCATTACGCCCTGCAGTTCTCAGCAGATACGCCCCTGGAAAGCCGAATACTCTTCCCTGCATCGCGAGCAGAATCCAACGGTATGGAAGATGCACGGTTCGTCCAGTTTGCCGATGAAAAAGGGAAGCGTTTTCTGGGCACCTACACGGCCTACAACGGTCGCATTATTAGTCCACATTTGATTGAAACCAATGATTTTCAATATTTTAACATACAGCCACTTGCAGGCAAAGCAGCATCCGACAAAGGTATGGCGCTGTTTCCTGAAAAAATAAATGGCCGTTATGCTATGGTGGGCCGTCAGGGCGGGCGCAGCTTGTCTATCATGTACTCTGATGACCTTTACCATTGGGACACCTACGCACCACTGCAACACCCGCAAAGGTCTTGGGAAATACTGCAGATGGGCAATTGCGGAAGTCCGGTAAAGACCCCCAAGGGCTGGCTACTGCTTACCCATGCCGTTGGCCCAATGCGCAAATATGTCCTCAGTATGTCCCTCCTGGACCTCCACCATCCGGAGCAGGTAATCGCGAGCCTGGAACAGCCGCTGTTGAGCCCATTGGAAGACGAGCGCGAAGGCTACGTACCCAACGTGCTGTACACTTGCGGAATGCTGGAGCACCAGGGGCAACTTATCATTCCTTATGCAATGTCAGATAGTGCAATTGGTTTTGCCAGGGTGGAAATGGAAGCAGTGCTGAAGGCACTACTTCCTTAGGGTTGTGTGAAAAGTATTCCGCGAAATAAAAAATAACATGAGGTTGGGTAAAAAGGCCTGAGGCCGTCATTTGGCGGCTTGCGCCACCAACAATAATTTTGAATGGACATCATTTTACCTCATTTTGCTTTGCAAAATGAGGTAAAATGA
>CAZGOT010000230.1:0-4820 GCA_964527495.1 uncultured Haliscomenobacter sp.
GTATAACAAAAAGTTTAATTGCAATGCAAATATAACAAATTTTGTTTAAAAAAATATTTTTTTGAAAAAGTACTGGAAAATTTATTTATCACACCGGTAGTTCTTTTAACCGGCATATTACAAAAACCTGGGGTTGAATAAAAAGTTATTAGCGAAGTAAGCTGCTTTTGACAGCAAAAGTGCCGTTTTACCCAACTCCGGAATATTTTTTTAACGCTGGCTTATACGTATTTCGCTACCGTGGACAGCAATACTTGTGAGAAAGTATCTTCCAAAACTTTATTTCTTCCATACTTAGATATAGCCGGGTCACGAACAAAAATTCAGTATAGGCGTCATCTAAAGGATTTTTTGATTTCGAAAATACTTCTTTTATGATAAAGCCTTTAACCAAAACAACCAACGCTGCAGATACTATGCCGGAAGCAACAGCTGTTACTGTTGCCTATGGCGATGGCATTGGCAGGGAAATTATGGAAGCGACACTTGCAATCCTTGACGCCGCAGGTGCCGCTCTACACTACGATACCGTTGCTATAGGCCAGGAAGTCTATCTCAGCGGTACTACCTCCGGGATTAGTGAATCGGCGTGGGACGTCCTGCGCCGCAACAGGATTTTCCTCAAAGCACCTATTACTACTCCTCAAGGGGGTGGTTACAAGAGCCTGAATGTCACCTTGCGCAAATCCCTGGGACTTTTTGCCAATGTCCGACCGGTAAAAGCCTACACGCCTTTTGTTGATTGCCGATTTCCGAACCTGGATATGGTGATTATCCGCGAAAATGAAGAGGATTTATACGCCGGGATTGAACACCAGCAAACCGATGAGGTGGTTCAGTGCCTAAAACTGGTTTCCCGACCTGGCTGCGAGCGGATTATCCGCTATGCCTTCGAATATGCCCGCGCTAACGGACGGCGTAAGGTCACCTGCATGACCAAGGACAATATCATGAAACTCACTGATGGCCTTTTCCACAAAGTTTTCGATGAGGTCGCAGCAGAATACCCGGAAATCGAAAACGACCATTTCATCATTGATATCGGCTCTGCATTAATCGCCGATTCCCCCGAACGCTTCGATGTGATCGTTACCCTAAACCTATATGGGGATATTATTTCAGATATCGCCGCCCAGGTGGCCGGGTCAGTAGGCATTGCGGGATCTTCGAATATAGGACTGGATTTTGCCATGTTTGAGGCCATCCATGGATCTGCTCCTGATATCGCCGGCAAAAATATCGCCAACCCCTCCGGGCTCCTGCAGGCAGCCTGTATGATGCTTGTACATATAGGACAGGCCAAAGTGGCAGAAAAAATCCAGAATGCCTGGCTTTGTACGCTCGAAGACGGTATCCATACTGCAGATATTGCCAGTGAAGTGTTTACTACACAAAGAGTAGGCACTCAGGAGTTTGCCCATGCAGTGATCGAACGGCTTGGCAAAACACCAAAAAATTTCGGAAAAGTACATTACCCGGAAAACACAAAGCCCATCCAGGTTCAGGTTAACCCCACCCCTATCCGCAGCAAAGAATTGGTGGGCGTAGATGTTTTCCTGCATTGGACAGAGGCAGACCGCGATGCCAACGTCCTCGGTCGCGCCCTGGAAGCAGTTGCCGGTGATCGCCTGCAGCTCAAAATGATTACCAACCGGGGAGTCAAAGTATATCCTCATGGCCTGCCCGAAACCTCCTGTACCGACCAGTGGCGCTGCCGCTTCGTTTCGCGTGCATCCCAACTCGATCCAGACCATAACCATATGCAGAAAACTGAAAAAATCAGCTCTGCGGATATCCTCAACCTGCTCAACCGAATTACCAGCTCCGGATTGGAATTCATCAAAATAGAAAACTTATATTCCTTTAATGGAGTAAGAGGTTACTCGCTTGGACAAGGGGAATGAGGCTATCTCCTAAGCATGGAGTTGTGTGAAAAGTATTCCGCCGACTGCGGCGGCGAAAGAAAGTTTGGGGTTGTGTGAAAAGTACCCGGCCTTTCATTTGGCGGCTTGCGCCGCCAACAATAATTTTGAATGGACATCGTTTTACCTCATTTTGCAAAGCAAAATGAGGTAAAACGATGTCCATTCAAAATTTTCTTTCGCCGCCGAAGGCGGCGGAAGAAAATTTTACACAACTATACCTTTAAGACACCCGCTCACAAAGCCATCTAAGGCTTTGTGAGCACGTACTTACCAAACCAGTCCAGCAAACGCTTGAACCGATCTTCCTGATAGCTCGGCACAGAAATTCCATGGAATTGTCCGGGATAAATGACAAATTCCGTTGGTACTCCTTGTGACCGCAAGGCCTGGTACATCTGTTCGCTACCTGCAGCCGGAACGTTAAAGTCCTTCTCCCCTACCATATACAAGGTTGGAGTTTTGATTTTGTCCGCGTTTAAAAACGGATAAGATAGTTTTAACCATTTATCTATATTTTTCCAAGGCACACCCAGTTCTGTTTCATACTGCAGAATGTATTGGTCCGTCCCATACATACTCAGTTGCAGCGCACTGCCTGCCCCACTGAAGGCCGCCTTGAAGCGCGAATCGGTCACAATGGTGTAATCGGTGAGAATACCCCCATAACTCCAGCCTCCTATCCCCATCTTACCTGGGTCTGCAATGCCGTTTTCAACCAGATAATCCGCCGCTCCCAGGATATCCAGGACTTCTTTGTTCCCCCAATCCCCGTAGATAGCCTTACAAAATTCTACTCCACGACCGCTGCTTCCACGATAATTTACTGCTACGACAGCATAACCTCCTGCAGCGAGCATTTGCCGTGTAAGATCGAAGTTGAATTCATCCTGGGCGACTGGTCCTCCATGGATATATAACAAAGTAGGTAAGCGCTGACCTTTACTGCTGTTGGGAGGCAGAAAAAGCAGATTACCTACGACGGCACCATCTTTAGAAGTTGAGCGGAAACCTTCCACTGAACCCAATTGGAGAGGTTCAAGAAAGGGATCGTGCACCTTGGTCAGCTTGCGGAGAGCCGCATTTTCGATAGCATAAATCTCTGCAGGCATCTGAGGCGTACTCATCATTGTCATCCACTGCCCACTTTTGTGTACTTCAAGTGCCGAAAAACTCCGCTCCCCTGAAATCACCTTGGTTATCGGGCCACCGATAACAGGGAAAAGGGCAATATAACGCTGTCGGTCATCAGAAACAATGGCAGCCAGGGATTTGCCGTCCTTTGTCCAACGGGGGTTACCTACCGGGCGGTCGAGCGAAGCCGAAAGGACCTTTGGCTCGCCGCCATCCCGCGACACGATGGCCAGCTCGCTTTGATCATACATCATCCAGTTGGCATCCGAACTGGAGCGCAGATAGGCGAGGCGGAGGCCATCCGGGCTCCATTGAGGGCTTGCGTCCCGACCGTTCCAGGTCGTAATTTGCTTTGGAACTGCACCCGGTACAGCTTCCACAACAAAAATATCGCTGTTGCTGTTCCGGTCCGGATCCGGCGTACGATTACTGACAAAAGCGATATACTTTCCATCTGGAGACCATACGGGACCGGAGTCGTCAAAATTTCCGCGGGTCAGTGTGTCCAGCTTTTTGTCCTCGATATCAAAAAGATATATATGGCGATACCGCGGGGTATTTGCCAGGTACCCTGATCCATCTTCTTTAAACTGGTAGCGGTTAATAACCATCGGTTTTGCCGTGGAAGGCGTATCGCCGTTTTTTTCGTCAGGATTAGGGTCGCGGACTACAAGTGCAAGCTTTTTGCTATTAGGCGACCAGGCATACTCGCTTATGCCTACCTTGATATCCGTCAGCTTCACTGCTTCACCACCCCTGCGGTCGAGCAACCAAACCTGGCTACCTTTTGCACCCTGCCGGGAGGAAGTAAAGGACAGGTACTTGCCATCCGGACTCCACCGCGGGCCAGACTCTGAATCCGGGCTATTAGTCATTTGTACGGTTTGGTTCCCATCCCAGCTTACCATCCAGATATCGGTATTGCGCTTGTCCTTCGCGCTATCAACCGATGAAACGGTATAGGCGACCCAGCTTCCTTCAGGAGAAACCTGCGGATCTCCTACCGTTTTGAGCCGATACACATCAGAAGGCTGCAAGGGACGTTTTCCCGTAGCAGTTTGGCCAATTGCAGCTCTATCAGAAAATATCCACAGGATACAGAGCAACACAATTTTGTTTTTCATAAAGGCAATTTATGTTCAAAAAATAGATATCATGCATCCATGTATGGAACCTGGCTTTACAATATTATATTTTGCACCAATAGGTTTTGTGCAAATTTCCAATACAGGTCGGATAAAATGGACAAAACCTATTGGAGCAATATATATATGCTTATACAGCCTGTCAACACAGATTTCCCTTCGGTTATTTTATCCCCAATGGATCCATAGCCTTAAACAGCTCCATTTCTACAGCCTCTACTTTCTTGCGATACGCGGCAAAATCCGTACTGATGAAACCATTAATTTTATCCAGAGTCTCTGCTGTACGTTCTTTTGCGCGTTCCATCATGCGGAGCGCTGCCTGGTTGGGAGCCCCGTTAGAGGCATTCATATAGCCCAATGCATCCTGAATAAGGCCATTGACATTGTCGGACGACCGTTGGATTCCCTTCAGCCCATCGGGCATCATAAAACATTTTTCCAGGGCTGAAATAGTATCCTGCACGGCCTTTCCAATCCGCGCCATTTGCTGCCGAGTAGAATCCGGGGCAAGACCCAATGCCGCATCTACCCTGCGAACGGTATTTTTGACCTCTTGGAGTCTGGCGCAGCCTGCATTTGAAGCTCGCACCACTTTTTCCATTTCTTTAAATGCCTT
>CAZGOT010000231.1:0-4763 GCA_964527495.1 uncultured Haliscomenobacter sp.
GCTCGCCGCGTCCACCCCCGCCTGCGGCCAGAAGGTCGCTGTCAAGGTCGACGGCTCGAGCACCGTCTACCCCATCACCGAGGCGGTCGCCGAGGCCTTCGGCGCGGCCTCTCCCGAGGTCCGCGTGACCATCGCCGTCTCGGGCACCGAGCGTATCCGTAGTATCTACCAGGATATCCAGAGGCATGGTAATATCAGGTGAGACAATAGCATAGCGGGGATATTGCCAAAATGTACCGATGAATTGTTCGCGGGCGCGTTGTAACACCTCCAGGACTTCCCCCTCCCTGCGTCGGCGACCGGGCGGTTGCCAGACATGGATGCGCACCTTGTCGCCATGCAGTGCGGAATTCATGTATTTAGGCGCCACATAAATATCTTCTGCCACGCCCTCACAAACGATGTAAGCAGCCCCGGAGCGGGTCATATCCACGGTACCTTCCAGGGTGTTGCGGTCTCCTTTTTGGGAAGAGGCCTGGGCGGGGGATTTGCACAGGCGGTATTTGAAATCCTCCACTTCTTCCAAAAAACCCTCCTCCAGCAAGCGCTGAAGGGCAAAGGTCACGGAATCCTTGTTGTTTTCGAGGTGCAGGTTTTGGATGATCTGCCGGGGGTTGAGCCGTTTTTTGGGTTCCTGCGAAAAAAGGCGGAGAATCGCCGTTTGAAGTTGCTTGGAGGTGAGCTTTTTACCCTCTGGTCTGTATTTTTTTCTTTTCATGAATTGTGAATGGTCAATTTACCATCAGGGAGTAATTCCATAGTCGTCATTTTACTGGAAGTGGCATCATAAGCGCCATCCAGGGAAGCTTTCCCGGACATGACCACAATATCCCAATCCTCCTCGATAGTTGCTACAGATTGTATTAAGGCATTTTGGTCTGAAAAAGTTCCCGCCAATACCACCCGATCAATAAGGGCCCCCTTTTTATCCAGGGTAATCAAGGTATAGGCATAGCGCATCAGGGAAGCTTTCCAATAGACCACGGCGTGAAAGTCCTCAGTATCCGGCAGCGCAAAACAGGGGATGAATTCCGTGAAGCCATCGGATTCTTCCCCCAGGGGCAGGAGAAAGCCTTCGACCAGGGAATCCGGTAAAGGGTCGTTATTTTGACTGAAAACGTGGGCCAAGTCCATGGTGAGTGTAACCGGGAGCTGGATTTTGGGAAAAGCAGCGAGAAATTCTTGCAACATGGCACAATTTTAATAGCAATTTATTTAAATTCATTCTAAATAAAAACGAATTAGCGGGTTTATAGGGAACAAGCATTGGGGTTATACGTCTAAACTTATAGTTTTGCGGACAAACGTAAAAACAAGTTACGACATAATATATAAACTCAAATACAAAACGCTATGAGTTGGTTAGCGAGTGCCCTGAACCCACTTGGGCTAAAATGGTTTGACAATTTCCTGACTTCATCGCTGGGCAAAAAAATCCTTATGAGCCTGACCGGGCTCTTCCTGATTGTTTTCCTGGTAGTCCACCTTATTGGCAACCTACAGTTGCTGCAACCCGACGGCGGCACCGCGTTTAATACCTACGCCAAATTCATGACTACCAACCCGCTCATCAAGTCGGTTTCGTATTTTCTGTATCTCTTCATCCTGCTTCATGCTGTACAAGGCTGGCTGCTATGGCGGCAAAACCGCAGCGCACGGGGAGCAGTCGGTTATGCTGTAAAAGTGACACGGGCGGTCAACACCAATCCGCAGGCTGCCTCAAATATGGGCTGGCTCGGGACGATTATTTTTCTTTTCATCGTCCTGCACATGTGGCAATTTTGGTTGCAGATGAAAATGGGAAAAGTGCCGCACGTCGTCATTAACGGGGAAGAGATGAAAGACCTGTACACCCCTGTAGCGGCGGCTTTTTCGGATTCCCTGTACGTAATAATTTATGTGGTTTCCATGGTCGTCATTGCCATGCACCTGAACCACGGGTTCCAGAGTGCTTTCCAGACGCTGGGCTGGAACCATCCCAAATACTTTCCCCTGGTACAATGGATTGGCAGGGCCTACGCCCTCTTAGTACCGCTGGGGTTTGCAATAATCCCCGTGTTCATGTTCGGACAATCACGGGGCTGGTGGTAAAAAAACTTTCTCTCAACGCATAAATAGCGCATCCATGCACGTGCTCAATGGCAAAGTACCTGAAGGTCCGCTCAGCGAAAAGTGGACCAAATACCGGTCAACGATCCCGCTGGTGGCACCGAACAACAAACGTCGCCTCGATGTAATTGTAGTCGGCACCGGCCTCGCCGGCGCTTCGGCAGCGGCTACCCTGGGGGAACTCGGCTACAACGTCAAATGCTTTACCTTTCACGATAGCCCAAGACGCGCCCATAGTATTGCGGCTCAGGGGGGTATCAACGCGGCAAAAAACTATCGCAACGATGGCGACAGTGTCTATCGCCTCTTTTACGATACCATAAAAGGAGGGGACTACCGCTCGCGCGAGGCCAACGTGTACCGCCTTGCCGAGGTCAGTACGTCCATTATTGACCAGGCGGTAGCCCAGGGGGTACCTTTTGCCCGGGAATATGGCGGCCTGCTCGACAACCGTTCTTTTGGCGGGGTACAGGTAAGCCGGACGTTTTATGCACGGGGACAAACAGGCCAGCAGCTCCTGCTGGGAGCCTATCAATCCCTTGCAAGGCAGATCTCCCTGGGAACGGTGGAAATGTTGAACCGCCACGAGATGCTGGATCTGGTATTGGTGGACGGCAAAGCAAGGGGAATCATCGCCCGTAACCTGGTTAACGGGCAGCTCGAGCGCCACGCAGCACATGCCGTGGTCTTGGCTACCGGTGGTTATGGCAACGTATTCTACCTCTCCACCAATGCGATGAACTCCAACGTCACAGCTTCCTGGCGCGCCGTACGCCGTGGCGCCCTGATGGCCAATCCCTGTTTCACCCAGATCCACCCCACCTGCATTCCGGTCAGCGGCGACTACCAGTCCAAGCTGACCCTCATGTCCGAATCTCTGCGCAACGACGGGCGGGTATGGGTGCCCAAGAAAAAAGAAGATGCACAGGCTATTCGGGAAAAGCGCAAAACAGCTCTGGACATCCCGGAAGAAGACCGTGATTATTTCCTCGAGCGCCGTTATCCTGCCTTTGGCAACCTGGTGCCCAGGGACGTTGCCTCCAGGGCGGCAAAAGTAGCGTGTGATGAAGGCTTGGGTGTTGCCCCGACAGGATTAGCTGTATATCTGGATTTTGCCTCTGCTATTGAGCGCTATGGCCGATCCAAAGCCAGTGCCTCTGGAATCCATAACCCCGACCACAGCACCATACGTAGTCTTGGAGAAGCCATCGTAGCCGAAAAATATGGCAACCTCTTCGAGATGTATGAAAAAATTACCGGGGAAAACCCCTACAAGATGCCGATGAAAATCTATCCTGCCGTACATTATACTATGGGCGGCCTCTGGGTAGATTACAACCTCGAAACCAACGTTCCGGGCTTGTTCGCTATCGGCGAGTGTAACTTCTCCGACCATGGTGCCAACCGCCTCGGTGCCTCCGCCCTGATGCAAGGGCTTGCGGATGGATACTTCATCCTGCCCTATACTATCGGGACCTTCCTCTCCAAAGAAATCCGCACGCCCCGTTTTGATCCTAATGCACCGGAGTTCCTGGCTGCCGAGACTGCTACCCGGGAGCGCATCCAGAAAATGATGGGTATCGGCGGATCACAGTCGGTAGAGAGCTTCCATCGCCGTCTCGGCCGCATTATCTGGGATTACTGCGGTATGTCGCGCACCCAACAAGGGCTGACTGATGCCCGCAGGATGGTGCAGGAGCTACGGGAGGAATTCTATCGCGATGCCTTCGTGCCCGGCAGTGCGGAATCCTACAACCCTGAGCTGGAAAAAGCTCTTCGCGTTGCAGACTATTTCGAGCTAGGCGAACTGATGATCATTGATGCCCTCAACCGCAACGAATCCTGCGGAGGCCATTTCCGGGAAGAATACCAGGATGAGAGCGGAGAAGCTAGGCGTGACGATGAGGCCTATACCTACGTTGCCGCCTGGGAATACCAGGGATGGGACCAGGATCCGATCCTGCACCGGGAAGAACTCGAATTTGAAAATGTCAAACTCATCACCAGAAGCTATACGTAATCCTTTTATGCCATGGAAATGAAACTCACCTTGAAAGTTTGGCGCCAGGGCGGCGAATACCAGAAAGGACAATTCGTTACTTATCAACTCGACCATGTCAACGACCACATGTCTTTTCTGGAAATGCTCGATGTGCTCAACGAAAAACTCATTGCCGAGCGCAAAGAGCCCGTGTCCTTTGAACACGATTGCCGGGAAGGAATCTGCGGTACCTGCAGTATGGTGATCAACGGCCACCCACATGGCCCACTGGGAGGCACAACGGCATGCCAGCTCCACATGCGGCATTTTAAAGATGGGGACACGATTACCATTGAACCATTTCGCGCCCGGGCCTTCCCTGTCATCAAAGACCTCGTCGTGGACCGCTCGGCATTCGACCGCATTATCCAGTCTGGTGGATATATTTCCGTAGCCACCGGTCAAGCGCAGGATGCTAATTCCATTCCAATCGAAAAGGAACAAGCTTCCCAAGCCTTCGATGCCGCCGCCTGTATCGGATGTGGCGCCTGTGTGGCTGCCTGCCCCAACGCCTCGGCTATGCTTTTCGTCAGTGCTAAAGTATCCCACCTGTCCCTTGTGCCCCAAGGCGAAGTGGAATCTGCAAGACGGGTGCATAATATGGTCCGGCAAA
>CAZGOT010000232.1:0-4750 GCA_964527495.1 uncultured Haliscomenobacter sp.
GTCACGGCCATGATTGCATATCTCAATTTGGAAGAATCTGCACGCAAGCGGGTAGATGAACTCACTACGACCCTGCAGCGCGATTATCCTTATGTTAACCATTTCATAGCCACCGGCCCCTGGCCCGATGACCTGAAGGCAGAAGGGGTACGCGCCTATGATTCCTGGCATTACACCAACATACCCTACAACCCTGATGATATTGCCTTGCCGGAACAGCCGGAAGTGGATATCCTCTGGGCTATCCGCGAATGCAATTTTATCCTGCGCAATACCCGTTCAAGGGATATTGATAAAGCGCGTTTTCTGGGCTTCCTGGTCCATTTCGTCAGCGACCTGCACCAGCCGCTACACAGTACCTCGGTATACTCCAATACCCTCCCGGGAGGCAACCGCGGCGGCAATGAATTTAAAATCAACAGCCAAACCTGGAACAACCTCCATGCCCTGTGGGACGATGGCTGTGGTTTTTTAAGCGCTTACAATGATATCCGGCCTTATGGCAAGGCTCGTGAACCTCTCAACGAACAGCAAATAGAACGGATCAGGGATCTCGCCAAAAAATTGATGCGGGAATTCCCTGAAAAGGATCTTAACAATGCCGGACAACTGGATGCCGACTTCTGGGCACTGGAGGGTCATAAACTGGCTATTTCCCATGGATATCGCGGAGTAAAAGGAAAAGATAACCGTGGAAGGGATATCTTCCTCATGCCCGGAGATGAGCCAACCGAAACCTACCTCCAGAATGGTCAGGAAGTTGTGCGCCGACAGCTTGCCCTGAGCGGATATCGGTTGGCCAATATGCTGAATGAACTCTTTGGAGATAAAAAGTAAGCCCCAAAGCCGATAACCCTGATGCTTCGGGTTACTTACTATTAAGGCATTCAATACTACAATCCTTAATTTTCCCAATAAATCCATCGTATGAGAAAAATAATTTTGTTTCTGTGGCTTTGTGGCATTCTACCCTCCATTATTGCCGCACAACCTATCGACACTAAATGGCTCAAGGGAGTGAAACCCAGAAATATAGGACCTGCCGGCATGAGTGGCAGGGTAACAGCCATTGACGCGGTGTTGAAAAATACGGATATTATCTATGCCGGAACAGCCTCCGGTGGCGTCTGGAAGTCGGAAAGTGGCGGAATCCGCTGGGAACCCATCTTCGAAGACCAGCCTGTACAATCCATAGGCGCTATTGCTATCAACCAAAATAACCCCAGTGAGGTATGGGTAGGTACCGGCGAAGGTAATCCCCGTAACTCCCTGAATACCGGTGCAGGCATCTACCGGTCATTGGATGCGGGCAAAACCTGGCAGTATATGGGGTTGAAGGAAACCAAAACTATCCACCGAATCCTGATCAGTACAGAAAACCCTAATGTGGTCTATGTTGGTGCACAAGGTTCTCCCTTTGGACCAAATACCGAGCGGGGTGTTTATCGCACCAGGGATGGCGGCAAAACCTGGGAAAAAATTCTTTATACGAATGATCGCTCAGGCGTTGCCGATATGGTAATGGATCCCTCCAACCCTAAAAAAATTATCGCAGCCCTATGGGAATATGGTCGGCAGCCCTGGCGATTTACTTCCGGCGGGCCCGGATCAGGTATTTTTGTCACCTACGATGGCGGTGATACCTGGGTGAAACTTACCGAAAAAGACGGACTCCCCAAAGGCGATCTCGGACGTACAGGTCTCGCTATCGCCCGCTCTAAGCCAAATATTGTCTATGCACTGGTTGAAGCAAAAGAAAACGGACTGTATAAATCTACCGATGGCGGCCAGAAATGGACCCTTGTTTCCAAAGGAGATGCCGTAAGCAACCGGCCTTTTTATTACCACGAAATCTATGTAGATCCCAAAAATGAGAACCGGATCTACAACCTGTTTTCCCTCGTCACCAAAAGCGAAGATGGTGGCAAAACTTTCGAGACACTACTGCCCTACTCGGGGGTTCACCCGGATCATCACGCCTGGTGGATCCACCCGGATAACCCCAACTTCATGATTGACGGCAACGACGGTGGCCTGAATATAACCCGTGATGGGGGGATAAACTGGGTATTTTCTGAAAATATCCCGGTTGGCCAGTTTTATCACGTCAATTTCGACATGGATATCCCCTATAATGTAGGTGGTGGCCTGCAGGACAACGGCTCCTTCATCGGCCCGAGCAATGTGTGGCAGGAAGGCGGTATCCGCAACTACCACTGGCAGGAAGTATATTTTGGCGACGGCTTCGATGTCGCTTTCCGCCCAGACAACAATCGGTACGTTTATGCCATGTCGCAAGGTGGCAACCTGGGGTATATTGATACCAAAACCGGCAAATCCTCCTTCATCAAGCCCACGCATCCTGATGGGGTGGAACTTCGGTTCAACTGGAATGCCGCCTTCGCACAGGATCCCTTCAACCCCTGCGGCATTTACTACGGTAGCCAGTTTGTCCACTACAGCAAAGACTGTGGCCAAACCTGGGAAATCCTCTCCCCCGACCTCACCACCAATGACACCTCCCGGCAGCGCAAGGATACCGGTGGCCTTACCTATGATGTCACTTCTGCAGAAAATAACACCACCATCCTCGTCATTGCCCCAAGCCCCGCAGATGCCAAGGTCATTTGGGCAGGTACCGACGACGGTAACCTGCAAATTACCCGCGATGGCGGTAAAACCTGGACTAATCTGCTAGCAAAACTCTCCGGGGTCAAACCAGGAAGCTGGATTCCCTTCATCGAAGTTTCTGCCAAAAACCCTGCCGAAGCATTCGTCATTGTCAATGATTACCGGCGAAATGACTGGCGGCCCATGGTTTTTCATACTACAGATTTTGGACAAACTTTCCGCCAGATTGCTGATGAACAAAAAGTTCAGGGTTACGCCTTGTCCATTACTCAGGATCCTCAGGCACCCGGTCACCTTTGGTTGGGTACTGATTTTGGATTATACTTCAGCATTGACGGAGGACAAAACTGGAACAAATGGATGAATGGATACCCTTCTGTCCCTACTGCCGACCTCAAGATTCACCCACGGGATGCCGATCTGGTCATTGGAACTTTTGGCCGGGCTGTGGATTTTTGACGATCTGCGTCCTTTCCGGGAAATGTCCCAAACCGCTGGGAAAGTCCTGGAGCAGCCTCTGAGGGTTTTTCCCGTTCCAGACGCCTACCTGGCAGAGTTCAAATCCTTCCAGGGATATCACTTCCCGGCCATGGCACAATACGAGGGTGCGAGCAAAATGCCTGGTGCTAATATCTCGATCTGGAACAAACCGGATTCCTATATGTCTGCTCCCGCCAAAGCAGTAGCAGAACCTGTTGCCCCAGCAACCAAAGGAAAAAAATCCAGCACTCCGCCTGCCACTGAAGCACCCGTACCTGCCAAAGCAGCACCGGCAAAAAGACCGGAAAATGCGAAAGTCTTCATTCTAAATGCAGCGGGAGATACGGTACGCAACTTTAAAACGCCGCTGGATACTGGTTTGACCCGCATTTACTGGGGGTTGGAGCGCAATGGCACTCCAGGGCTCTCCCGACAGGACCCGCGCCCGGATGCCGATCCTCCCGGTGGCCCTGAAGTCCTGCCTGGAACCTATAAAATACTTGTTGTTTATGGCACCCACAAGGACTCTGCAACGGTTACGGTCCACTCCGATCCCCGTATTCAGGTTTCTATGGCAGATTTACAGGCTCGGGAAGCAGTATATAAGGATATGGAGAAAATCGTCAAAGCAGCTGCAGCGGGGGCTGAGCGCCTGCGGGAAGCTTCAAAAGCTATCAAACGGGTTGATACCGCCATGGAGCCTGCAGTAGATAGTGTACGCCAGCAAATTGCCAAACTTGGAAAATCCCTGCAGGATAGCATCGCTGCTATCGAAAAACGCATCTGGGGGGAAGGGGGCTCAAAAGTGGCACCATACCCCGGAGTTCCGTTGTCTCGCTCTATCGGTGCAGTAATGCAATATATGCGCTCACTCGAAGGTACGGCCAATCAGGCAGTTTCCCGCACTATGGAGCAAGCACGCCGCCATACCGCAGAGGTCCTGGCGGAAATCAATGCCTTCTTTGACAAGGACTTTGCTGCGTACCAGAAAAAAGTGGAGGCGGCACAAGGCTCCTTGTTCAAGGTGACGAAACCGGTTTCTTTGTATTGAAATCTGTGATTGTGTGAAAAGGATTCCGCCGCCTTCGGCGGCGAAAGAAAATTTTAAATGAACGACGTTTTGCCTCATTTTGCTTTGCAAAATGAGGCAAAACGTCGTTCATTTAAAATAACATTTGGCGGCGCAAGCCGCCAAATGTTTATTTTGAATAGACCCTATTTTTAGCGGGAAGAGACATTCTTTACCGCTTCCTTGATCAAGTTGGGGTCTTTGCGCAGATCAAACAATCCACCATTGACGATCACATAATGGGTTTCCCCATTTTTTTGTAAAAGTACCGAAGGGTTAGTTCCCAGGCGTATTGCACCATTTTTTTCACCAGGTGCGACTACCTTGACAGGTAGTTTGCTCAATTCCAGTGAATTTTGTGAAATGCGTACGGGGAAATCTGTCACGCCGGATTTAAGTAAAGCAGGAAGATCCAGTTTGCTTAGTTCCTGGACATTTTCGAGTACTACCGAATGTACCTTTCCAGGTAAAGCCTTATAGCCTAAGGCCTCAAATTCCTCCCACCCATACATCGTAGAAAGATCACCTACTTCTGAAATGCTGCTGCGGTAGTAGTAGCGACGAAAATTT
>CAZGOT010000233.1:0-4727 GCA_964527495.1 uncultured Haliscomenobacter sp.
ATGATTGAAAATGATGTCTCTTCAAAATAATTATTGGCGGCGCAAGCCGCCAAATGAAAAGCCGGGGGCTTTTTACACAACCCCATAAAATTTTTTTAAGACGTCGATTTTGATGGTTTTGCTTTGCAAAACCATCAAAATAGACGTCTCAAAAAAATATTCTTTGGCGGCGTAAGCCGCCAAAGTGCTGCCGCCAGGCCTTTTTACACAACCCCAGAAAGTTCTGAATGGGGGTTGTGTAAAAAGCCCTCGGCTTTTCGTTTGCCGGCTTACGCCGCCAAATTTTATTTTGAATGGACACTGTTTTATCTCATTTTGCTTCGCAAAATGAGATAAAACAGTGTCCATTCAAAATTTTCTTTCGCCGCCGAAGGCGGCAAAAGACTTTTTACACAACCCATATTCAAAATAATTATTGGCGGCGTCAGCCACCAAAGGACTTGTGTGATAAATTTATTCCCCGGATTTTTTCTTCTTCGTCTCCACCCGCATATCCGTAAAAACGGCCTGCACGTACTGATCGTCCCGAATGAAGAGATTTATCCGGCGATAGCCATCTATTTTAGCATAAATCTTGCCCTGGCGAGGGTGATTGATTACTTTAAAATCATCCCCGTACCATTTTTTAAATACGCCGTACATTTGTTCCAGTAATTTATCCGACCAGTATTGTCTATTCCAGGGAGCCCAGGAGGCATAGGTAAACAAGACTGGCATTTCATAAATTTTGTCTTCATGAAAGTTGGGATAAAAACGCATAAGTACCGGTTCGGCCAGTTCGTCTTTGAGCAAGTATTCAACATTGGCATTGCTGCCGCCGGTACCATGGACAAACTTTTTCTGTTTGTTCATTTCCCAGCAGTAATCAAAAAATTCTTGTCGTTCCATACCAAAAAACAAGTCCAGGAAAAGGTAATCCAGGTTTTCCTTTGCATTCTTCTCCCTGGAAGGCTCTTGAGTACAGGAGGTAGCTCCGGCCATCAACAGCAGGACGGCCAAAACAGGTAATAGTGTGCGAACAGAAACGATATAGCGCATAGCTCAGTAACTTAGAAGTTGTGGATAATCATTATTTTTTCCAATGAGCACGAAAGGCCTGTCTTTGATCCTTATCGGGCTCAAAGATCGGATTTGTCCGGAAATCCGCAAACCGGATTCTCCCGGGGATAGCGCTGTAAACCCACCTTTGCCATTGCCACGCAGCAAGAGGCCTTTGCCCGCGGCATAGATGCCGGTTTCAGGTTTTGCGTTGTATTGGTTACCCCCCAGCAGTAAATCAAGCTTTCCGTCACGATCAAAGTCTCCGGAAAGAATGGCATAGACCGGGAAAAACTGCGCCTCGGGAGGCAATTCCAGGCGCACGAATTTTCCCCCACCGGAATTTAACCATACCGCTGTGGACAGGGTAAAGGTCTTTAGCACAAGGGTATTCGGAAATTGATCCGCAGGGAAAATATCTGCTACTTGCTGATTCACATAGTTTTCATAGCGAAGGTAGCGTTTTTTTAGCGAGGGAACCTGCATTACGATGTCCTGCCGCAGGTTGAGGGGCAAATCAAGTCCGCCGTTGTATCGGGACAGCACCTGTTCCACCGTACCATTTTGATCAAAATCGTTGACATATAGGGATAAAGGCTCCTTATCGGATGCCCGGAAACGCGAATTTAACCCATGATTCCCCACCGCAAGATCCTGAAGCCCATCGCCGTTGAAGTCTGCAATTTCCAGTGCGTGATACCAACCATGGGTATCGCCAAAGCCTGCAGCCGTAGTTTGATCTTCGAACCTGCCACTCTTTTGCAGGAAAATAGTCACCGGCATCCATTCTCCTACGATCGCAAGATCCAAGGTACCATCTCCGTTGAAATCTGCCCAATCGGCATCCGTAATCATTCCTACCTTCAGCAGTCCGGGAGCAATGATCGGCGCAACGTCCTCAAAGTTTCCCTTGCCATCATTGCGCAGGATATGTCCATATTGTGGTTGCCCGTAAATACCTGGCGTAATCCGGCCACCAACAAATACATCCTGGTCACCATCCCCATCGAAATCGGCAGTTTTTACCGCCGAGGTACTCTCTATGCGGAGCGGACTGGGAAAAACCTGATTGCTCTTCTCCAATATCCCATTGCCTTTGTGGATGTACAGGCGGTCGAGAAGCGTAAGGGAAGCCCCCGATACCTCGTTACTCCCACTGGTGACGTACAAATCGGAGAGGCCGTCCTTATTGGCATCGAAAATTGCACATCCGGTATCTTCGGATTCAGCATCCTGATCGAATAGCGCCGTAGCCATTTCCCGAAAACGCCCATCGGGAAGCTGAACAAATAATCTGCCCCCCTGCCCCTTGGCACCTCCGATATAAAAGTCCTGTCGCCCATCCTGGTTAATATCCCCTGTGCAGGTACAGGGACCTTCATTGGAGCTCATCTGAAAAAGTAGCCGCTCGCTATCAAAATCCACGAATGCCGACTCCTGGTGCCGAAATCCTATTCCGTTGGGCAGGGGTTGGATTTTGAATACTGGCATCACTTTCCGGGCTTCAGGAAGGGAGGTACGGACAAATGCATCCTTTTGTTCAAGTTGCAGCATCTGACGTGCAGGAATACCCGTCATCACCGTAAGGCGGTCATCTGGCCATTCCACCACCAGAGAGTCCACAAGGGTATCCCGCCCCAGGCCGAAATGTAGCCGGTAATCCACAGAGGACATGAAACCCCGCATGGGCGCGAGCTCCTGGTAAAAGGTTTTTCCTTTGACGAAAAGAGTAACTTTAGTCCCCAGGGCAAAAGTATTTGTCCCCTGCCCTTTAAGTTGGACGGTAAGTGCAGCATGTTCGGGTCGAAGCTCATTACTGCGGTTTTCATACACAAAGGCAGGCATATTGACATTATTGACGACCAGGTCGAGGTCGCCATCGTTATCCAGATCGCCATAAGCTGAGCCGTTGGAATGGGAAGGCTGTCCCAGACCCCAAACGTCTGCCTGGTTGGAAAAACGCAGGTTACCCTTATTGTGGAAAGCGTAATTGGGGATTTTATTAGAGGGTATAGAGTCAATAAGCTGGCGGATAACGTCCTTTTTTTCCAGTATCATCCGCCGGACAATCTGCGGGTCTGCGATAAAGTTCACATAATCCTGGTTGAGCAAGTCTTTAAAAATGCCGTTCGCGACAAAAATATCTTTCCAGCCGTCATTGTCCATATCGAGGATAAGGGCGCCCCAGCTCCAGTCGGTTGCGTGTACCCCGGCAAAGCGGGAAATTTCGGAGAAGGACCAGTTGCCGTCTGCCGTTTGACCATTATTGAGTTGCAGGGTATTCCGGCTAAATTGGTGAAAATACCCTTGTGCCAGGTTAGCCTGGTATTTATCCCATTTTTCAAACTGCGCTGTCGTTTTCAATCGGGCATCGTTTTCCGGGAGCATTTCGGTTACAAAAATTTCGGGCAAGGCATCATTATTAATATCGGCGATATCCGCTCCCATTGCACCCATGCTGATCTCCTGCAGGTACTCCTCCAGGCGCTCGCTGAAGGTACCGTTTTTATTATTGATATACAGATAGTCTTTTTCAAAAAAGTCATTGGATACATAGATATCCTGCCAGCCATCTTTATTGATATCGCCAATGGTGACCCCCAGTCCAAAGCCGATTGCGCTGCAATAGATACCGGCATCGAGTGTCACATCGGAAAAGATATTACCGTCATTGCGATACAGTTTATTCCCCCCTTCCGGGTCCGGGATTTTGCGTTGATCTTTGCGGAGGTCATAAGCCCCAATAGAACGCATGCTATTGTTGAGCAGATAGAGGTCGAGGTCACCGTCTTTATCATAATCAAAAAAAGCGGCATGGGTAGAAAGGCCCTGATCGTCGAGTCTATACTCCTTTGCCTGTTCAGTGAAAGTCGGCAGTTTACCCTCGCCATTGGCATCATTGATAAACAATTCGTTGTGGCGATTAGCCCCACCCGGTGGGCCGGATTTGCAAATATAGATATCGAGCCACCCATCACCATTGATATCTGCGATGCTCACTCCGGTGGTCCACACCCCTTCGCTGCCAATTCTGGCCGACCGGGTAACATCTTCAAAAGTGAAATTCCCTTTATTGAGGTAGAGTTTATTGGCGACGAGATTGCCGGAAAAGAAGACATCCAGCAGGCCGTCCTTGTTAAAATCGCCCAGGCCAACCCCTCCTCCGTTGTAAAAATTTCGGAAGGTATAGGGGTTAAGCGTTTCGGTATAGGCGAGATCATTGCGAAAGGAAATACCCGTTTCGTGGGGCAGGCGAAGCTTAAACAACGTTGAAGCTTCGTTTTTTTTGGTTTCACAAGCAGAGATGCCGATGAATACCAGGGCAAACAGTCCGGCAACCAGAGAACGGAAATAGCAAGAGGTATGAAAAAATCTTTCCATTTGCTCGAATGCTTAAGTACACATAAACGCGAACGCCGCGCCCTTTAGGATAGGGCGCGGCGGTTCGACAGGTTATTTCCAAAATTTTGCAAATCCGGATTAATACCCTGCGTTTTGCTTCAGCTTGGAGTTAGCATCCAGCTGTACTTTTGGAATCGGGAAGATAATCTGATGTGGCTTGTTGGCAGTAGAAGGCTTTTCCCACCAGGTGCCTCCCCACTTACCGAAGCGGATCTGATCCTGACGGCGCGTCATTTCGGCGATCATTTCGCGGCCACGCTCTGCGAAGAGCAGGGTGTCGGTCAGCG
>CAZGOT010000234.1:0-4709 GCA_964527495.1 uncultured Haliscomenobacter sp.
GGGCTTCGGTGGAACCTTGGTTCGGGGTTTCCTTTCACCCAGACGCAGGGCTTTTACCAGGCCGTCCCCCTTGAGCGGGATCTTTTGCGCACCGATGTGCGCACAGGGAATTTCCCCCTTGGAATCATCCTGTCGGAAACCCGCAATGGCGGGCGTCTGCCCTATTTTCACCGGCTCGATGTATCCCTGAAATATACCTTGCCTACTGGCGACAAGAGCACCCTGGAATGCCACGCCAGCGTCACCAATGTGTATAACCGTCCCAATATTTTCTATGTGGACCGCCTTAACAATCAGCGGGTAAACCAATTGCCTGTGCTGCCGGCAGCGGGCCTTACCTGGCGGTTTTAAGCAAAAAAGGTCAACGGTAGTTTTCGATGGTGTCCATAGAGGCACAAAACTCGACATTGTTATAGTCGGGGTCATAAAAATACACTGCCACATTCCCCCCGGTTTCGCCGTCCCCATGCGGAGGAGTGTCGTTATGCCGGGCGGGGCCATAATTGGGCGTGTAGCCTTTTTTGCGGGCTTCCTCAGCAAAAGCAACGACATTTTCGAGGCGATTGCCCTCGAGTTCGAGGGCAAAATGAAAGAAACTCATCCCTGAGGGAATAAAAAGGTTCCCAGCAGCATCATACGCCTCCACCAGAACCAGACATTCCGGATGATCGGTGCAGCTCATGTAACAGCAGCGTATGGTATATCCCTCCCAATAAGGATGGGGCACCTTTTCACAAGTCCTGCTGTGGATCATCCCAGCCAGGTCCTCGTACCACCGCCTGCTTGTTTCCATATCCCGCACATAAAGGGAAATCTGATCCAGGTGTGCAATGCGGGAAGGTTGGAATACCCCATAATCCTCCGTTTTATTTGAAAAGCGCTTACCCGTAAGAGTACCAGGCAGGAGCACCAACTCCCGGAACCATTTATACTTCATCAGGAAAGCAATGCGTTGCAAGGGCATTGGCAGCACATTAGGCGGAACGTAGTTTAACTTGCGCATTACTGATCGGTTGAAGGTTTGTACAATAATTCGATCCAATGGCGGTCGGGATCCTGAAAACAGAAGGCTTCCCATTCCGGTTGCATCGCGGCAGAAGACAACATCCTACCCGATCGCATGGGGATACCCATTTCCTTTCCTTTTTGCAGAATGCGGAGAAATGATGCCTTATCCCGGGCCACCATCGTATAGTGCAGCATGGAGCCATTATCCATTTTCAGCTTGTGGTGTTTGACCATACAGATATCATGATGGTAAAAACCAAAGCTAAAAAAATGCATTTCCTGTTGGGAAAGGCGCATTGCCGCACTACTATCCGGATGGTTGAGCGCAGAAAACTGCAAGTCGAACAATTCCATATAGAATTCCTTCGACCGCTTCAAGTCCTCCACATAAAAAACGTGGTGTTGAAATTTGCTAACGTGTTGATTGGACATAAAACATAAATTCGATTCAACTAATCCTTTTTCAGCTCAAAAGGAACAATAGTATTTTGCTGTATCCCAAGGTCTATCCTGCCATTGGGAGAATAGATTCTGGCAGTAACGATATCCCCATCCTGAAGATACAGCGCCTTTTTACGGCGCAGGATTTCCACTTTTTTTTCGTTGCTCAGCAGCCATGTCGCTATACCCTGAAGCAACTTTCCAGGAGCTTTAACCACAACCCCGCCAGGCGTACCCGTCAGCAGCAGGTCGCCGGCATTGAGATTCATAAAAGTAGAAATTTCGGTGAGCGTCTCTGCCGGTTTAAAAATCAGTTGCCCGGTATGGGCATCCTGCCGGAGTGTATCATTGACCCAAAGCTGCAGACGCAGATGGAAGAGCTCAGCAAAATCCTCTTTATCCGGAAGGTACAGGACGGGGCCCAGTGGCAACATGGTACGGCAGCTTTTAGCCTTGTACCACTGCGCGTAATCCTCTTTATACTGCAAATCGCGGGGAGAAAAATCATTAGCGATAAGAAAACCCGCTATGTACTTATCCAGGTTTTCGGGAGTAATTTCTACCGGTCGCTGGATATCCGCACCAATAATCAGACCCAGCTCAACCTCATAATCCAGGCAATGGCAGTCCTTTGGCCGCATAACCGGGCTTGAAGGACCAGTTATGGCACTCTCGTCCTTTGCGAACATGACATTACCCCGCGAGTTTCTGTCGAGGGCAGACTCTTCGCGATGGGAAGCATAATTGACCCCTTGGCAAATAATGCGCAGCGGTCTGGAAACCGGGGCTAACAATTCAGTTCCCTCTGCCGGAATTTGATCCTCCAGGATATTTCCGGCATCAAGAAAATCTTCTTTTGCAAGAATCAAGGAACGCAAATCTTGCGGCTGTTCTTTTAATGGAAGAAAGTATTCCTTTTCTTTCAGGCCCCAGTATTCAGAAGCACCGGAGCGGAATTTAACCAGATAATGGCCCATAATGGCATATTAAAGAATCGAAATAAAAAAAATAGCTTTTGGCGCTTCCCATTTCAGGAATGCGCAAATACAACTTTACCCCAAAAACCCGGCAGATGCGGAGGATTAATAGAGGTACCTATAAACAAAAGCGCAAGCCTGCAAATATTGTTACAGTTCAAAGTGCATACCATCACTGGCAATAACGAATTTGCCATCGTACGTATCGCGGATCCCCTTCAGGAATTGAGGTTCCACAAAAAGTTTTCTTGCCAACCCAGGTGGCAGAGGCGGTATGACATGGGTAAATACGATTTTTTTCACCCCGGCTTTTTGGGCGATATCGGCCACCTCCATAGGATCTGTGTGATAATGAGGCGTTTGGCGTGCCTGGTCCAAAACAGCCTGATCTTGTTTCTCCGGAGGCAATTTTTCGCCATAAGCAAGACCTTTGACCATCAGGTTGCGGTTGTAGGCTTCGTGTACAAGCAAGTCGGCACCACGCGCATGGCGAACCATGCGCAAATCTTTTTTAGTATCGCCACTATATACAATTACCTTTCCGTTTGCTTCAATCCGGTAGCCCAAAGCAGGTACAACCGGCCAGTGGCTTACCTCAAAAGCAAAAACGCGGATTCCACCCGGACTTTCGTAAACCAGGCGCAGGGAATCTTTTTCTGGTAGCTGCATAGGCCGGGGGTAAGCCACGGCGAAGGCGATATCCGGAGAAGAAGCGATATTTTTTGCGCGGTAGGAAGCGTCCGCTTTCAAAGCCTGATTGAATCCGCCTACAATTTCTTCAATTCCAGGTGCACCGTGTACATAAAGACTATCGCGCCTTCCACCCCGCCAGGAAACATCCATCCAGGCATCTATATCCAGGATATGGTCGGAATGAAAATGGCTGATGAACATCCTGCTCAATTTCTGGACAGGCAGTCCGAAAACCTCTCCCTTTCGCGCTGATCCACCTCCGGCATCGAACAGCAGAAATTCATTGTTGTGGATAATAGCCATACAAGACTGTGCCACATTTGCTTCTGCAGCAGGGCTCCCGGTGCCGATCATGATCACATGTACTTTGCCATCATCGAGCCATTCATGGCGGTGAAGGCTAAAGTTTTGCTCTGCCACCCGCTTGATAATTGCATTCACCAACAAGTCTTTCCCTGCCCAGATGCACAGAACGAGGACAAGCAAGAAAAATACCGCGTATTTTAAGATTTTCATGGAGCGTTTATTCATTAGACTATCAAGGTAAGATTTTTGAGAAAATACTCATAATTCCCCCACTTTAAAATAGAGCGAAATGTGCTTTCTTGCTTTGCTTATACGCCTGTATTAAGGGAACAGCATGATATCCCCCGGAGAACACATACAAATCTGGACGAACGACTACAAACCTGGCTTTATGCTTTTCGGACCATGTTTGCATAAAGCCAAAATTTGCTTCTTTGTCTGAAAACGATACAGGTAAAAGTCCCGCTTTCTCCGCCTCCATAGATTCCTCTGGCGAAAACACCCCTCCTAATGCAACGATTGCCCACTTTTTTTCAAGCAAAACATCTGAAAATAAACCTGAGTCCATTTTAAATTGAGGGAATAAGGTCCTGCTGGGCTTTCCCATACCCCAAATGCCATTTTTCCCGAGTGGATCGAGCGGAAGCTGGATACGCAGTAACACATCACGCAAACCGGGAATTACCGAAAAGAACTTGAGCAGGTACCACAAGCGCGTCGTAAACAACCGTCCAATCGCAATGGCTATTAGAATATTGATCCTAACCTGGGGTACGCGCTCTGATTGATACGTATCGAGGATAGTCTCCTGGCAGGTATTTTTCAGTACCAGATCAAGTTTCCAGGAGAGGTTCAGGGCATCGCGGAATCCAGCGCACATCCCCTGGCCGATATATGGTGGAGTAACATGGGCAGCATCCCCGGCGAGAAAGACCTTACCCTTTCGCCACTGCCGACTCAATGCCCCCCGGAATCGGTACCACACCGCATGAATAATCTCCAGTTTGCGGGTATCTACTCCAATTTCCTCCAGTAAAGCCCGGACGGTATCCGGTTTTTCATATTCCTCGCGGGACATCGTCATGGTATAGTTGAGTTCCCAGCGACGGTGCTTACCCCTACCCTTCATCCGCACCCAGGGCCGATCGTGGCTGCAAATTTTTTGGACATGCAGGGTATCCAGGACTTCATCCCCTTCCTCCAGCGCATCAATTTTCAATGCACCCTTTTCAAATCCAAAATGCCTTTGAGAAAGACCAAGCCAGTTGCGTACCCCACTTTTTG